>SHVW01000004.1 GCA_009694085.1 Alphaproteobacteria bacterium
CTGGGCGACGGGCTGCGCGACGTGCTCGACCCACGCCTTAAGATTCAGGAATGACGATGGACATTGCGACGCAGCCCCTGTTATCCGTGCGCGGCCTGCGCGTCGAGTTCGATTACGAAAGCGGCCCGGCCGCCGCGGTTGACGGCGTCAGCTTCGATTTGCGGCCTGGCGAAGTGCTCGGCATCGTCGGCGAGTCCGGCTCGGGCAAGAGCGTGACCGCGCTCGCCATCATGGGCCTGCTGCCCCAGCCCCCGGGCCGCGTTGCGGCCGGCCAGATTCTTTTCGAGGGTGCTAACCTATTGACAAAATCGGCGGCCGAGATGCGCCAGATCCGGGGCGGGCGCATCGGCATGATCTTTCAGGAGCCGATGACCTCGCTCAACCCGGTGTTCACGGTCGGCGATCAGATCATCGAGACCGTGTTGCATCACGAGCGCATCTCGCGCCGCGCCGGGCGCGACCGCGCGCTCGAAATGCTCGACAAAGTCGGCATCCCTAGTCCGGTCCAGCGGTTGGAGGAATATCCCCACCAGCTCTCCGGCGGCATGCGTCAGCGCATCATGATCGCGATTGCGCTGTCCTGCTCGCCTTCACTTCTGCTGGCGGACGAGCCGACAACCGCGCTGGATGTGACCATTCAGGCCCAGATCCTCGACTTGCTGCGCTCGTTGCAAGACGAGTTCAAGATGGCCGTGGTGCTGATCAGCCACGACCTCGGCGTCGTCGCGGAGTTCGTCGACCGCGTCGCCGTCATGTATGCGGGACAGTTGGTCGAGACCGCCGATGTCGCCACCGCCTTCGACCGGCCCGAGCATCCCTATACCCAGGGGTTGCTGGCCAGCATCCCGTCGCTGGTAACCGAAACGGAGCGACTGACCGCCATTCCCGGCACGGTGCCGAGCCCATTCGATCAGCCCGCCGGCTGTCGTTTCGCGCCGCGCTGCGCCCATGTGCAGCCGCCCTGCACCACGATCGTTCCGCCCTTGCTGCCGTGCGGCCCCGGCCATGGCGTCGCCTGTATCCGGCACGTCAACTATCGCACGGAAGGTCTGGCGACATGAGCGACGTGGCACCTCTCGTCCGGGTCGAGGGCCTGACCAAGCACTTCCCGATCGTCAAGGGTATCGTCTTCTCGCGTGTCAGCGGCGCGGTCAAGGCGGTGGACGGCGTCAGCTTCGATATTCGCGCGGGCGAGACATTGGGCTTTGTCGGCGAGAGTGGCTGCGGCAAAACTACCACGGGCCGCATGCTGATCCGCCTGATCGAACCCAGCGCCGGCCGCGTGACCTTCATGGGTCAGGATGTGCTGGCGCTCGAGGGCGAGGCGCTGCGCCGGTTGCGCCGGGAAATGCAGATCATCTTCCAGGACCCGTTCGGCTCGCTCAACCCGCGCATGACCGTCGAGGAGATCATCGCCGAACCGTTGGTTATCCATGGCGAGGGCGATAGCGCCCATCGGGCCGAGCGCGTACGCGAATTGCTCGACGTGGTTGGTTTGGCCACCTATGCCGCCACGCGCTACCCCCACGAATTCTCGGGCGGTCAGCGCCAGCGCATCGGCATTGCGCGAGCGTTGGCGCTCAAGCCCAAGCTGCTGATCTGCGACGAGCCGGTCTCCGCCCTCGATGTGTCGATCCGCGCTCAAATCATCAATCTGATGCAGGATTTGCAGCGCGAGTTCGGCCTGACCTATCTGTTCATCAGTCACGATCTGGGTGTGGTCAAACACATCGCCGACCGGGTCGCGGTCATGTATCTGGGCAAGATCGTCGAGATCGCGGATAAGCGCCAACTCTACGCCCAGCCCAAGCATCCCTACACCCAAGCGCTGTTGTCGGCGATTCCCGTGCCGAAACCCGGCCGGCGGCGCCAGCGCACCGTGCTCAAGGGCGACGTGCCCAGCCCGATCAACCCACCCCAGGGCTGCCGGTTCCATACCCGCTGCCCCCATGTCATGGATGCCTGCCGCAAGATCGAGCCCGCGCTGATCGCCGTCGGCGGCCAACAGGTCGCCTGCCATCTGGTGAACCCGCCGACATGACCGCACCCATTCCGAACCAGCGACATTTGTTCGATATTCCGGACGATGTCACCTATATCAACTGCGCCTATCTCTCGCCGTTGCTTAAGACGGCTGCCGCGCGCGGCATCCAAGGCATCCAGCGCAAGGTCCACCCCTGGACCATCGTCCGTAGCGATTTTTACGACGAGCTGGAACTGTCGCGTGCCGCCTATGCGCGGCTGATTGGCACCGCCGCCGACGATATCGCGATCATCCCCTCCACCAGCTACGGCGCGGCCATCGCGGCAGCCAATCTGCCCGTGGGCAAGGGTCAGTCGATTGTGGTTATCGCGGGCGAGCACAGTTCGAATGTGCGGATCTGGCAGATTCTAGCGCGCGACAAAGGCGCCCGCATGATCACGGTCGAACGGCCTGCTGACGGCAACTGGACCGCCGCCGTGCTGGCGGCCATCGATGCTTCGACCGCCATCGCAGCCCTGCCCAATCTGCACTGGACCGATGGCGGCATGATCGATCTTGCCGCAATCGGCGCGCGCCTGCGCGCGGTCGGTGCCGCCTTCGTGGTCGATGGCACCCAATCGATCGGCGCCTTTCCCCTCGATCTCAAGACGGTGCAGCCGGATTTCCTGATCTGCTCGGCCTATAAATGGCTGCTCTGCCCCTACACCCTGGGCTTTCTCTATGCCGCCCCCCACCGACAGAACGGCCGGCCGATCGAGGAACACGGCTTCAACCGCGCCGGCGCCGCCGCGGCCGAGGGCGCCACCGACTACCCCGAGACCTTCGAGCCGGGCGCGCGCCGCTACGACATGGGCGAACGCAGCAATTTCATCCACCTGCCCATGGCGATCGTTGCGCTTGAGCAACTAACGGCCTGGACCCCCGCCAATATAGCGGCAACATTGAAACCGCTGACAGATGCGCTGGCGGAGGGCGGACGGAAACTGGGCCTCGATGCGCCGCCAATCGGCCACCGCGTCCCCCATATGATCGGCCTCACCCGGCCCGGCGGCCTGCCCGCCGGCCTCGCCGATAAACTGGCCCGGCAGAAAATCTATGTCAGTCAGCGCGGCCAGGCTTTGCGGGTAAGCCCCCATCTCTATAATTCGGCCGCCGATATCGACCGCCTGCTCGCGGCACTCAAACCGCTTCTCTAGCCATTGGGATGATCGTTACATGACTGCCCAGCCCACGCGCCTGCAATCCGACATCGACTTCAATCGCGAGGGCAAGCAGGTGACTTATCTGCGCCTGCCCTATTCCAGCAATGTGTCGGCCTATGGCTGGATCGGCATTCCCATTGCCCAGATCAAGAATGGCCCCGGTCCCACCGTCTTGTTCATGGCCGGCAATCACGGCGACGAGTTCGAGGGACAGATCGCGCTCGCTAAGCTAATCCGCCGGCTTGAGCCGAAAGACGTGAAGGGTCGCGTGATCCTACTGCCCATGGCCAATTTCCCCGCCGCCATGGCCGGTTATCGCACCTCGTCGATCGACGCCGGAAATTTGAATCGCAGTTTTCCCGGCGATCCCAATGGCTCAGTCACCCAGATGATCGCGCACTATATCGAAAGCGTGCTGATGCCCATGGCCATGGCCGTGATCGACATGCATTCCGGCGGCCGGACACTGCACTACATCCCAAGCGCGTTGATGGCCAAGGACGCCGGCGGCGAGCCCGATCCCAAGCACCTCGCCGCGCTTCTCGCCTTCGGCGCGCCCGTTGCCTACATGGTCAATTTCGGCGAGAACCGCACCTCGTCGGCCGCTGCACGCCGCCAGGGCATCATGTCGATCGGGACCGAGCTTGGCGGCACCGGCCAGGTCTCGCCCGAGACCCTGAAGGTCGCCGAACAGGGCGTGCAGAACATGCTGGAGCATTTCGGCCTGGTTCAGCCCGTGGCAGGCCGCGTCAAGCGCCAGTCCCGCCTGATGTATGTCGGTGGGTTCGAATACTATTTGCATGCCCCCACGCGCGGCTGGTTCGAGCCGTTCTTCGATCTGGGCGACGCGGTCAAATCGGGTCAAGTCGCAGGAATGATGCAGTTCCTCGACGAGCCGCTACGCGACCCCGTGCCCGTCGCGTTCTCCCAGGACGGCGTCGTCATCTGCCGACGCCCCCATGTTCAGGTCGAACGCGGCGATTGCATTGCCCATCTCGCCACCGACGTGAAGCGCTGAGGTCACTCTCTCAAGGCTCCCGCCTCTACTCAGCCACGGTCGCGTTCGTCGACGCCAGACGATCTAACCGGCGGCGGCGGCAACATGGACGCGCCATGGCGCTCGACCGCACAAATGCGCGGGTCAGGCATGTCTCGCCATTTCGAGACATCGTCGGGGAATGATGGTACGCACCCGCGGATCGGCAATCTCGGGGGGCGATCGGCAGGGGCATGAGCGGCATCGCAGAAAACATGCGCAGGGCGGAACCGCCGCTGGCCGGCGCGGTCGGCCCTATCGTCGCCACGTGGTTTATCCAGGTCGTCATGGCGCTCGGCATGCTGGCCGTGCCGACCCTGGCACCGGAGATCGCAGCGGAAATCGGTGTCGAGGCAACCCTGGTCGGCGGTTTCGCCACGCTGCTCTGGCTCGCCGCAATCGCCTCGTCGCTGGTCGCGGGACCGCTTATCACCCAATGGGGTCCGCTGCGCATGGGGCAGGTCTGCCTGGTGCTCTACGCGAGCGGCCTTGCCTTGGCAGCCCACGGCTCTCTTGCGCTGCTGGCGCTGTCTGCGATCGGTATCGGGTTCGGCTGCGGCCCGGAAACGCCGTCAAGCTCTGCCCTGCTGGCGCGCGTGGCGCCGACGCGCTGGCGTAACCTGGTCTTTTCGGCCAAGCAGACCGGCATGCAGGCCGGCGGCATGATCGCGGGTTTCATGTTCCCCGCCCTGGCCCTGGCCTTAGGCTGGCGCCATGTGATGCTGGTCGCGGCGCTGGCCGCGCTGGTAGCGGCTATCCTGGTCGAACCCCTGCGCCGGCGTTACGACCACCTTGCCCGCGAGACCTCGGACATTGTGCAACTCGGCTTTGGTGCGGCGCTCGGCGTCGTGTGGCGCTCGCATGCGCTACGTCGTCTGACTTTCACAGGCTTCGCGTTCTGCGCCATGCAGATTTGCCTCAGCACCTTCCTGGTCACGCACGGCGTGGTGACGCTGGGCTACGGTCTGGCCTTGGCGGGCTCGATGCTCGCGCTGGCCCAGGCGGGTGGCCTGATCGGGCGTATTCTGTGGGGTGTATTGGCTGGTGGACACATTGCCACGTCGACCATGATGCTGACTCTCGGCCTTGCCATGACGGCAACGTCCGTAGCGATCGGCATGGCACGCGCGGACTGGGACGTGTCGTCCATCCTGATGCTTTCTTTCATTTTCGGGTTGACCGCCAGCGGTTGGAACGGCGTGATGCTCGCGGAAATGACACGCCATGCTCCAGCGATAGCTCTCGGACCGATCATGGGCGCCATGATGGCATTCGGCTATCTCGGCCTCGTCGTCGGGCCCATCGTTTTCGCGGTCGCGGCAGCGTTCCTGGGATTGAGTGGCGGGTTCCTCGCGGTGGCCATCCTGTCGCTCGCCGGCGCTTTGGCGATGTCAGGGTTGAACAGTCGCGCAGCCGTTTGAACCGCGCTAAGCTCGCCAACCATGAGCTTCACAAGTATTAACCCCCAGGCCCTCAAGGCGGCACTTCGCGACGGCCAAGAACTTGCCTTGCTCGATGTCAGCGAGGATGGCCAGCATCCCCTGGGTCACCTCTTCTACGCCGTCTCCGCGCCCTATAGCCGGTTCGAGTCCATAGTCGCGCGCCTAGCGCCGCGCCGCTCGGCACGCACCGTGCTGGTCGACCAGGGCGACGGCGCAGCGGAGAAGGCCGCACGTATTCTAGTGCGCAGCGGCTATAGCAATGTCGCCGTGTTGGCCGGTGGCGCATCCGGTTGGAAGGCTGCGGGCTATGTCCTGTTTCAGGGCATCAACGTGCCGAGCAAAGCCTTCGGCGAGGATGTCGAGCACGCCTATGGTACCCCCTCGATCACGCCGGAAGACCTCAAGGCGCGCATCGACCGGGGCGAAGACTTGGTCGTGCTGGACAGCCGACCGTTCGACGAGTTCCAGGCCCATAGCGTGCCCGGCGGCATCTGCTGCCCCGGCGCCGAGCTGGCCTATCGGGTGCACGATCTGACGCCATCGCCAAAGACGACCGTGGTGGTCAACTGCGCCGGCCGCACGCGCAGCATCATCGGGGCGCAGTCGCTGATCAATGCCGGCATTGCCAATCCGGTAACCGCCCTGCGCAACGGCACCATGGGCTGGCGGCTCGCCGGCCTGATGCCCGACCAAGGCAAGACCGCGCGGGCATCGGCGCCAAGCAAGGCCGGCATCGCTCGTGCTCGCGCCGCCGCCGAGGCAGTCGCCCAACGCTTCAAGGTGCCGCGCATCGATCGCGGCCGGCTCGATGCTTGGCGCGCCGAGGCTGAGCAGCGCACGCTCTACCTCTTCGACGTCCGCGATCCCGTTGAATACGCGGCAGATCATTTGCCCGGTGCCGTCTCCGCCCCGGGCGGCCAGCTCGTTCAGGCGACCGACCGCTGGATCGCCACGCTGGGCGCGCGCATCGTGCTGACCGACGACACCGAGGTGCGCGCCACCATGACGGCGCATTGGCTGATTCAGATGGGTTGGGACGCCCATGTACTTGCCGGCGGCATCGGCACGAGCGGCTTGGATGAAGGCTCCGGCACGGCCGAGGTGCTGGGCCAGGACGATGCCATCGAGGTCATGACCACGGGCGATCTCAAGCGCGCCCTGGATACGGGCCGCACGGCGGTGGTCGATGTCGGCAACAGCCAGGCTTACCGCACCGGTCACATTCCGGGCGCCCGCTGGGCGCCGCGCGCAAGGTTGGGATCTGTGCTGGCCACCCTGCCCCGGGGTCATCGCGTGGTGATCGCCGCCGACAACGATCTCGTGGCCGAACTCGCCGCGCGCGATGCCGAAGGCCTGACCGCCGCGCCCGTCTCCATGCTGGCCGGCGGTGCCGCCGCCTGGGCGCGCTCGGGCTTTCCGCTCGCGACCTCGCCCGACGATCCGCCCGACGCCGCCTGCATCGACCACTGGTTCTGGGAACACGCACGCCGCCGCTTCGTGCCCAAGAACATGCAGGAATACCTGGATTGGGAAATCGAGCTGCCTACCCAAGTCAAGGAAGATGGCGATGCCCGCTTCCGAATCGCTGTGCCCCGCTGAGGCCACGCCCATGCGCATCCGCCCGCTGTCCGCTCCGCTCGGCGCCGAGATCGACGGCGTGAATCTATCCCAGCCTCTGCCACTAAGCGCCTTCGCCGAGATCGAGCGAGCCTGGCGCGAGCGCTTGGTCCTGGTCATCCGCGACCAACGGCTCAGCGATCCCGAACTCATCGCCTTCAGCCGGAACTGGGGCGAACTCGATCCGCCCGGCCCCAACCCCTATGGCGCGCCATTCCTGCCCGAGCATCCCGAGGTCAACGTGATCTCCAACGTGGTGGAGGACGGCAAGCCCATCGGAAATTTGGGTGCGGGCGAGGCGGTGTGGCATGCCGACATGACCTATATCGACCGACCGCCCAAGGCCGCCATCCTCCACGCGCTGGAAATTCCGCCCAGCGGCGGCAATACCTACTTCGCCGATATGTTCGCCGCCTATGACGCGCTTGGCGCCGACATGAAAAGCCGGATCCAGGGCCGCATCGCCATCCACGACGCCTCGCTCAACAGCGCCGGCCAGCTGCGCCGGGGCTACGAGCCCGTGACCGATGTGCGCCAGACCCGGGGTGCGCGTCACCCGTTGGTGCGGACCGACGCCGTCACAGGGCGCAAGGCTCTGTTCCTTGGTCGACGCACCAATAGTTACATCCTCGACATGGAGTTGGCCGAGAGCGAGGCGCTACTCGACGCGCTGTGGGCGCACGCCGGCAACATGCGCTTCGCCATGAGCCACGAATGGCGCCGGGGCGATGTCCTCATCTGGAACAATCTCTCCGTGCTCCACCGGCGCGACCCATTCGATCCGACCGCGCGCCGGGTGATGCATCGAACGCAGATTAAAGGTGAAGAAGCGGTGAGGTAAGCTCACCGCTGCTCATACCCCCATCTCCACCCAATAGGGCTGGTGATCCGATCCCTCCGCCCTCTCATCCACCCAGGCCCGCTTGACCGCCGGTACCAACCCGCCGCTGACCAGCCCGTAGTCGATACGCACGCCTTGCGGCAACGGATAGGCGACCGAAGGCGGGAAAGTAGCGCCATCGCCACCATCGCCGGCAAGCGGCCAAGTATCATAGAGCGTCCATGGTTGAGGCCGGCCTCCATGGCGTTCCGGCCTGTCAGCGACGAGCACACCGTATTCGGGTGAATCCGGCCGCATGTTGAAATCGCCCAGCATGATGGTATCGGCCGGTGCCGGTGGCGGCGGCTCGCCAGCGGACCAATCGGTTCCGGCCAGCACGGCCTCGCCACTCCAGGTGGGACCTTCGCCGGCCGTTTGCCGCCGCAGGCGCAGCAGCGCGTCCGCCTGGGGCAGTCGCTCCAGCGAATTCAAAGCGGAGAGATGGACGGAATAGACGCGCAGCGGTCGACCGGGAATATCGATCACACCTTCGAGCACGCCCATCTGGAAGCCGAGTCCATCGGCGGTATCGAGCTTGGGCAAGGGGAACAACCGGCTGGACCGGATCGGCCAGCGCGCCAACAGCATCACGCCATGCTGGCGCCGCCGGTTCTCGATCCGGCCATCGGCCGCGCGGCGGCTGGCATCGAGGTCGAAGAAGGGACCGTAGACCCAGTAATAATCCGGCAACAGACGCGCGATTTCCGCGGGCTGATCGGCCATGCCGCTCTTCGGCCAGTTTCGTTCGACCTCCTGCAAGGCGATGATGTCGGCGCCTGCGACCGCGCCGATGGCGCGGGGGAGATCGAGCCGACCGTCGCAGCCGACGCCGTACTGGATGTTGTAGCCGACGGACTTCAACTGGATCACGGTTTACGCGGCAGGTCGGCCCTGGCCGACAGGCGCCGCGCTATAGTCGCGCGTCAGTTCCTCGGGAAAGGCGCGATATCTGAGGCTGTCGGCATGAAGTTCGAACTGATCGTCCCAATGCAGCGCCTCGCCATCCTCAACAATCGTCATGGCCGACACGAATCTGGTCGGGCTGCGGAATGGCGCAGCCACCTCCGCCATTGCGACAAGGCTCGACACATCGACACGCGCCGATACCCCATCCTCGAATTCGATATCTAAGGAGAAATCAGGCCTTGCTTGGGCGCGAACAATTCGGTGCATCGCCTACTCCGTAGCCTTGCCAATGGGGCGACCGGCCGCAGCATCGATCCACAACTCGTTTAGTTTAGCACGACGCGCCATCATCCAACCTTGCAGCCGGCGCAGCATGGCCGGACCGATGACGCCGCGCACCTCCAAGACGGACGCCTCGGCAATGGCCAGCTTGAGCCGAAAATCCGCACCGAACGCATGCACATGCGGCGGTTCGTGGTCGAACGGAAAGATCATGATCCGCACCCCATCGACGATCGCCACGGTCGGCATCAATGCCCCGCTTATAACCCAATGACGACACCCGCAGACTGGCAAGGATAAGGGAGCCCAAGGCGCAAAGCAAATCCGTGGCAGTCCTGACTAGCAACGGGGGATTTTCGGCGCAACCGCATCACGGCAGATAGGCCCCACCGTTGACATGCAAGGTCTGGCCTGTGATATAGCGTGACTCATGCAAGCAGAGGTGGCGCACCAGAGCCGCGACCTCTTCCGGCCGGCCTTTACGCGGGATGGGCGGCAACTCGCCGCCGGGGTGTTGGCCGGGTCCGCCGGCCGAGGCGCCGCGCGCGGTCTCGATCGTGCCGGGCACCACGCAATTGGCGGTGATGCCGCGTTCCGCGTATTCGATGGCAAGCGCCTTGGTCAGGCCGACCAGCCCGGCCTTGGCCGCGACCACATGGGCGCGGAGCGCCGCGCCGGTGTGGCCGGTGCGTCCGCCGATATTGACGATAGTACCGCCGCCGGCCCGCAGCATGTGGGGCAATGCGGCTCGCGCGCATAGAAAGGCGCCGTCCAGCGTAACGCCTGTGATCTCGCGCCACTGGGCCAGCGTCATGGATTCGAACGCTTGGGTTTTGCGGAGCGCAGCGTTGTTGACCAGGATATCGAGGCGGCCATAGGTGGCGATGGCATCGTCGATCAGCCCTTGGGCGGCACCCTCCACGGTCACGTCGGCCAGATGGACGCGCGCCCGGCCACCGCTGGCGGCAACATGCGCCACCGTTTCTTCCGCCCCGGCCCGATCCGTCCGGGCGTTGACGACAACCGCCGCGCCGGCTTCGGCCAGCGCCGTCACGATAGCGCGGCCGATGTTGCGCGCAGCGCCGGTGACGATGGCGACCTTGCCGGCCAGGGGCGTCAGAACAGTCATGTCGGAGTCCGCTTCTGCTGTAGTGTCGGGAAATAGGCCGGTATAGTTTCACCCTACGGCACCGGCGGTCAACGCGCGGGCCGCCGAACGGGGAGCTCCAAGGGCATGGCGGACGTCGAACTCCAGGGATTGACCAAGCGGTACGGCGACCAGACCGTAGTCAACAGCGTCGATCTCAAAGTCGGGCACGGTCAGCTCGTCTGCCTGCTCGGCCCCTCCGGTTGCGGCAAGACCACGACGCTGCGACTGATCGCCGGCTTTCTGGAGCCCGATGCCGGCACGATCCGGGTCGGCGACAGGCTGCTGTCCGGCCCCGGCCAGGCGCTGCCGCCCGAACAGCGCGGCATGTCCATGATCTTTCAGAGCTACGCGCTGTGGCCGCACATGACGATCGCTGACAATGTCGCCTATGGGCTAACGCTGCGCCGGTTGGACCGCGCGGAAATCGACCGCCGGGTGCAGACGATCTTGGAAGTGACTCAAATGGCCGCCTTCGCTCAGCGCTATCCGGGCGAGTTATCGGGCGGTCAGCAGCAACGCGTGGCGCTGGCCCGCGCCCTGGTGGTACAGCCGGAAACGCTGCTGCTGGACGAGCCGCTGAGCAATCTCGATGCCAATTTGCGCGAGGAGATGCGCTTCGAAGTGCGCCGCCTGCACGACCAATACAAGTACACGACCGTCTATGTCACCCACGATCAGGCCGAGGCAATGACGACGGCCGATATGATCGTGGTTATGAACAAGGGCCGGATCGAGCAGGCGGGAACACCCGTTCAGATTTTCGAGGAACCGGAAACCGAGTTCGTCGCCCGCTTCCTCGGCGGCACCAACATCCTGCGCGGCCGTCATGTCGGCGACAATATGGTGCAATCCGGCGCGATTGCCCTCTCCTGCGCGCGGGGCCGTGCGGGTACCGGCGAGGTCGCCGTGTCGATTCGCCCCCATCGCGTCGAACTGCACACAGCCCAACCCGCCGGCGATGGGCGCAATGTCGCTACTGCGCAAGTGCGCCGCCAAGTCTTCCTCGGCGTTACCCGCGATTATCTGGTGACGCTGGAGGATGGCACGGAGCTGCGCGCCATTACGACTACGGATGTCGACATTGCCGCGGGCGCTGCGATCTGGATACGCCTGCCGCCGAATCATTGCCGCGCCTTGGCGTCGTGAGCGATTCGGTCAATAATGGGTTGCGGAATACCCTATAGGGAGGGACACCATGAGAGCCATTCGCTTGGGCGCGATGGCGCTGGCCATCACCGTGATCGCCAGCACCGCCTTCGCCGCCGCACCGCCGCCGAGCCCGCTGACGCCAGAGCTGATTGCGGCAGCCCGCAAGGAAGGCACGGTCAATTTCTACACCGCGATGGATTTGCCGCTGGCCGAGGCCTTGGCCAGGACCTTCGAGGCCAAGTATCCCGGGGTCAAAGTGCAGGTCGAGCGCAACGGCTCGGAGCGCCTGTTCCAGCGCCTCGGCCAGGAGTACCAGGCCAAGTTGCACATCTGCGACGTGGTCAATTCCTCCGACGCCGCCCATTTCGTGCGCTGGAAGTTGGATGGCTGGCTGGTGCCGTATGAAACGCCGGAGATCGCCACGCAATTCGAGCCGCGCCATCGCGATCCCGATGGCTATTTCGCCGCTTGGCGCAACACGCTGAGCGCGATCTATGTCAACACCAAGCTGGTGTCCGAGGCAGACACGCCTAAGAGCTTCAAGGATCTGCTCGACCCGAAATGGTCGGGCAAGCTGGCCAAGGGCCATCCCAGCTATTCCGGCGTGGTCATGACCGCAACCCACCAGATCATGACCGCGCTCGGCTGGTCCTATTTCGAAGCGCTGGCCAAGCAAAAGCCGATGCAGCTCCAATCCGCCCTCGACCCGCCGCGCAAGGTTGCCGTCGGCGAGCGCGATGTCGGCGTGGAGGGCACGGAGTATCTCGCCTTCACCCTGATCGAGAAGGGCAACCCGCTCAAGATCGTCTATCCCACCGAGGGCACACCGATGGTGACCTCGCCCGCCGGCATCATGGCGCAGGCGAAGAATCCGAATGCCGCACGCTTGTTCTATCACCACATCCACACGCTGGAGGCCCAACAGCTCCTGGTCGAGCAGGGCGGCCTGCGTTCCGTGCACAAGCAAATCAAGGAGCGCCAGGGCCGCACACCGCTGAGCGAGATCAAGCTGCTGCCCGAGGATCCCGTGGCGGTCGAGCGCGACACCGAGATGGTCAAGCGACGCTACCGGCAGATATTCGGCACGTAGTGAACGGAGCGGCGACCCAGGCGTTCGGCGGCCGGCGCTTCGATCCTTCGACGCCGGTCTTCGCGCTGCTGGCGCTGCTGCTCGCAGCCCTGATCTTCCTGCCCATGGGTTGGCTGGCCGTGTTCAGCCTGACCGACCGGGCGGGCCATCTCACGCTCGACCATTTCGCCCAACTCTTGAGCGACGACGACATGGTTCGCCCGCTTGCGGTGACCATGATTGTGGCCACCAGCGTCGCCCTGCTGTGCACGCTGGTGGCCGCCCCCATGGCGTGGTTGATCGCGCGCACGGACATGCCATTGGCGCGGCCGGTGCGCCTGCTGGTCATGGCGTCTTTCGTCACCCCACCCTTCCTGGGCGCGGTCGCCTGGGAAATTTTGGCGGCACCCAATAGCGGGCTGATCAATCAACTCTACCGACTTGCCTTCGATCTCGGCCGGGAATCCAGATTGGTCGATATCTACACGCTGCTCGGCTTGATCCTGGCGATCGCCAACTATACGTTTCCCTACGTCTTCATCCTGGTGGCCAACGGCCTCGACCGCATCCCCGCCGATATGGAGGATGCGTCCTCGATCCTGGGCGCCTCGCGCTGGCGCACGGCGGCGCGCATCACCATCCCGCTCGTGCTGCCGGCGATCCTGGCGGGCACGCTGATCGCCTTCCTCCAGGCCATGAACAATTTCGGCTCACCCGCGATCATTGCGCTGCCCGCCGGCTTTCACACCATGACGACCAAGATCTGGAGCATGTTCCAGTATCCGCCCCAGCCCGGCCTCGCCGCCGCCGCCGCCGTGCCGCTCTTGGTGATCACGATTATGTTGTTGCGGACCCAGCACGCCATGCTGGGGCGACGCGGCTATGCGGTGGTCGGCGGCAAGGGCGGGCAGAGTCGGCTCGTCCGCCTGGGCTGGCTGCGTTGGCCGGCACTGGGTTTCTGCATGCTGGTGGTCGGCGGCGCCGTCATCCTGCCCTATGCCGCCCTGGTGCTGACCGCATTCGCCAAGACGCTCACCATCACTTGGTCGCCGGCGGGCTTCGGCCTCGACAATTTCCGCTTCGTCTTTTTCGAGTTCTCCAGCACGCCGCTGGCGCTCAAGAATACCTTCATGCTCGGCTTCGCAGCCGCCACCGTGGGCACCGTAGTGACGCTCGTGATCGCCTATGTCGTGTCGCGCCGCGCCGTGCCGGGCCACGGGTTGCTGGGATTCCTAGCGACCGCGCCGATCGCCATTCCTGGCATCGTGTTCGGCGTCGGCCTGTTCTTCGCCTATACCCACCCGCCCCTGGTGATCTACGGCACGCTCGCCATCATGTTCATTGCCTTCCTGACGACCGAACTGCCCATCGGTTTCCAGCAATTTCAGGCTGCCTTCCGCGGCATCCATATCGAGTTGGAAGAGGCTAGCCGAATCTTGGGCGCCTCCCGATTGCGCGCGCTGAAAGACGTGATCGCACCCTTGATCGTCACGGCGGTCGTGTCGACCTGGTGCTTCATCTTCATCGCCGCCATTCGCGAATTGTCGGCTGCCGTCCTGCTCTATACGGCGAACACCAAGGTGCTTTCCGTTGTCATCTACGATCTGAACGAGAACGGCGAACTCGGCTCGATCGCCGTTCTTGGCCTGCTGTTGTTGGTCGTGACCTTTGCCATCATCGCGCTTGCCTACCGGCTGCCGCGCGCCCAGTCCATACCGACATCGGCCTGATCCGGCCGCGCCAACCAGGAGATCGGAATGCTGTCGCCCCAGGGTCGCGTGATCATGATTTCCGGTGCCAATCGCGGCATTGGGTTGGGGCTGGCGCGCTGCCTCCACACCAAAGGCTATACGCTAAGCCTGGGCGCGCGTAGTCTCGCCGCGCTCGACACGGCCGTCACCACGCTGGCGGGCGAACGTGTCTTGACCCATGCGCTCGATGTCGCCGACAAGGCCTCGGCCGCCGCCTGGGTTGCGGCCACGGCTAAGCGCTTCGGACACATCGATGGATTGATCAACAATGCCGGTATTTCGCGCCAGACCAAGATCATGGACGATGACGAGGCCGAGCTGGACGAGATGTGGCTGGTCAACGTCAAGGGACCGTTGCGCCTGACCCGCTTCGCCATGCCTCACCTGAAGGCGAGCGGCTCGGGGCGGATCGTCAATATTGCCTCGATGTCGGGCAAGCGGGTCAAGAACGACCATGTCGGCTATTCCATCAGCAAATTCGCCGTGGTCGCCTTGACCCATGCGACGCGCCGGCTCGGCTGGGAGGACGGCGTGCGCGCGACCGTGGTGTGCCCCAGCTTCGTCGCCACCGACATGACGGTTTATGCCACGGACAGGGTAGCCGCGCACAATATGACCCAGCCCGGCGATTTGGCCGAGCTGGTAGCTGCCGTGATCGCGCTCCCCAACAATGCCGCCGTGGCCGAGCTGCTGGTCAATTGCCGGCTGGAAGACATGCTGTGAGCGGGCAGTTCCAGCGGCTCGCTGAAACCAATCGGCCGCGCTTGGCGATCACCATCGACGGCGAGCCGGCGGAGGCATTGGCCGGCGATACCGTGCTGACCGCATTGCTCGCTCATACCCGGCGCGTGCGCATAGCGGAGTTCGGCGGCGAGCCGCGCGCCGGTTTCTGCCTGATGGGCGCCTGCCAGGATTGCTGGGTCGGGCTGGCCGATGGACGGCGCCTGCGCGCCTGCACCAGCTTCGCGGAGGCCGGCATGGCGCTGGAAACCACGGGCATGACGCTCCGTGGCCGCTGAGCCGCCCGTCATTGTCGGCACCGGGCCGGCGGGCACGCGGGCGGCCGAAACGCTGGTCCGCGCGGGACTCCGGCCCATCGTGATCGACGAGGCCCCGGCCAGCGGCGGACAGATCTATCGCCGCCAACCCCCGGGCTTCACGCGCGCCGACACCGAAGTTTATGGCTTCGAGGCCGACAAAGCCACCCGCCTCCATCGCGCTTTCGATGGGTTGGCCGACCGCATCGACTATCGGCCGAACACTTTAGTCTGGAGCATCCGGCCCGACCGCATGCATCTGCTCCGGGGTGGACGCGTTAACGAGCTGGCCTTCAGCCATGCCATCTTCGCCACCGGCGCCATGGACCGCGTCATTCCGTTCCCCAGCTGGACTCTGCCTGGCGTGTTCACGCTCGGCGGCGCCCAGGTCGCGCTCAAATATCAGGGCTGCGCCATCGGCCGCCGCGTCGTCTTTCTCGGCACGGGGCCTCTGCTCTATCTCGTGGCCTACCAGTACGCGCGTGCCGGCGCGCGTGTTGTCGCCGTGCTCGACACCGCACCGTTTGCCGGCAAGCTGGCGGCGCTTCCAGCGCTGCTCGCCCGGCCCGGGATGGCCGCCAAGGGCATGTTCTATCTGGGCTGGTTGCGGAGTCGCGGCGTGACCGTGGCATCGGGCATCCGGCCCGTGGGCGTCGAAGGCACGGACGCCGTCGCCGGCCTGGTCTGGCGCGACGATGCCGGGCGGGAGCATCGCACCGATTGCGATGCCATCGCGCTCGGCTTCGGGTTGAAAGCGGAGACCCAGTTGGCCGACTTGGCCGAAGTCCCTTTCACTTGGGATAATCTGCAACGACAATGGCTGCCCGAACGGGACGGTTGGGGCCGCACCCCGGTGGGCGGAATTTATCTAGCCGGCGACGGTGCCGGCATCCTGGGCGCGGACGCGGCGGAATTGACGGGCGAGCGAGCCGCTCTGGCCTTGTTGCAAGATCGCGGCCCCGGCGATCACGGCCAGCGCGTCGCAGCGATAAATGCGGAATTGGATCGCCATAGGCGTTTCCGCGCCGGGCTGGAGGCTGCTTTCCCCTTCCCTGACGACCTCGCCCGCTCGACCGCCGACGACACCATCCTGTGCCGCTGCGAGGGTGTGAGCGCCGGCGAGCTACGCCGAGCCGCCAGCGAATTGGGCGCCGGCGAGGTCAACCGGGCCAAGGCGTTCAGCCGGGTCGGCATGGGCCGCTGCCAGGGCCGCGTCTGCGGCCCAGCCGCCGCCGAAATCCTGGCCGCTGCGCTGGGCGTGCCGATTGAGCAGGCCGGCCGGCTGCGCGGACAGGCTCCGGTCAAGCCGTTGCCCATGGCCGCAGTGTTGGACACCACACAATGACCACACTGAAAGCCGATGTCGCCATCATCGGCGGCGGTCTGGCCGGCTGCTCGACCGCGCTTCATCTGCGCCAACGCGGCGCGGCCGTCGTATTGCTGGAACGCGCGCTGTGCGGCAGCCAGGCCAGCGGTGTCAACTATGGCGGCGTGCGCCAGCAGGGCCGCACGCTGGTGGAGCTGCCGCTGGCCCGACGCTCGCGCGCGCTGTGGGGCCGCATGGCCGAGATCGTCGGCACGGATTGCGAGTTCATGGTGTCAGGCCATCTCAAGCTCGCCCGCTCCGAGGCCGACATGGCGGAGTTGGAGGCCTATGCGACCCAAGCCGCGGATTGGGGCCTCGACCTCCAGCTCATGGGCCGCAACGCCATCCGCGACCGCTATCCCTGGGCGGGCGAAATGGTGATCGGTGGCTCGCTCTGCGCCGACGACGGCCAGGCCAATCCGCGCCTGGTGGCGCCCGCCTTCGCGCGCCGTGCCCGCGCGCTCGGCGCCGACATTCGCGAACACGCTCACGTCACGCATGTGGAAAAGGGCAGCGACGGCTTCCGCCTGACCACCGCCGGCGGGTTGGAGGTGAGTGCGCCGGTCCTAATCAACGTCGCCGGCGCCTGGGGGCACGAGATCGCGGCGCGGTTCGGCGAGAACGTGCCGGAGGAGGCGATCTCGCCCAACATGTGCGTGACCGAGCCTGTGCCCTATTTCCTCGAACCCAATCTGGGCGTGGTCGGCGGCGATCTCTATATGCGCCAGATTCCGCGCGGCAATATCATCTTCGGCGGCGGGCGCGGCGTCAGCGATGCCGCCGCCCAGCGCGCCCGACCGGAGCCCGATAGCGCGCTCACCTCGTTCCAACGCGCCATCGAGGTGGCGCCGGCGCTGCGCCATGTCCAGATCATCCGCAACTGGACCGGCATCGAGGGCAACATGCCGGACGAGCTGCCGATCATCGACATCAGCCGCACCACGCCCGGCCTGGTCCACGCCTTCGGCTTCTCCGGCCACGGCTTCCAGCTCGGCCCCGCCGTGGGCGCGGTGGTGGCGGAACTGGCGCTCGACGGCCGGACGGCGACGGCGATCGAGCCGTTTGGGATTGGGAGATTTGCACAGGCTCCACCCGCCTGAACCTTTCCCCTTGCACCGCCCGGCCGGCCCAGGAACAATGCCGGCCAAGATCAAGAACCAACGGAGGCTCACCCACATGTATCGCACGCTCATCGGCACGCTCGCGCTCGGCGCCGCGCTCGCCGTCCAACCCGCGCTCGCCCAGAAGACCACGCTCAATGTCGGCATGGCCTCGGCGGATGCCGGCAAGCTCGATCCGCATTTGTCGGCGACCACGCCTGATAAGGCACTGTTCAACTATATGTTCAACGGCCTCGTGCGCTTCAAACCGGGCAGCATGAACCCCGAGACCATCGAGCCCGATATCGCGGAGAAATGGTCGTCCAGCGAGGACGCCAAGACCTGGACGTTCAACATCCGGCGCGGCGTGCAGTGCCATCATGGCTATGGCGAGATCACGTCCGCCGACATCGTCTACTCGCTCCAGCGCGCGGCCGATCCCAAGCGCTCCGGCTTCTCCTCCGACTTTAAGGATTTCGACAAGGTCGAGGCGGTCGACGCCAACACCATACGCGTTACGCTGAAAAGCGCGGTACCCAGCCTGCTCGGCCTGCTGACCAATTATCACGGCGGCAACATCGTGTGCAAAAAGGCCGCGGAGGAGATGGGCGAGAATTTCCAGAAGAAACCCGTTGGCACCGGCCCCTTCATGTTCTCGGAATACGCGCCGAAGCAGTCGGTGACGCTGGTTGCCCACAAGGGTTATTTCCGCGGCGCGCCGAAACTGGAGAAGGTGGTCTATCGCTACATCCCGTCGGACGCCAGCCGCGACCTCGCCTACACCTCCGGCGAGATCGACCTGCTCTACGGCAAGGGCGAGCAGACCTGGGTCGAGCGCATGGGCAAGCTGCCGAACACCGTGGTCGAGGTGTTCGAGCCGGCCGAGATGGCCGTGCTCTACCTCAACACCAAGATGAAGCCGCTCGACGATTTGCGCGTGCGCCAGGCACTCGGCCACGCGCTCAATATCGCCGAGATCGTCACCTTCAAGGGCGCCGCGGTGGCGCGCCCAGCCAAGTCGATCGTGCCGATCGGCTATCTCGGCTTCACCGACGATGTGCCGCTGCTGAAATACGACCCCGCCAAAGCCAAGGCCTTGCTGACCGAAGCCGGATACCCCAACGGGCTGACGATCAAAATCATCCACACCAGCCTGCCCGGCATGCTGTCGACCATCGAGGTCGTTCAGCAACAATTCCGCAAGAGCGGCATCATCCTGGATATGGAGATCGTCGAACACGCTACATTCCATGCCGAAATCCGCAAGGACAAGAGTGCCATCGTGCAGTACCAGGCGGCGCGCTTCCCGATCGCGGATACCTACCTGACTCAGTTCTTCCATTCCTCGGCCATCGTCGGCACGCCGACGGCGGTGACCAATTTCACCCATTGCAACGACGCCGACGCCGAAATCGTGGCCGCGCGCAGCGAACCCGATCAGGCCAAGCAGAAGGCGCTGTGGAAAACTGCACAGCAGAAGCTGATGACGAAAGTATGTGCGTTGCCGATCTACGAAAACCTGCTGGTCTGGGCGCGGCGCGGCAATTTCGACTTCGGCTTCAAGTTGGAGGGCTCGCTCAATCTCGGCCCCGTGGTCAGCGAACTCGCCCATTTCAAATAGGATGACGGTCCGGCCGGTTCCGCCGCACGCCGACGGAACCGGCCGGGAAACCGCCGCATGATCCGCTACATCGTCAAGCGCCTGGTTTTCGCGATCCCCACCCTGCTTGCGGTGTTGACGCTCGTTTTCGTGCTGGTCCGCATTGTGCCGGGCGATCCGGCCCAGACCATCTTGGGCGACCAGGCGAGCCAGGAAGCCTTGCAGGCCTTGCGCCAACGGCTTGGCGTGGACAAGCCGATCTTCGATCAATACGTGGATTTCATAAAGGGGGCACTGGTTGGCAATTGGGGAGAATCGCTCGTCACCGGCCGGCCCGTGTTGGCCGAGGTCTGGGCCGTGCTGCCCTATACGGTGGACCTGACGGTTGCCGCGATCCTGTTGGGCGCCCTGATCGGCATCCCCCTCGGCACCTGGTCGGCGCTTCACCGCAACGAGGCGATCGACTACGCCACGCGCGTCATCTCGTTGCTCGGCCTGTCGTTCCCGGCCTTCGTGTCCGGCATCTTGCTATTGCTCGCCTTTGCCATCGAGCTCCGATGGTTCCCGGTGATCAGCGCGGGCAAGCTGGACGATCCGGTGGAGCGGCTGCGCAATCTGACACTGCCCGCCATCAATCTCGGCATCATTATGGCCGCCTATGTCACGCGGGTGACGCGATCTTCAATGCTAGAGGTGCTGGGCGAGGACTATATCCGCACCGCGCGCGCCAAAGGCGTACCCGATCGCGCCGTGATCTGGCGCCATAGCCTGCGCAACGCGCTGATCCCGGTGGTGACCGTAGTCGGTCTCTATCTCGGCATCCTGATCGGCAATTCCGTGCTGACCGAGATCGTGTTCAATCGGCCCGGCCTGGGCAAGCTGATCGTCGGCGCGCTCAATCAGCGCGACTACACCATGTTGCAGGGCTTGATGGTGGTCTATGCCTTTTTGATCGTCGCGGTCAATCTGATCACCGATTTGACCTATGGCTTCATCGATCCCCGAGTGAAACACGGATGAGCCGGGCCGCCGCCATTGGCCGCCGCCGCGGCTTCTCCCATGCGCTCGGCGAATTGCTGCGCGCCTTCAATACCAATGTCACCTCGTGGATAGGGCTCGGCATTTTCTTGACCATCGTGTTGCTCGCTATTCTGGCGCCGGTGCTAGCGCCATATGACCCGCTGGAGCAGAACATCGTCGCCCGGCTCAAGGGCCCGAGCGAGCAATTCTGGTTCGGCACCGATGTTTATGGCCGGGATATCCTGTCGCGCCTGCTCTACGGTGCCCGCGTATCCCTGATCATCGGCACGACGGCGACGCTGATCGCCATGGTGGTGGGCAGCGCCATCGGCATCCTGTCCGGCTATGTCGGCGGACGCGTCGATCTGGCGATCATGCAGCTCATGGACGTGCTGATGTCGTTCCCCACCTTGATCATGGGGCTGATGATCGTGGCGGTGTTGGGCGCCAGCATGGGCAATTTGATCTTCGCCATTGCGCTGACCGCCATCGCGCCCTTTGCCCGCATCGCGCGAGCGCCGACCATCGCCATCAAGCAGCGCGACTATATCGAGGCCTGTCGAGCGCTCGGCTATTCCGATCTGCGCATCATGGCGGTCCACATCCTGCCCAACGTGATGGCCGAAATCATGGTCATGGGCTCCCTCTGGCTCGCCACCTCGATCCGCGTCGAGGCGTCGCTGAGCTTCATCGGCCTCGGCCTCAAGCCCCCGACGCCGAGTTGGGGCGGCATGGTGCGCGAGGGGTTCGAGGTCATCCTGGACAATGCCTGGCTTTCGATCTTCCCCAGCCTTGCCATCCTGCTGATCATTTTCGCCCTCAACATGCTGGGCGACGGCTTGCGCGACGCGGTCGATCCGAAGCTGCGCGGCGGCGAATAGAGATGGCGACGGCATTCAAGGTCGAACCGGCGGAGCCGGTACTGAGCGTCCAGGGCCTGACCACGTCGTTCCGGGTTTCCGGCGATTGGCACGCCGCCGTGCGCGACGTCAGTTTCGACCTCGCCCATAACGAAACCCTGGCGCTGGTCGGCGAGTCCGGTTGCGGGAAAAGTATGACAGCGCTGTCCATCATGGGCCTCGTTCCGAAGCCCGCCGGTCGCATCACGGCAGGCCGCATCATGTTCGAGGGCAGCGATCTCGTATCTCTCGACCGGGAAGCCATGCGGCGGATTCGGGGCAATCGCATCTCCATGATCTTCCAGGAGCCGATGACCAGTCTGAATCCGGTTCTGACTGTGGGTTTTCAGGTTGCGGAGGCCTTGCGTTACCATCGCGCCATGGGCGGTGCCGAGGCCGACCGCGCCGCCCTCGACCTGCTCGAACAAGTGAAAATCCCGTCCGCTGCGCGCCGCTTCAAGGACTACCCGCACCAGTTTTCCGGCGGCATGCGTCAACGGGTCATGATCGCCATCGCGCTTGCCTGCCGGCCCCAAGTGCTGCTGGCGGACGAGCCAACCACCGCGCTCGACGTGACCATTCAGGCCGAGGTTCTCGCCTTGCTGGCGGAACTTAAGCAGGCCTATGGCATGTCCATGGTGTTCATAACGCACAATCTAGGCGTGGTCGCCGCCATCGCCGACCGGGTTGCGGTGATGTATGCCGGCGAGATCGTCGAGGTCGCCGCGGTACGCGAACTGTTCCGCCGGCCGCGCCACCCCTATACCGAACTGCTCTTGCGCTCGATTCCCCGGGTCGACCGCCATGTCAGCCATCTCGAAACCATCGAGGGCCAGGTACCCTCGATTGCCGCCATGCCGGCGGGGTGCCGTTTCGCGCCGCGCTGCCCCCTACGCGAGGCGCGTTGCGACGCACCGCCACCCCTGGCAGGCGCGGCCCACCATGTTGTGCGCTGCTGGGTCCGTTCGGAAGGCGGCGGTCATGGCTGAGATTCTATTGGCCGTCGAGCGCTTGAAGAAGTTTTTCACCGCCAAACGCGGCTTTCCCAATCCCGAGACCGTCACGGTTCGCGCACTGGACGAGATTTCATTCATGGTCAAACGCGGCGAGGCTTTCGGCCTGGTCGGTGAATCCGGTTGTGGAAAATCGACGGCGGGGCGCAGCATACTCCGGCTGGTCGAGCCGGATTCCGGCCGCGTGACCTATGCCGGCGAGGACATATTGGCGGCCGATGCCGCGCGGATGCGCGTGCTCCGGCAGAAAATGCAGATCGTGTTCCAAGATCCCTATGCCTCGCTGAACCCACGCCGCATGATCGGCAAGGCGCTGGCCGAACCGATGCTGGTGCACGGGTTGGGCACACCCACCGAGATAGAGGAACGGGTCGAAGCCTTACTCGCCGAAGTCGGGCTTCCGCCCGACTCGCGCTGGCGCTTTCCTCATGAGTTTTCCGGCGGCCAACGCCAGCGAATCGGCATCGCACGCGCGTTGACAGTCGGCCCCGAACTGGTGGTAGCCGACGAGCCGGTCTCCGCGCTCGACGTTTCCATTCAGTCCCAAATCCTGTTGCTGCTGCGCGGTCTTCAGGACAAGCACGGGCTCAGCTTCATTTTCATCTCCCACGATCTCGGCGTCGTCCGCTGGTTCTGCCAGTCCATTGCAGTCATGTATCTCGGTCGCATCGTCGAGATCGGCCCGATCCCCGGTATTTTCGACGAGCCGCTTCATCCCTATACCCAGATGCTGCGCCGGTCCTCGCCTGTGCCCGATCCCGAAATCCGAATAGAACCCGCACGTTTTGGCGGCGAAGTGCCCTCAGCCGTCAACCCGCCCGCCGGCTGCCATTTCCATACGCGCTGCCCCCATGCGACCGACATCTGTCGCCAAATCTATCCGGCTTGGCGCGAGGTGGCGCCGGGCCGCGGCGTCGCCTGCCATCTCCACGGGTCCTGATTGGCATAAACCCCGCGCTGTGGCAGTCTCCGGCCTCACAAGAATTTCGAAGGACGACACCGCCATGATCGATCTCTATACCGGCCCAACCGGCAACGGCCAGCGCGCCGCCATTGCGCTCGAGGAAAGCGGCCTTGCCTATAAGACGACCAAGTACAACCTGCAAAAGGGCGAGCACAAGAACCCGGATTTCCTCAAAATCAATCCGCTAGGCGCCATTCCGGCGATCGTCGACCACGATGGAGCCGGCGGTAAGAAGATCGTACTGACCCAGTCCGGCGCGATCGTTCTCTATTGCGCGGAGAAGTCGGGCAAGCTGCTGCCCAAGGATCCCGAGCGCCGCGCCCAGGCCTATCGCTGGTTCATGCACACCTCGACCGATGTGGGGCCGGCGAGCGGTGCCATTTTCGCGACCGGCAGCTTGCCAGACAAGCCGGCGAGCGCGGTTGAGCTGTTCCAGAAGCGCCTGATCAACCATCTGCGCGAATCCGATCGCCGGCTCGGCGAGGCGGAATACCTTGCGGGCGAGCTATCGATCGCCGATATCGCGCTCTATCCCATAGTTGCCAGCCGCAAGGCACTGATCGAGAAGGCCGGCGGCTTCACCAACCTGTTCAAATGGTTCGAGCGCATGTCGGCGCGGCCCGGCATCCAGAAAGGCATGCAGGTCTCGTCGTAACGGCTAACGTTTCAGCCCGTAAACGCGGATCGCGGTGTCGCGCATGAGCTTGCGCTTGGCGGCGGGATCGAGGCCGAGACCCTCGATCTCCCGCCTGGTGCGCGCGAAGTCCAGCACGGGGTAATCCGTGCCGAAGATCACCTTGTCCCGCCCATAGCTATTGATGTAGTGCACGAAGGCCTGCGGCCAGTATTTCGGGCTGTGAGCGTCGCTGCCGATATAGACGTTCGGATGCTTCCAAGCCATGGCGATCATCTCGTCGGTCCAAGGGATGCCGATGTGGATGCCGATCAACTTGAGTTCGGGAAAGTCGCAGGCGACCGCGTCCAGCGCGATCGGCCGGCCGACGCTGCGGCAGGGATAGTCGGCCGCATAAATCATGGACTGACCGACCTGCATTTGAATGGGGACGTCGAGTTCGCAGCACTTGGCGTAGAACGGATAGTATTTGGCATGATCGGGGGCCAACTCGAACCAGTGCGGATAGAGATGGGCGCCGATGAAACCGAATTCCTTGACCGCGCGTTCGAGTGCGCGCACGCCGGCCATGCCCTCGGTTGGATCGATGCCGGCCAGACCGTAGAAGCGCGTGGGATAGCGGCGCACCGCCTCGACGACCACCTCGTAGGGTAGATGGTAGGTCGAGCGATGGCCGAGACGGCCTGCTTTAGTTGCGATTAAGAAAGCCGCTTCGATATTCGCAGCATCGAGCCGTGCCACGAGATCGACGAGCGTGCCGCCCGCGGCGACATCGGACTTGACCTTCATTTTCCCTTGGAAGAATTGGTCACGCCATTGCGGCCGGAACTTCATCGCCTCGTCGGTCCACAGATTGACGACCGCGTCGATTGCGGGAATGTCGAATTCCTGGCCCATTTTTCGCCCCTTTCCCCACTTACAGTCCCAGCTCCCGGGCAATCAAGTCGCGTTGGATCTCGTTCGTACCCTCGCCGAAACTGTAGAGCCGGCCATCGCGCCACAGACGCTGCATATCGCTATCCGCAGCATAACCGGCGCTAGCCAGGAGCTGCATGCCTCGATCTGTAACGAACTGCAAGGTCTCGGTCGCTACCAACTTGGCCTGGGCCGCCTCGCGCCGACAGGACCGGCCGGTTTCGATCAACCAAGCCAAGCGCCACGCCATAAGGCGGGATTGGTCAACCCGGGTTTGCATATCGGCCAGCATGTGGCGCACGGCCTGGAACGAGCCGATGGGCTGGCCGAATTGGCGCCGCTCTTTGACATGGGCGAGCGCGATATCGACTGCCGCTTGGGCGGCACCCGTGACGGATGCCGCCATGCTGGCGCGCGCATAGTGCAGGGTGGACATGAGCGCCTTGAAACCTTCGTTCTCCCGGCCGATCAAGGCATCGGCGGCAACGATCACGCCGTCATAGCCGATATCCCAGGACGGCATGCAATTGTTGCCGATTTTGGCCAACTCGGTCATGGCGATGCCGGTGCTGACGCGCGGCACCAGCAGAAGCGAAATACCGGATGTCCCCATACTTCCCGGCGCGGTGCGGCATGGGGTCAGCAGATAATCTGCACCGCCAGCGTCGCTGATCCAGGTTTTCCGCCCGGTAATGCGCCAGCCCTCGGTAACCCGCTCCGCGCGCGTTCGAATGGCGCCCGCGTCGGTGCCGGCCTCGGGCTCGCTGAGCGCTAGGGCAATCAGGCAGCGTCCGGCGATCAGGCGCGGCGCCAGATCGGCCCGTTGCGCCGTTGTGCCGTTCTTTAAGATGGTCATCAGGCCGAAGGCAACGACGCGATTGCAGATGGAAGCCGCGAAGTAGGCATGGCCGGCCAGACGTTCCTGGACCAGCGCCAGGGTCGTCCAGCCCAGACCGAGACCGCCATGCTCGACCGGCGCCGCCAATCCGAGCACGCCCAATTCGGCCAGTGCCGGCAGCAGATCATAGGGCGGCACGCGGTCGCGGTCGCGCCGGCGCACTTCTGCCGGCGCCAGATGCCGGCGCGCGAAGCTGTCGATGCCGTCGAGTATCGCCTGTTGGTCCGGCGCGATCGCAAAATCCATCGGGCGTCCCTTATCCGCTGCGCACACCGTCCGACACGCGTCGCGGCTGTCACGCAGCTTGCCATGCCCGCGCGCAGGCGTCACAATGATTGATGCGGCCTCGGGTCGCGTCAAGCCTCGAACCCCCATATTTCATCGCACCAACAAAATGCTTTCATTCAATCTGGCCGCCGCTCTCGACCACCACGCCCGGGCGCGTCCGAACCACCCGGCCATCGTCGAGGGTGCGCGCGTCGTCACCTATGGCGAACTCGCGAACCTCGTGCGGGGCTATGCCGCCTGGCTGATTGAGTTGGGCCTTAAACCCGGCGACATTGTCGGCGTAGCGTTGGCCGACACTGCGATCCATCTCGTCGCCCTTCATGCCCTGGCACGCCAGGGTTTCATCATCCTGCCCATGGATTGCCGGTGGACGCGCGAGGAGCAATCGCGCCTGGCCCGCGCCTTCGGCGCCCGGCTGGTTCTGTCGGAAGCCGGCGCTCCCACGCTCGATGGTGTGGCGACCGTATCCGGCCACGAGCTTCACTCTCCGCCCAGCGATAGCGGCCCCGCCATCTTCGGCGACGACGAGACGCCGTTGCTGCTGTCGCTCTCTTCCGGCACGACCGGCCGGCCGCGCGGACCGCTGATCTGCCATCGCCATTTCAAGAGCCGGTTCGCCAATCACTGGGCCTCCCTGACCTTCAATCAGCACGACCGGTTTCTGTTGGCCACACCGCTTTATTTCGGCGGCGGCCGTACCTTCGCCATGTCTTATATCTTCCTTGGCGGCACCGTTGTGTTCCGCCCACCGCCGGTCGAGCCGGCCGAGCTGGTGGACGCGGTTGCGCAGGCGCGCATCACTTCGTTATTCCTGGTGCCGACCCAGCTACGCCGGCTGCTGGCCCTTCCCGCGCCGAACGGGCCGCTGATGCCGGGGTTGCGCGTGCTGGTGTCAAGCGGATCTATGCTGCATGCCCATGAGCGCGACGCCATCATGGCGCGGCTGACGCCGAATTGTTTCGAGTACTACTCCTCCACCGAAGGCGGCGGCATCTCGATCCTGACCCCAGCGGAGCAACGGGCCAAGCCCGGCTCGGTCGGCCGTCCCGCATTTCTTGTCGATGTGGAGATCGCCGATAACAACCATCGCCCGCTGCCGCCCGGCGAAGTAGGCCGCATCCGCTATCGCGGCCCAGGCGTCGCCGAAGGTTTTCACAACGATGCCGAGGGTAGCCGAGACGCCTTCCATCGGGGCTGGTTCTATCCTGGCGATCTTGGGCGAATGGACGGGGACGGCTACCTCTATATTGTCGGACGCGCCAAGGACATGATCATCCGCGGCGGCGTCAACATCTATCCCGCCGAGATCGAACAAACCCTGCTCGACCATGCCAACGTTGCCGAGGCGGCCGTGGTCGGCTGGCCCGCGCCCGAACTGGGAGAAGAGGTCGTCGCCTTCGTTTCTGCGCGCGATATCGACGAGGCCGGACTGATCGCCCATTGCCGCGCCCGCCTCGCCCCATACAAGGTGCCCAAGCGCATCTTCATGACCGACGACATGCCCAAGAACGCGGCGGGCAAGATCGAAAAGACGAAGCTGGCAGCACGCCTGCCGCGCCAGGGAGGTTGACGGTCGGCATCCAGCCTCACAGCCGCCGATATTTCCGCATGACATCCTGAACACGATCCAGCGGCAGGGCATGCACGGTCCGGCTGCGGAATCCGG
This sequence comes from Alphaproteobacteria bacterium, assembly GCA_009694085.1. GTDB lineage: Bacteria > Pseudomonadota > Alphaproteobacteria > SHVW01 > SHVW01 > SHVW01. The sequence goes on from SHVW01000004.1 coordinate 27,869, forward strand.
TCATGGTTTCGGCCCCAGTCATGGCGTTGAGGATGGCTTCCTCCGTCGCCTCCGCCGCCGCTTGGAACAATCCGGTCATGCGGTCGGGCGCCAGCATGCGCACGGTGCTGATGGGTTCGCCATGACGGATGCGGTTGCCCGTGGCGAAGGCGAGGAAGATGTCGCCGCTGCCATTGCCGCCGATACCGCCGACCCAAGCAAGCCCCGTCGTCGCGCGGCGCGCCAGGCGCTGGCACTGGATAGGCAAGAGCGGCGCATCGGTCGCCAGGATGACGATGATCGAGCCGCCCTCGCCCATGCCGCGCTTGGGCGAGGGAATTTCCGAGATCGGAATCTCTAGGCCGACGGGCACGCCGGCGATGCGCAGCAATTCGCGTTGGCCGTAATTGGCCTGAACGATGGCCCCGACCGTAAAAGATTCGCCACCCTCGGTCGCGACGCGGGACGCCGTGCCGGTACCGCCCTTGAACTCGTGGGCGATCATGCCGGTGCCGCCGCCCACATTGCCCTCGGCAATAGGGCCGGTAGCAGCGGCATCGAGCGCCTGGAAGGCCAGCTCCTTGGTCACGGCGAAGCTGGCGATATCGCTCAGCCAGCCGTCATAGGTTTCGCCCGCGACGGGCAGATGAAAATCCTGGGGGGCGCCCATTTTCACGGTATTAGCGATGATGGCGTCGCGCACGATACCGACATCGTAGGTGTTGGTGATGCCGATCGGGTTGTTAAGCAGGCCTTGCTCGGCGATCCAGACCAACCCGGTCATTTCGCCATTGCCGTTGAAAGAATGACCGCCGGCAAAGACATGTTCCGTACCGATGTCACGGCCATTGGGCCAGATCATGGTCACGCCGGTACGCACGACATGGGGCGTATCGCGGATCAGATTGGCATAACCGACGAGTACGCCGCTCACGTCGGTAATCGCATTGTGCGGTCCCGTCGGCAACTGACCGACGGCGATGCCGAGATCGCGCAGGCGCTTGCGGGCCATGATATCCTCCCCGAGTGTGGCCTTCAGCCATGCCATGGGTCACGCGCGGTTTCAATGCTCCCACCGCCGCCGAATTAGCCGTAACATCGGCCCGCCATGTCCGCCACGCCCCATCCGATCCGCGTCTTGCTCGCCCAGCGGGAGTTCCTGGGCCTGTGGTTCGTTGGCGGCATGTCCATGACCATGCGTTGGCTGGAGATGCTGGCGACCAGCATCTATGTCTACGACCTCTCCGGCTCGGCACTACAGGTCGCGCTGATGAACTTTGTTCGCATGGCCCCCATGTTGCTGGCCGGAAGCTGGATCGGCGCCATGGCGGAGCGGCACGACCGGCGCCGTATCATGATACTGGGACTGGCGTCCTCTGCGGTGTCCGCCGCGGTGTTGGGCGTCTTAGCCATGACCGATCGGATCGAACTCTGGCATATCGCGCTTGGCGCCTTCATCGGCGGGCTCCATTGGGCTGGCGACATGCCGGTTCGGCGCACCATACTTGGCGAGATCGCCGGCACCGAATTCGTCGGCACTGCCATGAGCCTGGACGCCGCCACCGGCAATCTGACCCGGGTAATCGGCCCATTGCTGGGCGGCGCCCTCTATCAGCTCGTCGGGCTGCACGGCGCCTTCTTCGCCGGCGCCTTGATTCATGGCGCCTCCCTGCTGGCCGTCCTGCCGCTGATCTCGCGCCCCGGCCCGCACGCCGGCGAGGGCGATGCGGCCCGGCCCGGTGTCATCGCCAGCATGATCGAAGGCATCCGTCTGTCCATCGCCGACCGGGCGCTGCTTGGTGCTATGGGGGTGACCCTGCTGATGAACATGCTGGCCTTTCCCTACCAATCCATGATCCCGGTGATAGGTCGGAACGATTTGGCTCTCGATCCCGTGCCGATCGGCCTGCTCGTGGCGGCAGAGGGTGTCGGCGCCTTTATCGGCTCTGTCCTGATCGCGCGCTACATCCGGCCGACAGGCTATATGCGGCTCTACGTGTTCAGCGCCGCCATCGTGTTTGTCGCGGCCCTGCTGTTCGCTTTGTCGCGTCAGTTCGAAACGTCGATCATGCTGCTCGCGGTTTCCGGTTTTGGCGTTGCCGGCTTTTCCTCCATGCAGAGTGCACTCGTGCTCAGCCTGGCGCCGGCCCATCTGCGCGTGCGCGCCATGGGATCGCTTGCCATGTGCATCGGCGCCCAGCCGCTGGGCATAATTTATATCGGTATGCTCGCCGAGGCTTTGGGTACGCCCGGCGCAATCATCGCCATGGAGATCCAGGGATTGATCGCCATGGCAATCCTGGTCTGGGCACTACCGCCGCTCAGGCGGTGAGCGCCGGCTTGCGCCCCATGGCCGCGAGGCGACGGTTTAAGCGGTCGATCAGACGATCCAGTTCGGCGCGATCCTCAACGCCCAGCGACGAGCCCGGCACCCTCTGACGCGAACTGGCGATGGCGCCGCGCCGCCACAACACCTCTTTGCGCAACGCCAACCCGATCGCCGGCTGCTGCTCGTGACGTACCAGAGGCAGGTAGGCGTCGAACATATCTTCCGCACCGTCGGAATCGCCCCGCCCGAAACGATCGCAGACCTCGACCAGCATTTCCGGCCAGGCGAAGCCGGTCATAGCACCATCGGCGCCGCGCGCCAGTTCCTGCGGCAGATAGAGCCCGCCATTGCCGGTCAGAATGCTGAACCGTCGGCGATCGTCGCGACGCGCATCGGCGCGCACGCGGCTGAGCTTGGCCAGGCCCGGGCAATCCTCGTGCTTGAGCATGACGAGCTGAGGAAAAGCGTCGACCAGCCTATTGAACACGGACACCGGCATGTAAACCTGGGTTGCCTGGGGATAATCCTGAAGCACCACCGGCACGTGAGACCCGAGTGCGGCAAAAACCTGTTCGAAATAGGCGAAGAAGCCGTCATCGCCTCTGAGACCCGGCGTCGGTGCCACCATGACGCCGGCCGCGCCCGCTGCCATCGATTCCTGTGCCAGCGCCTTGAGCGCGGCCAGACCCGGGCTGCTGACGCCGACCACAACAGGAACCCGGCCAGCGCGGGCAATGAAGCGACGAACGAGAGCTGTAGATTCCTCGCCCGTCAGCTTGGGCGCTTCGCCCATCATGCCGAGGATGGTGATGCCCGTAACGCCGTGACTAAGATAGAAGTCGACCAAGCGGTCGACACCATCCAGATCGAGAGCGCCATCGTCGCGGAAGGGCGTGGCGGCGATGATATAGACGCCTTTGGCGGCCTCAGTGAGCATGGCAACCCTCGTTCCCGGGATCGGGCGACTCTACACCAAGGCCGATAGCCGCCGGCAACCCGGATTTGCTTCCGCCCCAGGGCCGGCTATTCTGCCCCAGCCATGGATTTCGATCTGCCCGCCCATCTGAACGAAGTGCGCGAAAGCGTCGAGCGGTTCGCCGCGACCGAGATCGAGCCGGCCATTGCCGAGGTCGAGCGCGCCGGCATTTTTCCGCGCGACATCGTGCGAAAAATGGGCGAGGCCGGTTTCTTCGGCGCGGTCTTCCCCGAATCGGTCGGCGGATCGGCCATGGGCTTTCTGGCCGTCGCCGTGATCGCCGAGGAAATCTCGCGCCTCCGACCCGAGTTCGGCTACTGCATGAATTTGCAGGCCATGACCTGCCCCTTCACCATCCTCAACTGGGGCAACCCGTCACAGATCGAGCGCTTTGTGCCCGATCTGATCGGAGGCCGGCGCATCGGCATGTTCGCGCTCAGCGAATCCGGCGGCGGTTCGGATGCAGCGGGGTCGATGAAGACCCGGGCCGAACGGCGCGGCGACCGCTATATCCTCAACGGCTCCAAGATGTGGATCACCTTTGCCGATGCCTGCGATGCCGGCGTGATCTTCGCCAAGACCGATCCGGCTGCCGGTCATCGCGGCGTTACCGCCTTCATCATCGAGCCGAAGATATCCAAGGGCTATTCGGCTAAGCCGATTCCGATGAAGTCGCTGTCCAACGTGTTGCGGAGCAACGCGGTCTTTCTAGACGACGTTGAAATCCCGGTGGAGAACCGCCTGGGCGAGGAAGGCGAGGGCTTCAAAATCGCCATGAACGCACTGGATTACGGCCGCCTGACCGTGTCGGCGCGCCTGGTTGGGTTGGCTCAAGCTTGCCTCGACGCTTCGATCGCCTATGCCCGGGCACGCACGGTCGGCGGCCATGCCCTCGGTCGCTATCAGATGATCCAGCATTTGATTGCGGACATGACCGTCAATGTCGAAGCCGCCCGCCTGATGACCTGTCGCATGGCGTGCCTGATGGACCGGGGCGAGCCGGCGACGCGGGCGGCCTCGCGCGCCAAATATCTCGCCGCCCAGGCCGCGCGCCATGCCGCCCTAGCGGTTGCCGAAATCCATGGCGGCTATGCGCTGGCCGACGAATACCGCGTGCAGTACCTGACCGCCTATATCAACATGCTGAATGTTGGCGAGGGCGCCGCCAATGTGCAGCGCATCCTGATCGCGGAGGATGCGCTGGGCTACAAGAATGCCAACCGCCATCGCGTGCGCCGCCACGACGCCAAAGCCGCGGAATGACCGCCCGATCAATCGAGGAATCCCCATGAGCACGGACGAACCGACCGGCCTCAAGCGCGGCCTGACCAATTACGGCGATTTCGATTTCTCGCTCTATCTGCGTCGTTCCTTCGCCGGCTCGATGGGCTATTCCAAGGCCATGCTGGAGCGCCCGGTGATCGGCATCGCCAATTCGGCGAGCGGGCTGAACAATTGCCATCGCCATTTCCCCGAACTAATCGAGGCGGTCAAGCGCGGGGTGCTGGCGGCCGGCGGCTTGCCGCTCGACTTCCCCACAATATCGCTGGGCGAGGTTTATTTGAGTCCGACCAGCATGATGTATCGCAACCTCATGGCGATCGACACGGAGGAAATGGTGCGCGCCCAACCGCTCGACGCGGTGGTGCTAGTCGGCGGTTGCGACAAAACCGTGCCGGCCCAGCTCATGGGCGCAGTATCCGCCAATGTCCCGGCGGTCCAGCTCTTGGCCGGACCGATGATGGCCATGCGCTTCGAGGGCGAGCGGCTCGGCGCCTGCACCGATTGCCGGCGTTTCTGGGGCCAGTACCGCGCCGGCACCATCGACAAGCCGCGCATCCAGTCGATCGAAGGCAATCTGGCCGTCACCGCCGGCACCTGCGCCGTCATGGGCACGGCCAGCACCATGGCCTGCATCGCCGAAACCCTGGGCATGGCGCTGCCGGGCAGTGCCGCCATCCCCGCCGTTCATGCCGACCGGCTACGCGCAGCCGAAGCCTCGGGCGCGCTCGCCATGCAATTGGCGCGCACGAAGTTAACGCCCGATCGCATCGTCACGGAGAAATCGGTCGAGAACGCGCTGCGCATGCTGCTGGCTGTGGGCGGCTCGACCAATGCCATCATCCACCTGACCGCCATCGCCGGCCGGCGCGGCATCGATATCTCGCTGAAGCGGCTCAACGAACTCAGCGACAGCACGCCGGTTTTGGTCGATCTCAAACCGACCGGCCAGTTCTATATGGAGGATTTCCACGCTGCCGGCGGCGTCGGCGCCGTGCTGCGCGAGTTGAAGCCCCTGCTCCATCTGGATTGCATGTCCGTGACCGGCGAGACCCTGGGCGAGCGGTTGGCACGCCCTGCGGGTTACGTCGATCGCAACGTCATCCGGTCTCACGGCGAACCCTTCCTGCCCTATGGCGGCTTGGTCGCACTGTTCGGCTCGCTGGCGCCCGACGGCGCCATCCTCAAGCGCTCCGCCGCCAATCCCAAGCTGTTCGAAACCGAGGGCCGCGCCGTCGTTTTCTCCTCGCTGGAAGATCTATCCCAACGGATCGACGATCCCAATCTTGACGTTACGCCGCAGGATTTCATGGTCCTGCAAAACGCCGGCCCCAAAAGCGGCTCGGGCATGCCCGAGGCGGGCTATCTGCCGATCCCGAGCAAACTGGCACGCGCCGGGCTCAAGGATATGGTGCGCATTTCCGATGCCCGCATGAGCGGCACGGCGTTCGGTACGATCGTGCTTCATGTGGCGCCCGAGGCGGCGACGGGCGGGCCGCTCGGCCTGGTTCGCAACGGCGACCGCATCAGGCTCAGCGTACGCGACCGTCGTATCGATCTGCTGGTTGCCGAGGATGAGTTGGGCCGCCGCCGCGCCACCCTACCACCGCGCCCACCGGGGCCGGCGCGCGGCTATCGCAAGCTCTATGACGATCATGTCTTACAGGCCGACAAGGGCTGCGATTTCGATTTCCTTAGGGCTACGCGGGGTATTTTTTGATTCCCCTTGCCGGGCCGGGCTTGCTAGGCTGGCTCGGTCCGAGGCGCGGAAATGGCAATAAACCACGCGCCTATCCAGACGGAGCGGCGGCATGACCGCCGCATACAGGAGGCTGACACCATGACCCATCCGATCCGAGTTCTGCTCGGCGCTACGGCGATTGCCGCGGTGCTGGCGGCGGGCGCTCCCGCCGCGCTTGCTCAATCATCGGGCAAGACTCTGAAATTCATCCCGCAGGCCGATCTGCGCATTCTCGATCCGATTTTCACCACCGCCTACATCACGCGCAACCACGGCTATATGGTCTATGACACGCTGCTGGCGGTGGATGCCCAGTTCAACATCAAGCCGCAGATGGCCGATAGCTGGACTGTCAGCGCCGACAAGCTGACCTACACCTTCACGCTCCGCGACGGCCTGAAGTTCCACGACGGCCAGGCCGTGCGACCGGCCGACGTGATCGCGTCGATCAAGCGCTGGGGCGCTCGCGACGTCATCGGCCAGACCCTGATCGAGCGCACGGCGTCGATGGAGGCGATCGATGCCAAGAGCTTCAAGATCGTGCTCAAGCAGACTTTTGCACTGACTCTGGAAGCGCTGGCGAAGCCATCGAGCAACACGCCTTTCATTATGCCCGAGCGGATCGCCAACACGAGCCCGAACGAGCAGATTAAGGACGCGACGGGGTCGGGCCCCTTCAAATTCGTCGCCAATGAGTGGGTTCCGGGCAACAAGGTGGTCTACGTCAAGAACACGGACTACGTGCCGCGCAAGGAACCGCCGAGCTGGGCGTCGGGCGGCAAGGTTGCCAAGGTCGACCGGGTCGAATGGCTCTACATTCCGGATACCGCGACCGCAGCCGCAGCGATCGACAAGGGCGAAGTGGATTGGTGGGAACAGGTTCCAGTCGATCTCGTGCCCCTGCTAAACAAGAACAAGGACATCAAGGTCGAGAACATCGACCCCTTGGGATCGCTCGGCATAATCCGTTTCAACCACACGCTGCCGCCCTTCGACAATGTGAAGATGCGTCAGGCGCTGCTTCATGTCGTGGACCAAAACGACTACATGCTGGCCATTGCCGGCGACGCCAAGAACGGCAAGGTCTGCGCCAGCTACTTCACCTGCGGCACGCCGATGGCGAGCGATGTCGACACCCAGATCATCCTGGGCAAGCGCGACATGGACAAGGCCAAGGCCCTGATCCGGGAGGCCGGCTACAAGGGCGAGAAGATCATCATCCTGTCGGCGACCGATCAGCCCATCGTCCATGCCCAGGGCCTGCTAACGGCCGAGTTGCTGCGCAAGCTCGGCCTCAACGTCGAGCTGGCGGCGAGCGATTGGGGCACCCTGATCACCCGCCGCTCGTCAAAGGAAACGCTCGACAAAGGCGGCTGGAGCATTTTCCACACCTGGTGGGTCGGCCCCGATCTGGCCAGCCCGGCACAGAATGCCGCGCTGCGCGGCAATGGTGGTGCCGCCTGGTTCGGTTGGCCGACCGATCCCGAGATGGAAAAGATGCGCGGTGCCTGGTTCGACGCGCCCGACATCGAGGCCCAGAAGAAGATCGCGGCCGACATGCAGAAGCGCGCCTACCAGACCGTACCGTATATCCCAACCGCGCAGTTCATCCTGCCGACCGCGTTCCGCAAGAACATCGAGGGCATCATCGTCGCCCCCGTCGCCTTCCTGTGGAACATCGAAAAGAAATAAGGACGCAGCGCCGGGCGAAATCATGTTCGCCTATCTCGTCCGGCGGATTTTGGCGACCATCCCCGTCATGGGGGTGGTCGCCCTTTTCGTTTTCTCACTGCTCTATCTCACGCCAGGCGACCCCGCGATCATCATCGCGGGCGATCTCGCGACCGAAGAGGACGTCGCGCGCATCCGCGCCAAGCTGGGCCTCGATGAACCTTTTCATGTCCAGTTCTTGTCCTGGCTGTGGGGCGTGCTCCACGGCGACCTCGGCATCTCGATCTTCACCAATTTGCCGGTCACCCGCCTGATCGGCCAACGGGTCGAGCCGACCCTGATGCTGTCCCTGTCCACCCTGATCGTGACCGTGGCCCTGGCCGTGCCCATGGGCGTGGTCGCGGCCTGGAAGGTCGGCACCTGGATCGACCGGCTGGTCATGGCCTTCGCCGTCGCCGGGTTTTCCGTGCCGGTCTTCGTGGCGGCCTATCTCCTGGTCATGGTGTTTTCCCAAGCGCTGGAATGGCTGCCGGTCCAGGGCTACAAGAGCTACACCGAAGGCATCGGCACGATGCTGGAGCATCTGGTCCTGCCCTCCCTCGCGCTCGGCATGGTCTACATGGCGCTGATCGCACGCATCACGCGCGCAAGCATGCTGGAGGTGCTGAGCCAGGACTATATCCGCACCGCCCACGCCAAGGGCCTGGCCGCCGACCAGGTGCTGATCGGGCACGCGCTCAAGAACGCGGCGGTGCCGATCGTTACCGTGATCGGCATCGGCATCGCGCTGCTGATCAGCGGCGTGGTCGTGACCGAAACCGTGTTCGCCATTCCCGGCATCGGCCGCCTGACCGTGGACGCCATCCTGCGCCGCGACTATCCCGTCATCCAAGGGGTCGTTCTGTTGTTCTCGCTGGTTTACGTGGTGATCAATCTGCTGGTCGATATCAGCTACACCTTCTTCGATCCGCGTATCCGATACTGATATGACCGCGACGGACGCCGATACCTCTCTCCCCGCACCGCAGACCCGGCTCGCTCAGTTCTGGACGTTCCTGCGCCGGTACCCGACGGTGGCAATCGGCGGAACGCTCCTGTTGCTGATCATCTTGATGGCCGTCTTTGCACCTTGGCTCGGCACATACGATCCCCAGGCCTTGTCGCCGGCACGCCGGCTGCGCAAACCCTCGGAGACCTATTGGTTCGGCACAGACATGCTCGGTCGCGACATTTATAGCCGGGTAGTTTACGGCGCCCGCATCTCGCTGGCGGTCGGCCTGAGCGTCGCCATCTTGAGCACGCTCGTCGGCTTGGCGTTGGGCCTGATCACCGGCTTTGTCCGCCTGGCCGACAGCATCATCATGCGCATCATGGACGGGCTGATGTCGATTCCACCGATTCTGCTGGCGATCGCGTTGATGGCGCTGACCAAGGCAAGCGTGCAGAATGTCATCCTCGCCATCACCATCGCCGAGGTGCCGCGCGTGACGCGGTTGGTGCGCAGTCTGGTGCTCGGCCTGCGCGAGCAACCTTTCGTGGAGGCCGCCGAGGCTTCCGGCACCAACCTCATCAACACCATGATCCGCCATATCCTACCCAACACGCTGGCGCCGCTCCTGGTACAGGGCACTTACATTTGCGCCTCCGCGATGATCACGGAAGCCATTTTGAGCTTTATCGGCGCGGGCACGCCGCCCAACATTCCGAGCTGGGGCAATGTCATCGCCGAGGGTCGCGGCGTCTTTCAAATCGCCTACTACATCATCCTGTTCCCCGGCATTTTTCTGTCCCTGACCGTGCTGGCGGTCAATCTGGTCGGCGATGGCATGCGCGACGCGCTCGACCCGCGCCTCGCGCGCCGCATGTAGGCCGATCATGGACGCAGTCACGCCCCTCCTAGAGATCGACGGCCTCAAGACCCATTTCCTCACGCGCGACGGCGTGGTGCGCGCGGTCGATGGCGTGTCCTTGACCGTGGCGCCGCGCGAAACCCTGGCGGTGGTCGGCGAATCCGGTTGCGGCAAGAGCGTCACCGCGCTGTCGATCCTGCGCCTTGTTCCCAACCCGCCCGGCCGGATCGTCGCCGGCACCGTACGCTTCCAAGGCACCGACCTCGCTAGCCTCGAAGAGGCCGCGATGCGGCGCATCCGCGGCAACGAAATCTCCATGATCTTCCAAGAGCCGATGACCAGCCTCAATCCGGTGCTGACCGTCGGCCGGCAGATCGGCGAAACCTTGCGCCTGCACCAAGGCCTCGATCACGCCGCTACCGAGGCCCGCACCATCGAGATGCTGCGCCTGGTCCATATCGCCGAGGCGGAGCGACGCATTCACGAATATCCCCATCAGCTCTCCGGCGGCATGCGTCAGCGTGTCATGATCGCCATGGCGCTGGCCTGCAATCCGAAGCTGCTCATCGCCGATGAGCCGACGACCGCGCTCGACGTGACCATCCAGGCGCAAATTCTCGATCTCATGCGCGAGCTGAAATCGAAGATCGGCGCCGCCATCGTTCTGATCACCCACGATCTCGGCGTGGTCGCCGAGATGGCCCAGCGGGTGGTCGTCATGTATGCCGGCCGCAAGGTCGAGGAAGCGCCGGTGGACGAGCTGTTCGCCCGCCCCCTCCACCCCTATACCCGCGGGTTGATGGCGTCGGTGCCGCGCCTCGGCTCATCCCTGGACGGCCAGACCCGACGTTTAGCGGAAATTCCCGGTGTGGTGCCGTCGCTGGCCCGCGAAATCGTCGGCTGTGCCTTCGCCCCACGCTGCGCCCACGCCGCCGAGCGCTGCCGCGTCGAAGCGCCTGAGCTGGAGGCCAAGGGCCCCGGCCATGTTGTCGCCTGCTTCGAGGCGGGTCGCGTGGGATGACCAACCAGATCGCGTCGGCGCCGCTGCTGGAGGTTGCCGGCCTCAAGAAATATTTTCCCGTGCGCAAGGGGCTGTTTCAGCGCCGGGTCGGCCAGGTCTATGCGGTCGACGGCATCTCTTTCACGCTGGCGGCGGGCGAAACGCTCGGCCTGGTCGGCGAAAGCGGGTGCGGCAAATCGACCGCAGGCAAGGCGATCCTGCGCCTGATCGATCCGACCGCCGGCACGGTCAAGCTGCGCGGCCGGCGCATCGACAACCTGAGCCGTCGGGACATGCGTCCATTCCGGCGCGAAATGCAGGTCGTCTTCCAGGATCCCTATTCCTCGCTCAATCCGCGCCTGTCCGTCGGCGACATCATCGGCGAACCCCTGCGCAATTACGGCATCGCCAGCGGCAGCGAACTGGCGGATCGGGTGGCTACCATTCTGGCCAAAGTCGGCCTGCGCGCGGAGCAGATGAACCGTTTTCCCCATGAGTTCTCCGGCGGCCAGCGCCAGCGCATCGGTATCGCCCGCGCGCTCGCGCTCAATCCCGGCCTGATCGTGTGCGACGAGCCGGTCTCGGCCCTCGACGTCTCGGTCCAAGCCCAGGTGATCAATCTGCTGATGGATTTGCAGAAGGAATTCGGCCTGTCCTATCTCTTCATCGCCCATGGCTTGGCGGTGGTCGAGCACATCAGCCATCGCATCGCCGTGATGTACCTGGGCAAGATCGTGGAGTTGACGGATAAGCGCACGCTGTTCGCCGCACCCTTGCACCCCTATACCGAGGCGCTGCTGTCGGCCGCCCCGGTCCCCGACCCGCGCGCCCGGCGCAAGCGCATCATTCTGGCGGGCGACGTGCCCTCGCCGATCAATCCGCCCGGCGGCTGCCGCTTTCACACGCGCTGCCCCTATGCTGAGGCACGTTGCCGCACCGAGGAGCCCGCGATCCGCGAGATCAAACCGGGCCATCTCGTCGCCTGCCATCTCCGCTAACCGAGATCGAAGGAGCTTCCTATGTCCGCCACCGTGATCCGCAATGCCGATTGGGCCGTGTTGTGGGACCAGACGGCCGGCCGTCATGTCTACCGCCGCAATGTCGACGTGGCCTTCCAGGGCAATCGCATCGTTCATGCCGGGCCCGGTTTCGCCGGGCCGGCCGCGCGCGTCATCGACGGCAGCCGCCGCCTGGTCATGCCCGGCCTGGTCAATGTGCATACCCATTGCATGTCGGAAAATCTGGGCCGAGGGCTGACGGAGGAGCTGGGCAATCCCGCGCTCTATATGAGCGCGCTTTACGACCTCAAAGCCGTCTTCCTCGTCGCCCACTCCATGTCCCTTGAGGGCGATCAAGTCGACGGCGTGCGCGCGGCAACCGAGGTGGCGCTGGGCGAATTGCTGCTATCGGGCGTCACCACGGTTGCCGATCTCGCCGTGCCCTATGAGGGCTGGCTCGACATATTGGCGGCCAGCGGCATCCGCGGGGTCGCCGCGCCGATGTACCGCTCGGCCCGCTGGGTCGTGCGCACGGGCAATCAACTCGAATACGACTGGGATGAGGAGGCCGGTCGGCGCGCCTTCGATCAGGCGCTCGCTGTCGTCGATGCCGCGGGCAAGCACCCGTCCGGCCGGCTCAGCGGCATGGTCTCGCCGGCCCAGGTCGATACCTGTAGCGCCGAGCTGCTGACGGACAGCCTAGCTGCGGCGGCGGAACGGAACATGCCGATTACCCTCCATTGCAGCCAGTCCGTGGTCGAATTCCAGGAGATGGCGCGGCGTCACGGCATGTCGCCGGTGCAATGGCTGGCCAAGATCGGCTTCCTCGGCCCGCGCACTCTGCTGGCTCATGCCATGTTCGTGGATAGCCAGTCCTGGGTCGGTTGGTGGTCGAAGCGGGATATCGCGCTGCTGGCCGAAACCGGTACTTCGGTCGCCCATTGCCCGACCGTGTTTTCGCGCTATGGCCAGGCCATGGAGAGTTTCGGCGGCTATGTCCGCGCCGGGGTCAAGATGGCGATCGGCACAGACACCCAGCCGCACAACATGCTGGAGGAATTGCGCACGGCGCTCATCCTATCGCGCGTAACCAGCCGCGACGTTCACAGCGTTTCGCTAAGCGACGCCTTCCACGCCGCCACGGTCGGAGGAGCACACGCGCTCGGCCGCGACGATATCGGCCGCATCGCTCCGGGCGCCAAAGCCGACCTGACCCTGGTCGATCTCGACCATCCCGCCATGCAACCCGCGCGCGATCCCTTGCGCAGCTTGATCTTCTCGGCTGCCGACCGTGCCGTTCACGATGTCTTCGTCGATGGCCGGCAGGTGGTTGAGGCCGGTCGAGTCACCACGATCGACCGCCGCAGCGCCGCCGAACGTCTGACTCGCGCTCAGCGCATCGTGATGCAAGCCGTGCCCAAAGTCGACTATGCCGGTCGCAGCGCCGACCAAATCTCGCCGCTTAGCCTGACACTGGGCTGAAACGGCAGTCAGCTGCGCGTCACTTCGGTTTCGGCATGATCCCTCGATAGACCGGAATCTTTCGCGGCTCCGGTGCCACCGAGATCGGAGGGGGTACCGGCGCCGGCGGCGGCACCAATCGCTCGAGCGACTGCGCGGTCAGTTGGCTTTCCGTGCCCTTTAATTTCATCTGCTCGACGTAGTCAGTGACGGCGCGGGCGTAGACCTCTATCTGGATGTCCAGTTCCCCGGCCTTGACGCGGCCGAGCGCCACGTCCATGGGCTGGACGCGCTGGTCGATGAATATGCACATGGTGCGTAGCATCAGCTTTTCGCGCTCCGAGGCATGATTGCCGCCATAGCGAAACTTTCCGGCGGCACGGATTTCCTCACGTTCCTGTTTGTTACTCTTGCCGAAAATGCCGGAGAACTTGGTCCACTTGCCGACTACGCCCAGACGCACGAAGGCATCGATCACCTTTTCCGGCACGGATTTGTTCTGATGGCTTAGATCGAGCACAAGGCGGGCAAGGTAGCGCAGTTCGAAATAACGCGCGAGGTCGACATGGGCGGCGAACTGAAAGTGGTTGAGCTTGAAGGTGGCGTAGACATTGGCCACCAGATCTTCCGACAACTCGGTCAACTCGTCCTGCACGGCAGCTACGAGAATGTCGCCCGTGATCGACTTCGACTTCTTATCGAACATGGTCCACAGCAAGGCCATGACCGCGCTGCGGCGCTGCGCGGCGTTGGGCGGGCGCCCGGGCAGCGCGACAACGTGCGTGACCTCGTTCACGCCATGCTTGATGGCAGCCACGATCTCGCTACTGAATTCGGTGAATTGCAAGTGCAGCCGGGTCTTGAGATCGGCGATGCTGTCATCCGAAGCGGGCGTCAGGAACATCTTGGTCTGTAGTTTGCCCTCGATGAATTCGACCGCCTTTTCCGCGCCTGTGGTGCTGAGCGCGCCGGACGCCTTCTTCGAGACCGCGGCGGCGTCGAGCGCGATGTAAACGACTTTCTCGATGCCCTCGACCAGAAGTTTGCCAAGCAACCCGCCCAGCGGCCCGCCGACCACTGCGAGTCCGCCGCCGACGATCTTCATGGCAAGCCCGATTAGCTTGCGCTTGTCCTCGTTGGCTGCGGCGACGACCTGGTTGTAGCTGGTGAAGGCGCTCTAGGCGGCGTCCAGGCATTGCGCGATATTGACCCGAACTTTCTCGAACCGTTCCATGAGGTCGGCGAGCTGGATGGCGCCAAAAAAATGGTCGACATTGGTTAGGACAAAGTTGACGTGGGCAACATTGAAGGGGAAGTCATCGGGGTTGTTTACCAGCAAGTCGAATTGGGTGGCGCGAGCCGGCGGCGGGCCCGGCCAGCGCACGCGATTCCAGATGGCCTCGGATCCAGCGCCAGCGCCTAAGGACTGGCGATAAAGCGCCAGCATAGAGGTCAGCTCGGTTTGCAGATCCTGGGCCGATTTCTTCTTGGCCGCCTCTTTGTTTTTGTCGATCTGCTGGATCGCCTGCTGACCACCCATGACTAGGGTCAGGAACAGGATCGCGCGCGCCATCTTGCGACGGCCCTGTTCGGCCGCATCGCCGCTAATCCAATAACCTAACCCTATATTGCCGAGATAGCTCACCAGCGTCGACTCGACTTGCGGATAGCGCGGGTGCTGTGCCAACCTAATTGGCGTCATGGTTGGATCGACGGACTGAATGACGCCCTGGACGTCACTCAGGCGTCGCTGATTATCCGTGTTAAGCGGCATGCCCTGGAACCTCGCAATTAGCTGAATCCAAAACAAACTTTCCTCTCGGCTTAGGCAAACCCCGGCTCATTCCGCGACTTGGCGGCGGCTCCGATTGGCTGCATTCGGTCGACTCGAGTCGCCCGCGTGACCGCAGGCACGACCTGGGCTAGCCTTGCCGTCGACATGACCGACATTACGACCACCCCAGCCTGGCAAGCGCTTGCGGATCATCACACGACGATGGCAAGCGTTCACATGCGCGACCTATTTGCCGGCGACCCCGAACGATTTACGCGCTTCTCGCTGACTCATGGCGATTTGCTGCTGGATTTCTCAAAGAACCGGATAACAGCCGCGACCATGGATCGGCTCCACGATCTCGCCCGCGCCATCGACGTGAAAGGCCGGGCCGAGCGCATGTTCCGGGGCGAGGCGATCAACACGACCGAGAACCGGCCGGTCCTGCATGTGGCGCTGCGCAATCGATCGAACACGCCAATCCCGGTCGGCGGTGTCGATGTCATGCCGGCGGTCAATGCCGTACTCGTCCGCATGGCCGATTTCGCGACCGCCGTACACGACGGCCGCTGGCTGGGTTATACCGGCCATCCCATTGCGCATATCGTCAATATCGGCATCGGCGGCTCCGATCTGGGCCCGCAGATGGCGGTGGAGGCGCTTGCTCATCGCCGCCATCCCAGCCTCGACATGCACTTCGTCTCCAATGTCGATGGCAGCCAAATGGCGCGAACGCTCACCGGCCTCGACCCCGCACGCACGTTGTTCATCGTCGCCTCCAAAACCTTCACGACCGAGGAGACCATGACCAATGCCGCCAGTGCCCGCGCCTGGTTGCTGGCCGCGCTCAAGGACGATGCCGCGGTTGCCCGCCATTTCGTTGCCGTCTCGACCAATACGCGGGGGGTTAACGATTTCGGTATCGATACGGCGAATATGTTCGAGTTCTGGGATTGGGTCGGCGGACGCTACTCGCTCTGGTCGGCGATCGGCCTGTCGATCATGCTGGCGGTTGGACCCAATGGCTTCTTTGCCTTACTCGACGGCGCCCACGACATGGATCGCCATTTTCACGATGCTCCGATCGAGCGGAACTTGCCGATCGCTCTAGCGTTGATCGGCATCTGGAATGCCAATTTCCTCGGCGCCGACAGCCATGCGGTCATTCCCTACGACCAGCGGCTCCACCGCTTGCCTGCCTTCCTTCAGCAACTCGACATGGAAAGCAACGGCAAGAGCGTGACGCGCGACGGCGCCGCCGTTTCCGCACATACCGGCCCGATCGTGTGGGGCGAGCCCGGCACCAATGGGCAGCACGCCTTCTTCCAATTACTGCATCAGGGCACCCGCCCGGTGCCGATCGACTTCATCTTGGCGCGCGAGAGCGATTATCGGCTGGGCCGTCATCACTCCATGCTGGTTGCCAACTGTCTTGCCCAGTCGGAGGCCCTGATGATGGGCAAGACGGCGACGGAGGCGCGTGCTGAGTTGGAACGGGACGGCCTCGCCGGCACGGCGTTGGAACGGCTCCTGCCCCACAAGGTTTTCCCGGGCAATCGGCCGAGCAACACGATCCTGATCGATCGCCTCGATCCGGCCACGCTGGGGCGCCTGATTGCGCTTTACGAGCATAAGGTGTTCGTTCAGGGCGCGATCTGGGGCGTCAATTCCTTCGACCAATGGGGTGTGGAATTGGGCAAGCAGCTCGCCCGCCGCATCCTGGGCGAGATCGAGGGGGGGCCCGCTTTGCCTCACGATTCCTCGACTGCGGCGTTGATTGCACGCGTGGCGGCACGGAACCGGCAGCGTTAGAGATACTTCGCCCTGATATCGACCGTGCTCTCCCGGCCGATGCCATCGTAATGAGCCACCAGCCAGTTTCGCGCGCTGGCGCTGCCGGCCGCGCGCAATTCACCGAGAAAACCGGCGTCGGTATCGTATTTCGAAGACAGGCCGAGCTTGCGCATGACGTCATCCGACTCGATCGAATGCATGTTGACGCGCTTCAGACTTTTGTCGCGAACGGCACCGCTGTCGATCAGCTTGGTCACAAAGGCAATCGCACGCATCTCGCGCATGAGCGAGGAATTGAAGCTGACCTCGTTGACCCGATCCATGATGGCGCTTGCCGTGGTCGGCACATCGTCGCGCCGGATCGGGTTGATGTGGACCACGATCACGTCGGGCGACCGGCAATGATAAATCAGGGGAAAGATCGCGGGATTGCCCATATAACCGCCATCCCAATAGGCCTCGCCCTCGATCTCGACCGCCCGGAAAAATTGGGGCAGACAGGCCGATGCCAGCAATACCGCTGCCGACATTTCATGGGTCTCGAACACACGGATTTTGCCCGAGCGCACATTGGTCGCGGAAACGAACAGCCGAACGGCGGTACAGCGTCGGAGCATGTCGAAATCGATCAGCTCGGACAGCACGTCGCGAAGCGGATTGATGTCGAACGGATTAAGTTCGTAGGGCGAGAACAGACGGGTCATGGATTCGAGTGCGAAAAACGCCGGGTTGGCGTCGGCCCGCCCGCCGAACAGCCGCCCCGTCATCTGCACCACGCGCATGAGCGGCGAGGATTGAGCCGAGATGGCTTGCCAGAAACGATCGAGCGCCACGCGCGCGCCCTCGCGCCCACCCATCATCATGCCCTGGGCAAGCGCCGCAGCATTCATGGCGCCTGCGCTAGTGGCGCTGATCCCCTCGATGGCGATGCGCTCATCGGCCAGGAGGGCGTCAAGTACGCCCCAGGTATAGGCGCCATGTGCCCCGCCGCCTTGAAGCGCCAGATTGATCGTTTTGACCGTGAGCGGTTCAGGCCGCGCCATGTCGGGGCTATTGCGCCACCCAACCGCCGTCGATCGGCAGCGCCGTGCCCGTGATCGACTGAGCGGCATCGGTACATAGGAATACGGCCAAGCCCGCGATCTCGTCGGTACCGACGAATTTGCGCGTTGGTTGCCCCTTCAGCATGACCTCCTTGATCACGCGGCCGGGTGGCAGATTGTGCACCTTGGCTTGGTCGGCGATCTGCTTTTCCACGAGTGGGGTCAGCACATAACCCGGGCAAATCGCGTTGCACGTAATGCCTTCCTCGGCCACTTCGAGCGCCGTCACCTTGGTCAACCCGACCATGCCGTGCTTGGCCGCCACATAGGCCGATTTGAAGGGCGAGCCGATCAGCCCATGAGCCGAGGCGAGGTTGATGATCCGTCCCCATTTGCGCGCCTTCATGCCGGGTAGCAGCGCGCGCGAGGTATGGAAGGCCGAATTGAGATTGATCGCGATGATCAGGTTCCACTTATCCAGCGGGAACTCGTGAACCGGCGCCACGTGCTGAATGCCGGCGTTGTTGACCACGATATCGACCTTGCCGAGCTCCGTCTCCGCGCGCTTGCACATCGCCGCGATGGCGTCGGCATTGCTCATATCGGCTTGCAGAAAGATCACTTTGCGTCCGGTTTCGTCGGCTAACTTTTTCCGGATCGGCTCGATATCGGCCGGGTTTTCATGGCTGTTGAGCGCCACGTCGGCGCCCGCCTCGGCCAAGCCCTTGGCCATGCCGAGGCCGATTCCGCTGGTCGATCCGGTAACCAGCGCCGTCTTGCCCTTGAGCGACATGTGAAACTCATGCGTTGCGGTTGGCGGGACCGTCGCGAATCGACCCAAGCAGACGCATCAAAGCAGAGGCGACAGCCCTTAGCAAGCGCCGCCCCGTAGGGTTGCTTGACCCACATCGCCCGATGGGCGCAGCATCCGCCGCTCGTTCTGGAACTTTAGGTAGCCTCTTGCCCGTCGCATACGACCCTCGCCTGCCCGCCGAGATCGCCGATCCTTTCCCGAGTTTCGCACGGTTGCGCCTGACCGACCCGGTTCATCGCAGCGATGTGCTCGGCGGTTGGGTCCTGACCCGCTATGCCGACTGCCGCGCCGCGCTTAACGACAAGCGGCTGTCGGCCGACCGCATCACGCCGTTCCGCGACCATTTGCAGCCCAGCGCCCGCGAACGCGTGGCCGACTTGCTGCGCCTGCTGGGTCAATGGGCGGCGTTCACCGATCCGCCCGTGCATAGCCGGCTGCGCGGTTTGATGAACAAAGCGTTCACGCCGCGCGCGATCGAAAGATTGCGCCCTGGCATCCAAGCGCTGGTCGACCGTCTGATCGATCCCATACTTGGCACAAGCGAAATCGAATTGATTCGCGATTTCGCCTACCCCCTGCCCGCCACTGTAATCGCCGCCATGATCGGCGTGCCCCGGGCTGACCTCGATACCTTCAAGCGTTGGTCCGACGACCTCGCCGCCTTCGTCGGCAATTCGCTGGCAACACCGGACAAGCGTGACCGGGCGCAAGCCGGCGCTGTGGAGATGACGGCCTATTTTCGTGCACTCGCGGGAGAGCACCGGCGCCAGCCCCAGGATGACATCCTGTCCGGCCTGATCGCCGCCACCGAGGATGGCGACCGGCTAAGCGAGGACGAGCTGGTGGCGACCTGCGTTCTGCTGCTGTTTGCCGGCCACGAGACCACAACCAATTTGATCGGCAATGGAATGTTGGCGCTGTTGCGCCATCCCGATCAATGGACGCGTCTCGCCGCCGATCCCAGCCTGATCGAGAGCGCGGTTGAGGAGATGTTGCGGTATGACGGGCCAACCATGGCCATGACGCGCATTGCTTTAGAAGACGTGTGTTATGGCGAGCATATAATCGAGCGTGGCGACCGGCTCTACCTGATGCTCAATGCCGCCAATCGCGATCCCGAGATCTTTCCCGCACCAGATCGTTTCGACGTCGGTCGTGTCGACAATCGCCACATTTCGTTCGGCTATGGCATCCACTACTGCCTGGGCGCGCCACTGGCACGGCTCGAGGCCACCATCGGCATGTCCAGCCTGCTCGCCCGCCTACCCGGCCTATCGCTTGCCACGGACCGGCCGGAATGGAGCGATAGCCTGGTGCTGCGCGGCGTCAAGGCCCTGCCCTTGCGATCCACGCCGGCACCGGCCATGGTGGCGCAATGAAGCGCACCCACCGCCCGCGACCGGGCGATTCCATCGCGGCCATGCCGGCCGCGGCCCTGCTGCCGGCCGAAACGCCGCCTTTCGCCGAACTCGTTTATCCATTGGCGACACCACCCGACAGCGGCACGACCGTCGAGGTCGCCCCGGGCGTTCACTGGCTGCGCATGCCGCTGCCCTTTCGCCTCGATCACATCAATCTCTGGCTGCTCGAGGACGGTCCGGGCTGGACCATTGTCGACACCGGTTTGGGTACGGAGAAGACCAAACAGATCTGGCGCGGCCTGTTCGCCGACCGGCTCGGCGGCAAGCCGGTGACCCGTTTGATCTGCACCCATTTCCATCCCGACCATATGGGCCTCGCCGGCTGGATCGCGGCGGAATGGAAGGTTCAACTCTGGGCGACCCGGATGGAATGGCTGTGGGGCCGCATGCTCAGCCTGGACGATTCCGATCACGCGATCGAGGTCGGCATTGCCTTCTATGCGCGCGCCGGCATGGACGCCACCGGGCTGGATGCGCTGCGTCAGCGCGGCAATGCCTATCGCAAGGGCACGGTGCCACCGCCTTCCCATATGCGTGCCATCGGCGCCGGCGAGATCATCCAGATCAGCGGACGCGGCTGGCATGTCCATATCGGCTCCGGCCATTCGCCCGAGCATGCCTGTCTTTACGCGCCCGACATCGACGTGCTGATCGCCGGCGATCAAGTGCTACCGCGCATCAGCCCCAATGTCAGCGTTTGGGGTTCGGAACCCGAGGACGACCCGCTCGCGCGCTTTCTCGCCACCATCGAGCGCCTGCGTGCGATCCCGGCGAGCGCCCTGGTGTTACCCTCCCATGGCCTGCCGTTCCGTGGGCTCCATCTCCGCCTGGATCAACTGGCGCGCCATCACGGTATTCATTTCGACCAGGTCATGGCGGCCTGCACCGATTGGCGTTCGGCCCAGGACGTAGCGCGCGTGCTGTTCACGCGCGAGTTGGACGCCCACCAGATGATTTTCGCCATCGGCGAAAGCCTGGCTCATCTGCACAATTTGGAACGGCGCGGCCAACTGGATCGCCGGCTCGGCGAGGACGGGGTCATCAGATTTCGCGCGCTGGGAGCATCGACATGACGACACGCTGGAAACGCCGCCCGGTAGGTTCGACCTGGGGCGATTTCGGGCCCGACGATCAGCGCGGCCGGATCAATTTACTCACGCCCGAGCGCGTCCGGCGCGCGGTCCAGGAAGTGCGTGAGGGCCTGACTTTCTGCTTGTCCCTCCCGCTCGACTATCCCGGCGGCAACAAGCTCAATCCGCGCCGCCATCCGCCCCGCCTGCGCGCCACCGTGCGCGAGCACGCGGGCAGCCCGAACTACGCCTTTCCGGTCGGGCGCGAGGTACCCGGCGCCACCGACGTGGTGTGCGACGACGCGGTGCTCCTACACCTGCAATATTCGACTCAGTGGGACAGCTTCGCCCATGTCGGCAGCATGTTCGACGCCGATGGCGACGGCGTGCCGGAGCCGGTCTTCTACAACGGCTTTCGCGCCGGCGAGCACATCACGGTGCCCGATCACGATGTCCGCGTGGTGATGGATGGCGCGATCCCGCTCGAAGGCGGACAGGCGCTGGAGGGCGTGCGGGCACGCGCGCTTGGTATCGAGCGCATGGCCGAGAGCTGCGTGCAGGGCCGCGGTGTCATGATCGATTTGCACGCCGCCTTCGGCCGCGAGCGCCGCTTTATCGGCTATGACGATCTCATGCGTGTCATGACGGCCGACAAAGTCGAGGTCGAGACCGGCGACATGGTGTGCCTGCACACCGGCTTCGCCGACGTGGTACTTGCCATGAACGGCGACCCCGACACCCACACCCTGGAGAATAGCTGTGTCGTGCTGAACGGCCGGGACGACCGGTTGCTCAAATGGATCGCGGATAGCGGGCTTGCCGTACTGATCGCCGATAATTATGCGGTCGAGGGCCTGCCGTCGCGCCCCGGCGTGGGAAGCTGCGCCTCGTTGCCGCTGCACGAGCATTGCCTGTTCAAGCTCGGCGTCCATTTGGGCGAACTGTTCCATTTTGGGGATTTGGCGCGTTGGCTGCGTGCCCATAACCGCAGTCGGTTCCTGCTGACCGCCCCGCCGCTGCGCCTGCCCGGCGCGGTCGGCTCGCCGGCAACGCCAGTGGCGACCGTCTAGGCATGGCGGCTCATACTTTTCTTGTTACCGGCGTGTCCCGCGGCATCGGCCGCGCCATCGCCGACCGCCTAGTGGCGCGGGGCGATCGGGTGGTCGGTTTGGCGCGCACGCCGCCGTCCAAGGGTTTCACCGGAATTTTCCATGCCTGCGATCTTGCCGATACCGAAGTCACGGCGGGCACTCTGGCCCGCATCGTCGCCGATCACGCGATCGATGGCGTCGTCAACAATGCGGCAATTAACGTCGTGGGCCGGCTTGGGCAGGTCGATCTCAACGATTTCGACGCCATGGTCGAACTCAATCTGCGCGCGGCTATTCAGGTCACCCAGGCGGCGCTCCCCGGCATGCGCCGGCGCGGTTGGGGCCGCGTCGTTAACATCGCTAGCCGTACCGCCCTGGGCAAGACCGGCCGGACCGTCTATGGCGCGACCAAGGCGGCGCTCATCGGCATGACTCGGACCTGGGCGCTCGAACTGGCGCGCGATGGCATCACGGTCAACGCCGTGTCGCCCGGCCCGATCGACACCGAACTGTTTCGTTCGACCAACCCACCGGATAGCCCGACGACCCGGACGATCATGGCGGACATTCCGGCCGGCCGGCTCGGCCGGCCCGAGGAGGTCGCCGCTGCCGTGACCTTCCTGGCATCGGAAGACGCCGGCTTCATCACGGGCCAGACGCTGTCGGTGTGTGGCGGCTTGACCGTTGGTTACGCGGGAATGTGACGATCATGGTCTCGTGCCAAATTTTGGAGCACGATTCACGTTTCATATTGAAGCTCTGCTTCAATGTGAAACGATCATGCTCTAGCCCAACCGCTCCATAGCCATGTCACGTAGTCTGCCGCGCTGAATCTTCGTACCATTGGGTCCGGCAGTCGCGGGAAAGCTATCGAGCACGAAAATTCGCGCCGGCACCTTGTAGCGCGCCAGGCGGTTGGCGCACCAGCGGATCAGCCCGGCCTCATCGAATGCAGCACCCGGCTTCAGAACCACGAATCCAACTGGTTTGGCGCCACCCGACCCCGGGATGCCCACGACCTGGGCCTGGGCCACGGCCGGGTCGGCTTCCAGCTCCGCCTCGATTTCGCGTGAGCTGACGAGGAAGCCGCCGAGCCTGAGCGCGTCGCCCATGCGCGAGAGAAAGACGAAACTGCCATCGCCCACGGCATGGCCGAGATCGCCCGTGCGCACATAGCCATCGGGCGTTATGGCCTCGGCTGTCGCCGCAGGGTCGCCGTAGTAACCGAGCATGGCGCTTGGCCCCTTCAACTCAAGCATGCCGGGTTCGCCGGTTGCGCAAGGCCGCCCCGTGGCCGGATCGACAACACGGATGGCGCCATCGGCCGCTACGGGGAACCCACCGGGTCGGGCACGGCTCTCGATCGGATCGCCTGGCTGCTGGGCAGCGTAAAGGGCGAGCAACTCGCTCATGCCGAACAAGCCGACCAGTCGCGTGCCAGCGGATTCCAAGCGCTGCACCAGATCGGCGCGCGTGCCCTGGACAAAAGACGCGTAGCCGGCGAAGCGGAGACTCTTCAAGCCATCGCCCGTACCAGCCGAGGTCAGCATGCGGTCCAGCATCTCGTCCGTAGCGATCGCGTGGGTCAGGCGATGGTGAGCCACTAAACGCACGGCCTCATCGGCATCGAAGGACACCATCAACGCCATCGGTCGCCCTGCCGCCAGGCACGCCATAGCCTGGGCGAAACCGAACACGCCGCAGAGCGGCAAGGCCTGAAGCGAGGCCGCATCCGGTGCATCGAGGCCGAACCGCGCCGCCACATCATGGGCGTGGCGTACGATGCCGGATTGACCGTGGAGCACGAATTTAGGTGCGCGCGTGGTGCCCGAGGTGGTGAAAATGGCGACCCCGCTGTCGGGTCCGCCGAGTTCTCGATCGAGCATGGGCCCCGCAGCCAACGTGGCTAGATCGTAGACCCCAGCGCCGGACGGCGGAGTACCCAAATCGCCGGGCCCGCAGGCGACGATCGCTTCAATGCCGTCCAGGGCACCGGACGGCATTGCTGCCAAGACACCGGGGACATCTGCTCCTCTGAAGCCGGGGTCGAGCGCGAGCAGGCGCGCACCCGACCGGGCCAAGATGTCGCCGATTTCCAAGGCCCGGAAGCGCGTATTAACGGCAACCGCAATGGCGCCAAGCCGGGCAATGGCAAGGAGGAAACCCAGATAGGCCGGCCCGTTGGGCAGCCAGAGCCCAATTAGGTCGCCCGGACCAATGCCGAGGCCAGCCAGTCCACGCGCCAAACTACGCCCAAAACTATCGAGCGCCGCAAAACTCCAAGTCGTCTCGCCAGCCCAAAATGCGGTCGACTCGGGCTCAGACAGCGCCCGCGCGGCAATCATGCCGTGAAGTGTCGTAGAAATAGCGCCAGTCTGCACCACGGCGAAACCGATCAGATCGCTGGTGCGCCGGCCCGGATCATGTCGGGGCCGAAAGCTTCCGGACCAGGCAGCCGGTCACAACCGGCCACCCTGCCCGGATTCGCTGAGAAGCCTAGTTAGTCGCCTTCGCCTTGTTTGGCTTCGCCTTGGCTTTGGCGGCGGAGGGCTTGGTCGCCTTCTTCTTGGAAGACTTCTGAGCCATCGAGCGGGCCTCGCCCTTCTTCGCCTTCTTGGCGGAGGCGGTTGTTGCCTTCTTTTGCGCCGCCTTCTGCTTCACCGTCCGCTCCGTCTTGACGGTCGGCTGAGCAGCGGTCTGGGCAAGGGCGGGGGCAACGGCAAAGGATAGGCCGGCAAGTAGGGCGACAACGGGGAGAAATGCCTTGAAGCGCATGGAGGTGGAACCTTCCGAGAGAGAGAAACAGTAACAAATACCATAAGCTAAGGACTCGCGAGATTCAAGGGAATCTGCGGAATTCTGGCTTTGAATCGCCCACGCGGCGCATTGGTGTTGCCGCGACGCCCCACTAACCAACCCAAATCGGGGAACGTCGTCGACCAAGCGGGATATGTCGGCGCGACGCAAGTTCCGAGATGAGTTCGGTTTATGCTCCCCTCACAACCGCTGCCACCCTCTGCCGTTAATCGCCATGCATGTCCGCTATCCCATCTGGCTGCGCCGCGCCGACCGCCCGGGCGCGCGGGTCTTCGCCTTCATGTTCGCGCTTGAGGCGATCACGCGCGCCATGTTGGCAACGATCATCCCGCTCCAAACCTATGCCTGTTCAAAGATGCGCGGGATGTCAGCTTGGCGTTTACGGCGGTTGGCATCACCGGGCTGATTGCCAGCTTTTTCATCCCGTTCTTGATCGGTGCGATCCGGCGCCGGTGGGTCTATTCGATCGGGGCGCTTCTACTGATTGCCGCACCGGCGCTGATGGTGACGGCGACGCTGAGCGACCAGGGCGCGGGCATGTTGCTACGGGTTTTCGCCGTCGCCTGCCTGAACATCACCCTCAGCCTCTATATCATGGACTACATCGCCCGACGCGACCTGGTTCAGGTTGAGCCGCTTAAGCAGTTTTTCGGTGCCGGCGCCTGGTGCGTCGGGCCGACGCTGGGCGTCCTGTTGCATGAGCATGCCGAGCCGGGCTGGGCAGAGGCGGTCAGTGCGGTTTGCGCCTTGGTGATCCTGGCGAATTTTTGGATACTGCGCTTACAAGACAACCCCGCCGTTGCCGCCGCAACCAAGCCGCCGCCCAACGCCATCGCCAGCGTTGGCCGTTTCCTGGCCCAGCCGCGCCTGCGCCTGGCTTGGGCGATCTCGTTCGGCCGCGCAACCTGGTGGTCGATGTTCTTCATCTATGCCCCGGTTTTCATGGTTCGATCGGGCGAAAGCGCAATTGCCGGAGCGCTGCTGGTGTCGACCGCGAATTTTCAGCTTGTCCTGTCGCCGCTATGGGGGCGTTGGGCGGCGATCCGCGGACTCAGGCTCGCCATCGTCTTTGCGTTCATCGCCGTCGGCATTACGACAGTGGCGGCCGGCGCCTTTGCCGCCCAGCCCTATATCGCCGCCGTTTTTCTACTCCTGGCCGCTGCCGCCTGCGTGGGCCTCGACGCGATCGGCAATATCCCGTTCCTGCGTGCCGTACATTCCTATGAGAGGCCGCAGATGACGACGGTGTTCCGGACCTATGTGGATATCGCCGAATTGCTGCCGACCGCGATTTTCGCAGTGCTGCTCAGCTTCTTCGACCTTCCCGCGGTGTTCTTGGCGACCGGCGGCGCCATGCTGATCTTCGGCCCGCTGGCGCTCTATTTGCCGCGCCGCATGTAGGTTGAGTTCAGCCTAGCGGCATAACCTGGCAATACTGCCGGCCCCGGAGTTGATCGCAGAGCTGGCGAGCCTGATCGACCGATTCAAAACCGGTGGCGAATAGTCGGATCATGGGCCGGCCTTTGATATCGACCGCCAACATGCGCGGCTGAAGGCTACCGATCTGGCCGCCCAGGCTGCGCTGAAGCACCTGCCAACCCCGTTGGGCGTCGCTCTCCTTGGTATAAGAGGCGAGATGGGCGCCATAGGTACCGGGCGCCGCGCCCGAGGGAATCTGAGGCAGGGCACGGCCCGTGCCGCGAGCGGAGGCGCGCTGGGGCGTCATGGCGCGCGGGGCGGTTGCGCAGACGGCGCCGGTGTGACCATGGCCATGCCCATGGCGCTGCCAGGCGGCAAGGCCGGCGCCATCGGCCGGTTGGGATCGACGGGTGGCAGTTCGATCGCCGGCCCGGTCATGGGTGCGGCCATCGCGGGCGCCGGCGCGTCCATCTTTTTGGCGTCGGTGCTGGGTTTGCGCGCACACCCACCGACCAACAGAAGCGCCGCTGCCACGATCCGACGTTCCGAACCACCTGCATCCCCAACCTCCCACCTGATCTGCAAGCCGACTCAGGGGCCTACCATAGCACAAATGACAACGGATTTGCTTGCCCAACCCTGGCAATGTGCCACGAGTTCTCCTATATGCTGTCCCCCAGCCGACCTCCAACCCCGATCGCACGCCTCTTGACCCATATGATCGACGACGCCCCGCAATCCCTGGACGCAACCGGCCGATGGCGGGTCGAATGGCCCACCCTGGCGGTCGCGGTCGCCGTATATGGCGCGTGGGCGGCGCTAATTTGGGGCTACCAGCACATTCCGGGCTGGGTCTTTCTGCCCCTTGCGATCATGGTCGGCTGCTGGCACGGCTCGCTCCAGCATGAGGTGTTGCACAGCCACCCCACCGGCCGGCGCTGGATCGACGAGTTAATCGCCTATCCGCCAATTGCGCTGTGGCTACCCTATCCGATCTATCGCGACAGCCACTTGCTTCATCACCGAGTCGACCTGTTGACCTGTCCATTGACCGACCCGGAATCCTGCTATTTGCCCGCCGACGATTGGGAGCGCCTGGGCACAACCCCCTGGGGCCGCGCCTGGCAGCGCGTGCTGATCGCCAACAATACGATGCTGGGGCGGTTCGCGATCGGCCCAGCCATCGGTTTTACACGCTTTTACATCAGCGAATTCAAGCGTTTGGCTAGGGGCGACGCCTATCCCTTCGTAACCTGGGGCGTTCACATCGTCTTGTGCCTGCCCGTGCTGTGGTGGGCGGTCGAGATCTGCGCCATCCCGATCTGGATCTATGTTCTGGGCTTCGCCTATGGCGCGACCGGCTTGACCATGATGCGCTCCTATTACGAACACCGGCCGGCGGCACGCCAGGACGAACGCACCGCGATCAACGAGGCCGGTTGGTTCATGCGCTTGCTCTATCTCAACAACTCTTTTCATGCGCTGCACCACGAGCGCCCCGGCGTGCCCTGGTACGCGCTCGCGCCGCTCTACCGCCGAGAGCGCGAGCGGTTGCTTGCCGGCAATGGCGGATTTGTCCATCCCGGCTATACCTCCCTCGCGCGGCGCTTTGCGTTCCGGCCGAAGGACCTGCCTTGCCATCCCACGGTGCGGCGCGCATCCTGAGCGCGACATGGGAGCTGAGGTGAGGCCATGAGCGGCATCGGTTCTATCGGTTCGACCGGCAGTGTCGGCCTGCCCGCAAATGTGCAATCCCTGCTGAACACCCTGGTCAAGACCGAGCAGGAATTGATCGAGACGATCACGGCGGTCGCCACGGGCCAGAAGGCGAGCAATCCGGGACTGGGGTTGGTCGTCGATATTTCGGTTTGACGTTGATCTGCGACCGATC
>SHVW01000105.1 GCA_009694085.1 Alphaproteobacteria bacterium
CTTTACGTCCGAGCCTGTTGCGGTGCCCCGTTTACCTACCTCGGATTGTCACCCCAGCCGAACAATCTAGTTTCCCGAGTCTTCAAGCGCTGCGCTGAGAAGACTTGTCAGTCGGGATTCGAGGTTTGTTCCTTCAAGCGATTCCCCTACGGCCATGGACCAGGCTCATGCGACAAGTAATCCCGCGACAAAGCGCGGAAATCCGTGTAGAAGGATTGACAGGTGGAATTGAAAACCTATCATCTCCGCCCCATGTGAATGCGCGATGGTGCAGGTCTCATTGCCATCGCCGGAAGAAAAGAACCCGTAATGGAATTTAGCGAACTGGGCCTGAGCCCGGACCTCCTGCGCGCTGTCGCCGACGCCGGCTATGTCAAGCCGACCCCGATCCAAGAACAAGCGATCCCCTATGTGTTACAGGGGCGTGACGTGCTCGGTTGTGCCCAGACCGGCACCGGCAAGACCGCCGGTTTCACCTTGCCGATGATCGAAATCTTGGCCGCCGGCCGCGCCAAGGCGCGGATGCCGCGCTCGCTCATCCTGGAGCCGACGCGCGAATTGGCCGCCCAGGTCTCGGACAATTTCGAAACCTACGGCAAGTATCACAAGCTCTCGATGGCTCTTTTGATCGGCGGCGTCTCGTTCACCGACCAGGAAGCCAAGCTCGATCGCGGGGTCGATGTCTTGATCGCCACGCCGGGACGGTTGCTCGACCATTTCGGGCGCGGGCGCATTCTGCTCAACGACGTCAAGATCCTGGTGATCGACGAGGCTGACCGGATGCTCGACATGGGTTTCATTCCCGATGTCGAAAAGATCGTCGGCCTGCTGCCCAAGATGCGCCAGACGCTGTTTTTCTCGGCGACCATGGCACCGGAGATCCGGCGGCTCGGCGATGCCTTCCTGATGAATCCGAAAGAGGTCGCGGTCTCGGCGCCGACATCGCCGGCCATTACGGTGACACAGGGGCTGGTGCGCGTGTCGACCAAGGACAAGCGCGAGGCATTGCGCCGGCTGATCGAGTCCGAGCAGGCGAAGAACGCGCTGATTTTCTGTAATCGCAAGCGCGACGTGGCGATCTTGCACAAATCGCTGGTCACACACGGATTCAGCGCCGCCGCACTCCATGGCGACATGCACCAGGGCGACCGCATGGAAACCCTGGAGAAATTCCGCCACGGCGACGTCCGCTTGCTCGTGTGCAGCGACGTGGCCGCACGCGGCCTTGACATTGCTTTCCTGTCCCATGTCTTCAATTTCGACGTGCCGACCCATGCGGAGGATTACATCCATCGCATCGGCCGTACCGGCCGGGCTGGGCGCGAAGGCCGCGCCTTTACCTTGGCGGCACCGGAGGAAGCACGTTTTCTTGCCGGTATCGAGCAACTGATCAATCGCAAGATTCCCGTTGTCGAGCTACCGGGCATGCCGGAACCGGTTGCCGCCGAAGCGGCGGAGGACCGGCCGCGCGGTGGGCGTGGCAGCCGATCTCGCGAGAGTGGGCCGCGCGACGGCGCCCAACGCCGCCGCCGGGGACCGCCGGAACTGGCCGTGGTCGCCGACAATCCCCCCCCTGTCGCGGAACCGCTACCGGTTGCCGCAGCGCCGGCCATGGCGCACCCGGAACCCGTTCGCCCGCGCTTCGATCGGCCGGAGCGCACGCCGCGCCGCCGCGAAGAACGCCCCGAACGCGAAGAATCGTCGGAAGTCGGGCTTGGCGACCACGTCCCGGCCTTCTTGCTGCGCCCGGTACGGCTTGCCGCCAAGGGTGGCTGAGCCGACGGGGCCGCTGCCCCGTGCCGTGATTGCGTTTGATCCGGGCCGATCAATCTGAGATCATCGTCAAAGGTATCGATCCTGCTCCCCTCAGGAGTGACGGTCGTGCGATGATGGCGAATAACCGCTACGAAAAACTGCGCGTCCTCGTTGTCGAGGACAATGCCTTCGTGCGTTCGCTCGTGGTGAAAGTCCTCTACAATATCGGCATCCGCGATGTCGCCCAGGCTGCCGACGGCGGTGCCGGATTGGAACAACTATCCGCGTCAAAACCCGACGTCGTCATTTGCGATATCGCCATGACGCCCATGGGAGGCTTGGAGTTCTTGAAAGCCGCGCGCGCCGGCGCCGGCATCGACGTGCCCGTGATCTTTCTCACCAGCCATACCGAGCCCGACATCGTCATGCAGGCGAAGGAACTCGGCGCCGATTCCTTTCTGGCCAAGCCGATTTCGACCGGAATGCTCAAGGACCGGCTCGACTGCGTGCTCAACCGCAAATCGGACAAGCGGCCGCCGCCAGGCAACCCGGCTTGAGCCCCGACTGTGCCATTCGGCATTCCCATGCCGCACCCGCGCCCGTATAATCCGAGCCGATCCTCCGGCCGGGAAGCAATTTCATGCAAACCATCTTCATCATGGTCAAATGCGAACTGGGCAAGGCCTACCGCGTGGCCGATACAGCCGTCCTCGACATCGAACAAATCTCGGAGGTCCATTCGATCTCCGGTCAGTACGATCTCCTGATGAAGTGCTATCTCGACGACAAGCAGGACATCGGCCATTTCGTCACGGAAAAGGTACAGACCCTGCCCGGCGTGAAGGACACGTTCACGCTGATCACGTTTAAGGCGTTCAAATAGAGGAAGCTCCGCGATACGTTGCAGCATGTACGATTGCGAGAGGCTCGCACGCAGCAAGCAAAACCGGAGCGACGCTGTTTAAGATGGACGCCTTGGTCGAAATCGCGGTTGCGTTGATCTTGGCGTTTATGCCCGATCGGTTTTTCCCGTATCACGCCCGGCAGTTAAGGCACGTGAGCAGATCCCCTCTCTTTCAGGGCTTGCTGCTTCTTTTCTTGATGGCCTTCTTAAGTCTGCCTTTCGCGCTTGTCGGAGCAATTGTCTGGATTGACGATGCGGAAACGGCATTTCTGGCCATTGCGGTGGCCATCATCGCCGCGATGGCCGCCGCAGTTTTCGTTTATTGGATCTGGATGACCAGACGAAAGTAGTTTGCACCCAAGTCAGCTCGCAGGCAGGCCGTCTGACGCCCAGCGCCAGAAAGCTGCGCCTCCAACTCGGCGATCCGCTGGCGCAGGGGTGCGACGGCTTCTTCGACTTGGGCGAGCGTGAACCGCTCCGTAATATGCTGCGGGCAGTTCCAGTCGAAGGCCTCGACATGGATGAGAACGCCGCGCTCGACCGGCGCCCGGTAGCCCGGCAGTTCGAGTCTGGCTAGAATTTCCGCATCTTCGAGATCGATGAATTTGGCGCGACCGAACAGCTTCAGTCGTGTCTTGTTCGCGTAATCCATAAAGAACAACGACAACTAGCGGCGAGGCGCCGATGCGTCCGATTGCCGGCAGGATCAACAGCCCGAGCCCGCCGACACCGAGCGCAAGGGCCAGCCATCGGCGCGTGCCGATATGCTCGCCCAGAACCGGCCCAGCCATGACGGCGGCCCAGAGCGGCATGGTGAAGGCGATGATGCTGGCGCGGCCGGCCTCGATCAACATCAGGCCGAGCGCCGTCAGCATGTGCCAACCCGCCATGTAAATCAGGGCCGACAGCACAAGCGGCAACACCTGGCCGCGCGGTACCGCCACGGGCAACCCGCGCAGCCATGCCACTGCCAGCAAGGTGAGGCCGCCGATCGCCAGGCACATGACCCGGAAGTGCCAAACCGGCAACTCCGCCACGATCACGCGCATAGCGGGCCAGTTCAATCCCCAGAACAACGTCAACGCCGCAAGCATGACGAGGGCCCCGGACGACAAGCGGCGCGGCGACGCCGAAGATCGATCCGTCATGTCTTGGAATACCTGATCGCGATCCGGGAGCCGCGGTCCTACCACCATGGCACCGCCGCGACAACGCGCGGCGCAGCCACCTCGGACGGCGGCCCGATCCTATCCGGTGGTGGGCAAGAGGTTGGCAGTCTTGCGATAAGCACCGATTTGCGCTGCCGTTGGCGCCTGCACGGTCAGTGCAGCAGAACTCTCGCCATCCGCGCTCTGGCCCGCGACTTGGCCCGCGACTGGGCGGTCAGTCTGCGCACCAGGATTGGCACCGGGTAGTTCGGGCGCCGGTGGTTGCGGCGGCGGCAATTGCCAGGTCCGCGCCGGACGGGCTGCCCGGCGCCAAGGCGGCGCGGCGCACCTGGTCCAGCTTCCGTGCGGTCGCCTCGGGATCGCCCGGAATCGGGCTGGTGTCGATCGGTGTCGTTCCGCCCACCGCATAGCGCTTGCCGTCCGGCCCCTGCTGATGGGTATAAGACGGCACGCCGGCATACTGGCCGCCGGCGGCGGCGTGCGCCTGCTCGTGCCGATGCACCTCGGCGTCGCGCTCGCGCAGTTTGGCGACGGCTTCTTTTTCCTCTTCGGACAATTCGTCCTGCTGCTTAGGCTTTTCGCCGCCTTCCTGGGCTTGCAATTGTCCGGGCAAATCGACCGCAGGTTTACGCGCGCCGCCGGTTATGAGCGGGCTCGCAGCATCCTGTTTTGCGGGCGATCCCGCGGGTTTCTTTGCTGGGGAACCCGAGGGCGAAAGCTCGCGCACGGGAGCCTCGCTCTGGAGTCTCGGTCGAGATTCCAGAGGATTTGCTCGAACGCGCGCCGGAGGAATTAGCGCATTCGTGCCAGATCCGTTCGTTATGGCCGTTACCGCCATGAGGGTACGTTCCGTCGCGTTGTGCGCGGGCCCGCCGCCACTTCGAGCAGCTAAGCAATTATAAGGCTAGTTGGGAAAACTGTCAAAACCGGGGAGCGTCGTCGCCTATGGTCGCCGTTTCAGATGTTGTGCAAAGAATTGCGACACCTGCTGCCTCGCATCGGCCCAGGCTTTGGGATCGCCCCCCGTAGTCGCCCCACGCCCCCCTTGGGCGTTAAAATTGTTACGTTCTGCGACATAACGCGTGGGATTGTTGCTGTCGAAGGAATGGTGTGCGCCGGGGTAAACCTTGATATCCAGGGGAAATCCGGCCGCCTTCGATATGTCCACCAGGCGTTGGCAAGGTTCGGCCGGGGTCCAGTCGTCGCTCTCGCCGATCAAAATGAGCAGTGGGGCAATCGGTTTGTAGACCCCGGAATAGCCAGTGACAGGGCCGGGCCCGTTGCGGGCACGCATCACCGACCAGGTGCCATAGGTCCCGCCGCAGCGCGGGTAAAGCCCAACAGCCGCCACAAATCCCGCGCGCGTGGCAGAAAACAGCGGGTCCGTCTCATGGGCCGGCTCGTACATGGCGGATAGTGTCGTCGAGCCACCATGAGAGCCGCCCATAATGCCGATCCGCGTCCCATCAACCTGTGGCAGTCCCCGCAAAAAATTCAACGCGCCATAGACATCGCCAGCGCGGACGCCGTCGCTGGCCATCCGCCCGCGCGCGGGCGTTTCGGTGCAGACACCCCGGGGCAGATCGCGCGGCGTGAAGCTGTCGGGCAATATGACCGCATAGCCCTGATCGAACAGGAGCTGGGCCCACCGGCCGGGCGCACCGCTCGAACGCGGGCCGAGCCCGCTGCAATCATGGGCGATGACGACAGCTGGAAACGGTCCGATGCCGTCGGGCACCAACAAGGTTGCCGGGATCACTTCGGACCCACCCACAGGCGTGAAGGTGACGGCCGTCTCGACGGCATAACCGGGAATGTCTCCCAGCAGTGTCGCCGCCAGGATCAACCAGACTGACCTCAACTTTGATCCGTAACCGCTCATCTCACCTTGATGGTGAACGGCTTGATCTCGCCCGTGACCGGATCGAACCGATGGCGAATGACATGGTTCAGGTTTTTGCCATAGACATGGAGCGCCAGCGAAATTTCGGTACTGTTGTTTTGAACGCTGTGAATATCGTCGGGTAGAAAGGCAACGGCCTCGCCGATGCCGAAGGTCCGCCGATAGGTCTCCTTGAGCGCACAGCGACCGGGCTGGGAGCGATCGTCGGTGCGCTCCCAGAACACATTGGTCTCCGGCCCGTCCACGCCGACCACGATGGCCCAGGTCTGATGGTCATGGGGCGGCACGCCGCGGCCGGGCAGCCAGGCCACGGCATAGACGGCCAAGCTGTGATCAGGATCCTCATGCAGCAAGGTGGAGATATTGGGCTGCTCGCCATCGCCCCGATAGAATTCGGGCCGCACCCAGGACTTGTCGAGCGCCATGCGCCGCGCCGCCGGGGTCACGCGCTTGAGGATGGTGCGGGGATCGCTGGATTCCGTCGTGGCGCGCCGCATTTCGGCTACCAGCGTGGCCAGCGCGTCGCCGGACTGGGTCAAACTCTGAACTGACATGGTCCCTCCCCCTCAATTCGTCGATGTTTAGCAGTTCCCACGATCGCGACAAGCGGTGCCTGTGGCGCCAAAGCTGCGATCAGATTCCAACGATACTGGCGCCGCCATTGGGCGACAGGACTTGGCCCGTGATGAAATCCGATTCGCCTGAGGCCAAGAACGCGACGGCATAAGCGTATTCGACCGGCTGGGCCCAGCGCTTGAGCGGCACTTTCTTTTCCTCCTCGCGGATGAAGGCCTCGCCCGCGCTTTTCAGCACCATGTCGGTCCACACCCCGCCCGGCGCCACCGCGTTGACGTGGATGTTCCAGGGCGCGAATTCATGCGCCCAAGCCTTGGTGATCGCGACCAAGGCGCCCTTGGCCGCGATGTAGTGGGACGAGTTGTCGGCACCGGTCATGGCCCAGCGCGAGGCAATATTGATGATCTTGCCCATCCGCCGCGCCTTCATGCCGGGCACGACCGCCTGGGTGAGAAAAAAATGTCCGGTCAAATGGATGTTCAGCATCTTGTGAAACAGAGCCTCGTCGATATCCTCGATCTTCTTCCGGCCGCCGCCGATGCCGGCATTGTTGACGACGATGTCGATATGGCCGAACTCGCCCTCGGCCGCCTTGACCATGGCCCGGGTCGCCGCGATATCGGCGATGTCGTGAACAAAGGCGCGCGCCTTGCGGCCCTTACCGCGGATTTCGGTAACCGTTGCCTCCGCCGTGTCGCGATTGACGTCCTGCACGACAATATCGGCGCCGCGCTCGGCCATGAGGATGGCGTGGGCCTGGCCCATGCCGGCACCGCCGCCGGTCACAAGGGCCACACGGCCGGCGAGGTTCGCGGCTGTCCGTTCGGTCATTCCTGTCTCCAATCGTTCGGCAAAGCCTACGCGGTCCCCGCCGTCATGACTAGGTGCGCAAGGCTGTCGGCCGTGAGGCCTTCGGTCGGCCGATCCTGTACCTTGGCGCCGCTGCGCAGGATCGCCACCCGGCTGGTTACGTCCACGATATCGGCCATGTTGTGGCTGACTAGCACAACCGTGCGGCCCGTGGCGGCCAATGTGCGGATCAAGTCGAGCACCCGCGCGGTTTCCTTTACCCCAAGCGCCGCCGTCGGCTCGTCCATGACGATCAGGCGGGCCTGCCAGCGCAAAGCGCACGCAATGGCGACGGCTTGACGCTGCCCGCCGGAGAGTTCGGCGACCGGGGTCGCCATGGCCGGCATGTCGATGTTGAGTTGGTCGAGGTAGGCGCGCGCGGCCCGGGCCATGGCCGGTTTGTCCAGCAGTCGCAAACCCGGCACTGGCATGGCGCGCAGCAGCTCCGCCCCCATGAATACGTTCTCGGCGATGCTGAGCCGTGGCGCCAGCGCCAGGTTCTGATAGATCGTGGCGATGCCGCGGGCGAGCGCGTCGCGCGGCCCCCCCAGGGTCACGGGCGCGCCGTCGATCGACAAACTACCGCGGCTTGGCCGCTCGGCGCCGGAGATGATGCGGGCGAGCGTCGATTTGCCCGCGCCATTGTCGCCGCACAGGCCGAGCACCTCGCCGGCCTGCACGGCGAGATCGACCGATTTCAGCGCCTCGACCGCGCCATAGCCGAAGGAGACGCGGTCCAGCGCTACAACCGGGGCGACAACGGGTGGCGCGCTACCTACCAGGGCCACTTGCCCTGGGCCGGCACGTTGGTTTCGTCGACCAACACGGGGTCCATATACAGATACGGACCGGCGGTGATCGTCTACTTCGCCAGCTTCTTGACCGCGAGCTTGTCGATGCCGTCGACCGTCGCCTCGCCCATCTTCTCGAACGGAATGGCGACGGTGGCGACGAGCAAGCTGTCCTTGTCGCGGATGCGCGTGAAGGTCTCCTGGCCGCCATCGACGCCGGTCAGCAGCACCTGGCCCTTTTTGGCGCCCGATGCCTTGAGCAAATCGTCGATGATGAAGGCCTGGCCGTCGAACGAGGCCCAGACCGCGTTGATCTGGCCCTTGTTCTTGAGGATCAGGGCTTCCATGCCGGCCTTGACGTCCTCGCGCCAGGATTGCGGCCGCGCCATGGTATAGCTGCCCAGCACCTTGACGCCCGTGTTCTCGCCCAGCACCACGTCGAGCACCTTGCCACGCGCACGCGTGCCGCCATGGCCCTCATAGCGCTGGGTCAGGATGTTGCCTTGGTAGTTCATGCGGCTGAGCAGATATGTCGCGATCTTGGCGCCGACCACGAATTCGTCCACGTTGACGTCGAAGGCGGCGTGAGCGCTGGCGTTCGACATGACGGAGACGACCGGGATGCCCTTCGCCTTGGCCTGGGCGAGCTGGGCGTCCAGCTCCTGCATCTTGCCCATGGCCATGACGATGCCGCTGACCCCGGATTGGATCAGGTTCTCTACCTGGGCCGCGTGTTCCGGCGTAGAGCTGGACAAGCGGCAGGGAAACTTACTCTGACCCTAATTTAGTCTCGCCCCCTTGCCTCGACAACGAAAGCCGGCGAGTGGATTGGTCGGGCTGAGAGGCCTGGAAAAGCAAGAAAATCCCTTGACGTTCGAAAAGAACGCAACTAGAACAAGATCGAGTTGTTATTTTGTTCTGGTTAACCCGAGAGGGGTTCCGCATGCTGACGCGTAAGCAACACGAGCTTCTGCTCTTCATCAACAAGCGCCTGATCGATGGCGGCGTCTCGCCCTCTTTCGACGAGATGAAGGACGCCCTCGACCTCAAATCCAAATCCGGCATCCATCGGCTGATCACGGGGCTGGAGGAGCGCGGTTTCATCCGCCGCCTCGCCCATCGCGCCCGCGCGCTCGAAGTGATCCGCCTGCCCGAGGCGACGGCGGCGCCCGGCACCGCCGCGCCCGGCCGCATCGGCCGCAGCCAGCGCTTTGCGCCCAACGTCATCACCGGCGGCTTCAACAAGAACGGTCTGGCCGGCGCCGCCGCCACTGTGGCCGCCGAGGCGATCCAACTTCCGCTCTACGGCCGGATCGCCGCGGGCACGCCGATCGAGGCGCTGCGCGACAATTCCAACACGGTCGCCGTGCCCACCGCCTTTCTCGGCCGGGGCGATCACTACGCCCTCGAAGTGGCCGGCGATTCCATGGTCGATGCCGGTATCCAGGACGGCGACACCATCCTGATCGAAAAGGCGGAGACGGCGGAGAGTGGCGCCATCGTGGTGGCGCTGATCGACGACGCCGAGGTGACGCTCAAACGGCTGCGCCGCAAGGGCGCCTCGATCGCGCTGGAGCCGGCCAACAAGGCCTACGAAACCCGCATCTTCGGCCCCGACCGGGTCAAGGTGCAGGGAAGATTGGTGGGGTTGATCAGAAGGTACTAGGCGGTGCCTAGCGCCGCCGTCCCGGCGGCGCGATCACCCAGGGTCGCTCGCCGCGCGCGGCGCGCACGCTTGAGCCAAGCCAGATCGCGTCCGCTCCCTGGCGCCAGAGATCGAAGCGGTCGATCACCACGGGCGCGCCGCGGCACAGCCGGCGCGCCGGTTCCGCAGTCGACGATTCGCGGGACCGATGCGCAACCGAGGTGGCCGACCAGCTCTCTTTCATGCAGAGAGGGTTGCCCGAAGCACAGCGCGACAAGCGTCAGCGCCCGACTTTCTTGCGCAGTTTGCGCACCTCGTCGCTGGACATCAAGGGCCTGGGCGGCATGTTCGGCTTCCCGCTGTTGACCGCGTTCGCCAAATCGCTCAACGATTTCGTCACCCCGCTGCGCGACGCCAGCAACACGCAGATGGCCGTCATCCATACCCATATCGACGCCATGTATGTCGTGCTCATGCAGCGCATCACCGGCACCGGCGGCAAGGTCGAGGGCCAGGTGCTCGACGCCTTCAAGACGGCAACCAAGAAGTTCAAGTAGCGGGCCGGCGCGCGCCGCCGATGTGCTAAAATCGACCGTCTCACGCTTCGGAGCCATCCCTTGACCGTCGTCACTCGTTTTGCCCCCTCGCCCACCGGTTTCCTCCATATCGGCGGCGCCCGAACGGCGCTGTTCAATTGGCTGTTCGCGCGCCATCACAAGGGCGTCTATCGCTTGCGCATCGAGGACACGGACCGGGCGCGCTCCACCGATGCGGCCGCAACCGCCATCCTCGACGGGTTATCCTGGCTCGGTCTCGATTGGGACGGCGAAGTCGTCTTCCAATTCGCGCGCGCCCAGCGCCATGCGGAGGTTGCGCACGACCTCCTCGCCCAGGGCAAGGCCTATCGTTGCTATTGCGCGCCGGCCGAGTTGGAGGAGATGCGCGCACGCGCCAAGGCCGAGGGCCGGCCCATGCGCTATGACGGTCGCTGGCGCGAGCGCGATCCAAAGGACGCGCCATCGGGCGTGCCGCCGGTCATCCGTATGAAAGCGCCGCTGGACGGCGAAACCGCGATCGTCGATCGCGTTCAGGGCAAGGTGACGGTGGCGAATGCCCAACTCGACGATATGGTGCTGCTGCGCGCCGACGGCACGCCGACTTATATGCATTCCGTCGTGGTCGACGATCACGACATGGGCATCACCCATGTCATCCGCGGCGACGACCATTTGAACAACGCATTTCGCCAAACCCAACTATACCGTGCCTGCGGCTGGGACGTACCCGAATTCGCCCATATCCCGCTCATTCATGGCGCCGACGGCGCCAAGCTCTCCAAACGCCACGGGGCCCTTGGCGTGGAAGCCTATCGCGACATGGGCTATCTGCCCCAGGCCCTGCGCAATTATCTTCTCCGCCTGGGCTGGTCCCATGGCGACGACGAGACCATCTCCACCGCGCAGGCGATCGAATGGTTCGATCTCGGCCATGTCGGTCGCGGCGCGGCGCGGTTCGATTTGGTCAAATTGGATTCGCTCAACGGCCATTATATCCGCGAGTCCGACGATCGCGATCTCGCGCGTGAGGTCGCAGCGCGGTTGACGGTCAAGCTTGGCCGAGATGTGACGGCGGCGGAGATCGAGCGGTTGACGCGCGGCATGAAGGGCCTGAAGCCGCGAGCCAAGACACTGAAGGAACTCGCGGACAACGCGGAAATCTACGTCCACCGCCTGCCCGTGACGGACAAGGCCGCCGCCATCCTGTCCGGCGATGCGCGTGCCCGGCTCGGCCGGCTTGCCGATCGGTTAGGCGAGCTAACGGATTGGAGCGAGAGCGCCATCGATGCGGCGGCTCGCGCGCTGGTGGAGGCTGAGGCGATCAAACTCGGCGATTTGGCGCAGCCGCTCCGTGCAGCGCTCACGGGCACGACGGTCTCCCCCGGCGTCTTCGAGATGGCCGCCGCACTTGGTCGCGCCGAATGCCTAGCGCGCCTGACCGCGGTAGCAGCCTCGCGCTAACTTGCCCCGCGTTAACGGAAAACTAACGCCGTGTCGGTCATTGTGCGGTGCAATAGGCGAATTGCCAAAGCCCCCCTGCCGCTTTAAGGTTAATTCATGAACCTGGCCTGCCCGGGCCTCAGTCGAGAGGGATCGAACCATGAGCCAGCCCAAGACCGCCGCCGCGCCGAAGAAAAAGGCGATTCTGACCGACACGGTCACCAACAAGACTATGGACCTGCCGATCATCGACGGCTCGATCGGGCCGAGCGTGATCGATGTGCGCAAGCTCTACGCCGACACCGGATACTTCACCTACGATCCCGGTTTCACCTCGACGGGAAGCTGCGAGTCCAAGATCACCTATATCGACGGCGACGAAGGCCTCCTGCTCCATCGCGGCTACCCCATCGAGGAGCTGGCCGAGCATAGCAACTTCATGGAAGTCGCCTATCTGCTGCTCAACGGCGATCTGCCCACGCTCGAAGAAATGAAGAAATTCGAGAAGGACATCACCTATCACACCATGGTGCATGAGCAGCTCAGCACCTTCTTCCGCGGCTTCCGGCGCGACGCGCACCCGATGGCCGTGATGTGCGGCGTGGTCGGCGCGCTCAGCGCCTTCTATCACGACAGTCTCGACATCAACGATCCGCACCAGCGTATGATCGCGTCCTTCCGGCTGATCGCGAAGATGCCGACCATCGCCGCCATGGCGTTCAAATACTCCATGGGCCAGCCCTTCATCTATCCGAAAAACAAGCTGAGCTATGCGGAAAATTTCCTCTACATGACCTTCGCCGTGCCGGCCGAGGACTACCAGAACAATCCCGTGCTGGCCAAGGCGATGGACCGGTTGTTCATCCTGCACGCCGACCACGAGCAGAACGCCTCAACCTCGACGGTCCGGCTCGCCGGCTCGTCCGGCGCCAACCCGTTTGCCTGCATCGCGGCCGGCATCGCCTCGCTGTGGGGTCCCGCCCATGGCGGCGCCAACGAAGCCGTGCTTGCCATGCTGGGCCAGATCGGCGACAAGAAGAACATTCCCGAATTCATCAAGCGCGCCAAGGACAAGAACGACAGCTTCCGCCTCATGGGTTTCGGCCACCGGGTCTACAAGAATTTCGACCCGCGCGCCCAGGTCATGCGCAAGTCGTGCCACGAGGTGTTGGGCGAACTCGGCGTCAAGCACGAGCCGCTGCTCGACCTGGCGATGGAGTTGGAGCGCATCGCGTTGGAGGACAAGTATTTCGTCGAGCGCAAACTCTATCCTAATGTCGATTTCTATTCCGGCATTATCCTGCGCGCCATGGGCTTCCCGACCAGCATGTTCACCGTGCTGTTCGCGATCGCTCGCACGGTCGGCTGGATCGCCCAGTGGAAAGAGATGATCGAGGATCCGAGCCAGAAGATCGGCCGGCCGCGCCAGCTTTATACCGGCCACACGCGCCGGTCCTATAAGCCCGTCCAGCAGCGTGGATAGAGGGCGCCGGAACGGTGGGGCCGCAGCCCCGCTACAGGCTGGCTCAGTACCCGCCGGAACTCAACCGAGTCCCGGCGCCGTTCGGTGGCGCCCACCGCCGCCGGCTAACGACAATCAGCGAACGCTGATGGCCCGGATCGTCACCCGCGGCCTCTGGACATTGGCGACCGCCATCGCAGCCACAGCCGGCATTCTGATTTACCTGGGCTGAGCCGCCGAGCGACGACGGCGGACCTTCGACCCGCCGACTTTACGACCAGCCGCCTTCCGATCCACCGTCTTTTTCTTCGATTCCACTCGTGCTGGTTTCGGGCGTTTCATAGCGCGCACAAGCGCGCGGATTTCCCGGTCGGTGTGGAGAAGGTCGCCTATTCCGCCTTTTATATGAGCCGGCTGGAATGGGTGCTGCGCAAGGCCGGGATCGAGACGCTGATCGTCGGCGGCATCGTGACCAATGGCGGCGTCGCATCGACCGTGCGCGACGCCCATGTGCGCGAGTTCCA
>SHVW01000106.1 GCA_009694085.1 Alphaproteobacteria bacterium
GGCCATCTGATCCTTCTCGCACTGGACTTGCAGGAACCAGCCGAGCTCGCGCATCACAGCGAAGCGCCTGGCGAGGCCGGGATGATTGACCACATCGACGCCATCGCCGACCAGGTCGATACGCGCGCCGACCACGCCCTGGCGTGCCAAGGCGACGAAAGACTTCTCGTCGGATTCTGAGGTCAGCTTGGCGATGCCCTTGAAGCGACCCTTCCCCGCCTTGATCGCCGCCACCATGGCGCGATGGTCAGTGCCGTAGCCGCTGGTCGGATTGACCAGGAGGGCATGGCTGATGCCATGGGCGTCGAGCACGGCAGCGTAGTTCTCCCGTGTGCCCGCCTCGTGCGGCGGCGGCTTGTAGGCGGCATTCTCAGGGTAGGGAAATCGCCTGGTGTCGAAGATGTGAGCGTGGCAATCGACAGCGCGAGCGGGCATGGACAGCCTCAATGGGCGGGGAAGCGATCGACCCGGAAGGGTTCGATCGGCAAATTGGTTTTTCCATTGACGATCAACTCGGCGGTGATGGCGCCGACGATGGGGCCGAGCTGGAAGCCATGACCGCAGAATGCAAAGGAGTGATAAGCGGCGGGTGCGGCCTTGGACGGGCCGATCACGGGCAGATCGTCGGGTGTGAAGCCCTCGATGCCGGCCCAGCAGCGTATCAGCCGCGCGCCTTTCATGATGGGGAAGATGGCGGCCGCGTTGCGCGCGCTCTGGGCCAGATGCTGGAAGTTCAGCTCGGTCAATTCGGTGATGCGGTCGACTAGGCCCTTGAAGCCGCCGCCGATCACGACCGTGCCCGATTGCATTTGCTTGAACGAGAGCTTACGACTGATCGCGCCCACGGTGGGATCGACGAAGTGAGGCATGCGCTCGCTGACCATCATCATCAGTGCGGTCGGTTCGATCGGCACCTTGTCGCCCAAGAATGCCGCCATCTCGCCGCCCCAGGCACCGGCTGCGTTGACCAGCACGGGCGCGCGAAAATTGCCGGCATTGGTCGCAACTTCCCATCTGTCGCTGCGTCGATCAAGCCCGGTGACGCCTGTGCCTTCGCGTACGACGGCGCCGAGTTCCTCGGCTTTATGGCGGAACGCCGTCGTTGCCTTGAAGGGAAAGGCATAGCCGTCGCGTTCGACATGGATGCCGCCCATACCCGCGGGCGACACGGCAGGCACCAGCCGGCGCAGCTCGTTGCGGTCGATCAGGCGTTCGAAATCGTAGCCGAGCGATCGCGTCAGCTTGACCCTGGCGGCACAGGCCGCCATGTCGGCCTCGGTTTCAGCGACCCGGACCTGACCGGTCGCGCGGAAATCGCCCGTGGCCCCCAGCATGTCGCCCATGCGGTGCCAGAGTTCGAGCGAGGCCATGGCAAGGGGAATCTCAGCGGGATCGCGGCCAAGCCGGCGCACGCCGCCGGCACTCGCGCTCGACGCATGGCGGGCCACTACGTTCTTTTCCAGAACGATCGGCTTCAGCCCCTTGGCTGCGAGGTGGTAGGCGGCGGAGCAGCCGTGCAGCCCGCCGCCGATGATGACGACGTCGGCCTCGTGCGTGGCGGCGCTCATTCCAGGGCCGCCAATTCGCCGACCGTCAGCGGCTTGATCGGCGGACGGATGCGGTAGTAGCCGATTTCTTCCATCGGCCGATTGAGCTTGGCCGCGATGATCTCCGCCACGGTGAGGCCGCACATGCGGCCCTGGCAGGGCCCCATGCCGGCGCGGGTGAAGGATTTGGTCTGGTTCGGTCCGGTGCAGCCGAGATCGACGGCCTTGCGGATATCGCCCGCTGTGACTTCCTCGCAGCGGCACACGATGGTGTCGTCGGCTATGGCGGCGGCGGTGTCCGGCGGCGGGTAGAGTGCGTCCAGGAATGGCCGGGCCGCCAGTAGGCGCTTCTGCGCGACTTCCTCCACCACGATCATAGCGGCAAATGTCGGGCCATCGATCCGGCCGAAGGCGCGCAGGGCGTCGAGCGCGGCAATTCGACCCATATGGGCGGCCGCCTCGGCGCCTGCGATGCCGCCGGAATCGCCCGCAACTGCGATGCCGTCAACATCGGTGTTGCCCCGGGCGTCCAGAACGGGTTGCCAGCATCGCTGTGTAGCGTTCCAGGCATGCTTGACGGGAATCGCCATGGTGAGCTGGACATTGGAGATCACGCCTTCATGGA
This sequence comes from Alphaproteobacteria bacterium, assembly GCA_009694085.1. Taxonomy (GTDB): domain Bacteria; phylum Pseudomonadota; class Alphaproteobacteria; order SHVW01; family SHVW01; genus SHVW01. Next base: position 2,173 of record SHVW01000106.1, read on the forward strand.
GCAGCAGCAGCGCCGTTTCGATGCGGCCCGGCGAGCCGTCGGCGCTAAAGGTGACGGCCTCGACCCGCTCCCGGCCGATCGCTTTGAGATCGCTGACGGCGTTGCGTACGACGGTCACACCTGCCCGCTCGATCGCGCGGATCAGCTCCAGCCCCTTGCCGATGTAATTGGTTTTGGACCAAGCCTGCCAGAGATGGGGCAGTGCGTCCCATTTGCGCGCACCTGTCTCCAGGATCGCGGCGATCTTGACGCCTGCGGCCACGTATTGGGCGGCGACCAGGAACAAGAGCGGCCCTTTGCCCGCCAATACGACCGGCTGTTTCGGCGCCAGAGCAGCCGATTTGAGCACGCTCTGAGCGGCGCCCACACTCATGACGCCGGGCAGCGTCCAACCCGGGATCGGCACGGGCCGTTCCAAGGCGCCGGTCGCGATCAAGATGCGCTTGGCCGCGACCATCCGGGCCTTGCCGTCGCGGCTGATGCCGATGGTGCGGTCCTTTTGCACCAGCCAGACCGTCGTGCCCGGCTCGTAGCGTGCGCGGCTGGCGCGAAAGGCGCGGGTGAGTTCGGCGCCGGCGCGATAGCTCTCGCCGAGGAAAGCGAAATCCTTCGCGCGGTCGCGCGCCACGGTTTCGACGGCGCGATAGATCTGTCCGCCCGGCTCGGCGTTGTCGTCATAAACGACGACGTCGAGGCCGTGTTCGGCCGCGAGCGTGGCTGCGGCCATGCCAGCGGGGCCGGCGCCAATGACGGCGAGATCGACGGTTTCGGTCATGGTGTCATCGGGGCGGGACGAGGCGAGCGTTTGACCGCCATGCCCTCGCGCACGGTGACCATGCAGGCCTGGCGGCTGGCTTCACCGTCGATTTCCATCAGGCAGTCGAAACACACGCCCATCAGACAGTACGGCGCCCGGGGGGCGCCGGAGACCGGCGTCTGCCGGCAGCGCGGATCGCCGCTGGCCAGCAGCGCGGCCGCAACGGATTCACCCACTGCCGCCTTGGTGGTCACGCCGTCGATCGTGATGGTGACGGTGGCGGCGTTGTCATGCAGTCGCCTGAACATCGAACCTCCGGGAGTGGAACGCGGCGAAGCGATCGGGCAGCTTGCCCTCGGCCAAATAGCCGGCGAAGTCAAGGGCATGGGCCCCGGCCAAGGACACGCCACTGTGGCAGGTTGCCACGACGGCGCCGTCATGGCCGGGTAGGGATTGATAGATCGGATGCTCGTCCGGCGCCAGTACGCGTAACGCGCCCCAGGCCCGCACGATACGCGCGCGCGCCAGGATCGGAAAGGCGCGGACGGCGTTGCGCGCGATGGTGCTGAGCACGTCGGGCTTCGTGCCGTTGTCGAAGCCGACCTCCTCGCGCGAACTGCCCAGCATGACCGAACCCTCGGCCGTCTGGCGCACCCCGTTCATGGGGTAGTCGAGGAAGGCGGGCAGCCGCTCCGTCACCAGGATCTGTCCACGCTGGGGCCGGATCGGCAGTTCGGCGCCGAGCATCTGAGCGAGCGCGAGGTTGCCGAGCCCCGCTGCGAGCACGATGCGGCCAGCAGCAAACGTATCCTCGCCTGCCACAACCTCGAAGCCGCCCTGGCGCGTTCGGATGGCGCTGACGCGATGTTCATTATGATAGGCGTCGCCGAGAGCTGCGTGCAGCGCGCGCAGCAGTCGCAATGGGCTGACATGGCCGTCATGGGGGCAATACGAGCCGCCGACGACTTCGGGCCCGATGGCCGGCATCATGCGCTGAACCTCAGCGCGGTCCATCATGACGACGTCGTAGCCCTTCGGGCCCTGCTGGTTGTGCATGCGTTTGATCATGAGCGCGCGGTCGTCGAATTCCTTCTCGCTCATGCACAGGCTGAAGCCGCCGCGTTTGCTGTAGTCGATCTTATGGCCGGTGCGTTCTTCCAGTTCGGCCGCAAAGCCGGGCCAGACGTCGGCGGAATGGCGCGCCCAATCGGCATAGGGAGGAAAACCCTGGCCCTTGCTCTGGACCCAGACCAGGCCGAAATTGCCGCGCGAGGCGCGCAGCGCCACATCGCCTTCGTCGAGCACGGCGATTTTCAGGCTGCGGCGCTGGAGCCCGTAACCGATCGCCGAGCCGACCAGCCCGCCGCCGAGCACGATTATATCGAGATCGCTCACCGCGCCCCCTTGCCGGCGAGCAGCCGGTCGAGCCCGCAGAAGCGATCCAGGATAAACATCAGGATCACGGTCAGGAAAATCAGCGCCGCGGACACGGCCGCGACGAGGGGATCGATATTGTCGGTCACATGATTGAACATGCGCACAGGCAGCGTCATGGTGCTGGGCGAGGCGACGAACACGGTCATGGTCAATTCGTCGAAGCTCTGGATGAAGGCGATCAGCCAGCCACCGGCGAGGCCTGGCACGATCAACGGCAGGGTAATGCGCCGAAACACGGTTGTTTGCGAGGCGCCCAGCGACCATGCCGCCCATTCCACCGCCCTGTCCATGCCGACCAGCGCCGCCAGCGCCAGGCGAAGCGTGAATGGCAGGATGATGACGACATGGGCGAAGACCAGGCCAAAATAATTGCCGCTCAAGCCGATCTCGCTGAGGAATTTCAGCAGCGCCACGCCGAGCACGATATGGGGCACCATCAGAGGCGACAAGAAAAAGGCGGTGAGCGCGTCGCGCCCGGCGAATTGATAGCGCGCGGTCGCTAGCGCGGCCGGGACGCTGACCAGGAGCGCGATACTCGCCGCCGCTGTTGCCACGATCATGCTGTTGTAGAAGGCAGGAATGAAATCGCTGCCCAGGATAGCGCGGAACCAACGCAGCGACACGCCGCGCGTGGGCAGCGACAGATAGCCCTCGGGCGTGAAGGCGACCAGGCAGACCACCACCAGCGGCGCCAGGATGAAGGCGACGAATAGACCATGAAAGACGAGTGCCCAGGGACCGTTGCGCGTCATTGGAAGACCTGGGCGTAGCGCCGCTCGACGGCGCGGTTATAAGCCAGCACGATTACGACAGTCGCCACGAGCAGCACGGTCACGATGGCGGCGCCGAGCGGCCAGTTTTGCGAGTTCAGGAATTCGTCATAGGCGGTCACGGCGACCACCTTGAGGCGCCGCCCGCCGATGATGGATGGCGTGGCAAAGGCGCTGGCCGCCAGCGTGAACACGATCAGCGAACCGGACAAGATGCCTGGCATGATCTGGGGCACCACGATGCGGCGGAGCACGGTGAACTGGCTGGCGCCGAGCGACAGCCCGGCCGCTTCCACCGCGGGGTCGAGCCGGCGCAGGCTCGCCCACACGGCGAGCACATGGAAGGGTACGAGCACATGGACGAGGGCCACGATCACGCCGGTCATGGTGTACATGAACTCGACGGGCCGGTCGGCCAGGCCAAGCGCGACTAGTGCCGAGTTGACGATGCCATTGCGCCCGAGCAGGACCGCCCAGCCCAGCGTGCGCACGAGCACGCTGACCAGTAGCGGCCCCAGGATGACCAGCAGGAAAGCCGAGCGCCAGGCCGGCGCCATGCGATGCAAGATATAGGCCTCGGGCGTGCCGATCAGGGCTGCGATCAGCGCAATCAGCAAGGCCATACCGAAGGTGCGTGCGAAGATCAGGTGGAAATAATCGTCGGTCAGCACCTCGATGTAATTGTCCAGGCGGAAACCGGGTTGGATGCCGGTCGCCATGGTGAAGGTGTTGAAACTCAGCGCCAGCACCATGATCAGGGGGGCCGCCAGGAACACGGCGCACACGATGAAGGCGGGCGCGCTCAAGCCATAGGGCGTCAAGCTATGGGATGTTGGGCTGCGCTCAGCCATGAAGCACCCTGGCGTTGTCGGCGGACCAGGCCACGCGCACGGCCTGGCCGTCGGCGATGGGTAGGGCGCCGGTATTGGGTTGGCATAGGGTCAACTCGCCAAGCGGACTATCCAGCCGATACAGCCAATGTTCGCCCATGAACAGGCCGACCTTGACGCGCGCTTCGATACCGCCGATCTCCACGAAGCCGATCCGTTCCGGCCGGATCGACACGGTGACAGGGCCATCCGGTGCCTCGCCCTCGGCCTCGAACTCGACGCTGCCGGCGCTGACGCGCAACCGCCGGCCCTGGCGGCCCACCACCTCGGCGCGGATCAGATTGGCGCGGCCGAGGAAGGTGGAGACGAAGGCGTTGGCGGGGTTCTCATAGGCGTCGACGGGCCGGCCGATCTGCACGATCCGGCCGCGCTCCATGACGGCAATCCGGTCGCTCATGACCAGGGCCTCCGCTTGGTCGTGGGTGACCAGAATGGTCGTGATGCCGACCTGACGCTGGATCAGGCGGATCTCGACGCGCATCTCCTCGCGCAGCTTGGCATCGAGATTGGATAGCGGCTCGTCCAGTAGCAGCAAGTCCGGGCGAATGACCAGTGCGCGGGCGAGCGCCACGCGCTGTTGCTGCCCGCCCGATAGTTGACGCGGAAAGCGCTGGGACAGCTCGCCCAATCGTACCAGGTCGAGCGCGTCCGCAATACGCGCGCGCCGTTCCGCTTCGGCGACCGCACGCATCTCCAAGCCAAAGCCGACATTCTCGGCCACGGTCATGTGGGGAAACAGTGCATAGCTCTGGAACACAATGCCGATATTGCGCCGGTTGGGCGGCACAGCGGCCATGTCGCGTCCGTCGACGGCGATCCGCCCGGCATTGGGCTCGACGAAGCCGGCGATCATGTGCAGCGTCGTCGTCTTGCCGCAACCCGACGGTCCGAGCAAGGAGACGAATTCGCCGCGCTCGACGGCAAGATCGAGACCGTCGACCGCGGCGACCGTGCCGAACCGTTTGATCAGGCCGCTCAGCTCCAGGAAGGCCATGTTACTCCGTATGCATACGCTGGTATTCGCGGCGCCACCCCTCACCCTCCCGCTTCGCGGGGCCCTCCCTCTCCCTGCTTGCGCGGGGCGAGGGCGATGTAATCAACCCTCGCCCCCGAAGGGTGAGAGGGCAGGGTGAGGGGCTGTCGATGCCGTGCTCAGCGCTCGACCTCGCGCTGCCAACGCTTGGTCCACGGCTCCCTGTTCTTGTTGATGACGTCCCAATCGACCGCGATCAGCTTGGCGACCTGGTCGGGACCGTAGGGCACGAGTTTGGCGACTTCGGGGGCGAGTTTGGTGTTCTTGTTGACCGGCCCGAGGCCTTCGTTCTTAGCCAGGATAGTCTGCATATCGGGGGTTAGCATGTGCTGGATGAATTTCTGCGCCAGATCGGGCACGTCGCTATTGACCACGGGGCAGACGCCGACGGCGAGCGCCACGGCGCCCTCCTTGGGATAGACGAATTCGACGGGGAAGCCGGTATTCGCCAAGGCCACGGTGCGGCCGCTGCCCCACACCGAGATCAGCACATCGCCGGCCTGCATGGCTTCGGACATCTTGGCCGGCGAGGACGGGAAGGTCAGCACGTTGGGGCCGACTGTCTGCATGGCCTTGAAGCCGGGCTCCATATTGTTTTCGCCGCCACCGTTGACCCGCGCCAGCATGACCACGGTATGCAGGCCATAGGTCCCGGAGAAGGGCGACATGGCGAACATTTTCTTAAATTTGGGGTCCGCGACATCGTGCCAAGAGGTCGGAGCAGGCCAACCCTTTTCCTTGAAGGCCTTGGTATTGTAGGTGATTCCTGTGGCGACCACGCCGGCGGCGATCGACTTGCCGCCCGGCATTTTCGCCAAATCGTAGAGGTCCTTGTACACCGGGGCATCGGCCAGCGCGGAGCAGTAGCCGAGGGCGACGGCCTGGTACATCACGCCATCGTCCATGACGGCGACGTCGATTTCCTGCTTGGCCTTCTGGGCCTGTAGTCGGGCCAGCGTGTCGGTCGAATTGCCGAGCACGTATTCGAACTTGGCCGTGGGATGCTGCTTCTGGAAGGCCGGCACGATCGCCTCGCGGATCGACTTCTCCCAGGAACCGCCATACATGCCCATGGTCACGGTCTGGGCAGTGGCGGCCGAAGCGGCAAGGCCGATGGCTAGGGTCGTTGTGGCAACAAGGCGATTCATCTCACACCTCCAGGTCGGGGCAATGGGCCAGATCGTAGCAAACACCAATGCTGGCGCAGCGGCAACTGGCGTTCAGGCAGGCTTGGCGTTCAGGCAGGCTTGGCGTTCAGGCAGGCTGAGACCTACTGCGCTATGCCCCAGGACATGTTCGGCCGGAAATCGGTGGGGTTGCCGCGATTGCCGCCGCCGCCATGGCCGCGCGCGCCGATCGCGATCACGCCGATGCCAACATCGGTGGGGAACAGGCGGATAGCCCGGTCGACAGCCGCTTGCGGTTCGGTTCCGGTAGCGAGGTCGTCATAGACCCGTTTGGCCAGTAGCTTCTTGATGATGTCCTCGCCATTGCCCGTGGTGGCGACCGCGCCATCGGGGCCGGCATAGATGCCGCAACCATACATGGGCACGTCGCCGACACGGCCGAGGAAGGTGATGCTGGTGCCGCCGGTCGAGATGGCAGCGGCGTAGCGCCCTCGGCCATCGCGTGCGACGGCACCGACCGTATCGGCCGAGCCTAACACCTCGTCCAGCCCGGTTTCGAAATTCCACGCCTTCTTCCAATCGTAGCGCCGCCAGGCCGTGCTGTAGGATTGGGTATCGTCGCTGCGGCCCTTGAGCGCATCGACCACCCGGGCGAAACGTTCGCGCGCGGGGGCGCTGTCGGGAAAATAATCGCCGAAGCCCATGGCACGAGCAAAGCGCGTCGCGCCCTCGCCGACGATCAGCACATGGGGCGTTTCGATCACGCGCCGCGCCACCAGTACCGGATTGCGCACCCGTTCGATCGCTGCGACCGCGCCGAAATCGCCGGTGGCCCCGTCATGCACGGCGGCATCCATTTGGATGGTTTTTCCGTCGAGCCGGATGCTCGATCCCGTGCCCGAGTTGAAGCGGGGATCGTCCTCCAGCACCATCACGGCGGCGATGGCGCCATCGAGTGCGCTGCCGCCCTTTGCGATTGCAGCAAGGCCAGTAGCGGCAGCTTTGTCCGTCCCGTCCTGACTCAGAGCGGGAACACTGGTCGCCCCGCCATGGGTAACGACGATTGAGTTCACATCCCCACCTTTTTGTTGACGAATTGGAGTGTGTGACCGGATTTGTAGTCGAGGTTTGCCGGATAAAGCCCAGCCTTCACCGCGAAATCGAAGAAGGCGGCGATGCGTTGCTCGTTCATGGCGCCGATGCCCAGCGTCTTGCTGTCGCCGGAATCGACAATGCCGTAATCCTTCATGGATTTGATCGAGGCGGCGATCTGGTCGTCGGTCATATCGGGGTTGTCTTTCTTGATCAGCGCGTTGCCCGGCGCCGGATCGCCATGGATATAGCTATGCCAGCCCTTGATCGTGGCATCGACGAAGCGCTGCACCAGGTCCGGCTTCTCGCGCGCCAGCTTCCATGAGGTCTCGATGGTGGTGGAATAGGTCGCATAGCCATGATCGGCCAGCAGGAACACGACCGGCTTGATTCCACTCTGCTTCTCGATCGCATAGGGCTCGGCGGTGGCGAAGCCCTGCTGACTCATCCGCTTGTCCGCGATGAATGGCGCCATGTTGAAGGTATAGGGCCTGATCTGGTCGTCGCTATAACCGAAAACAGCCTTGAGCCATTGCCAATAGGTCTCGCGCGCGCCCGGTGAAACCAGGATCGGCTTGCCCTTGAGCGCGGCCAGCGAATCGTGGCCCTGGCTGGGATGGGTGATAATGACGGAGGGGTCTTTCTGGAAGATGGCGGCAATGGTCACCATCGGCACACCCTGTTTCACATAGTTCCAGGTATCGAACAGATTGCCGCCCATGTTGAAATCGATGCGGCCCGCTGCCAATAACTGGGAATGGTTGACGCTCGGCCCGCCCTGGCGGATTTCCACGTCGAGGCCGTGACTCTTAAAGATGCCGGCGGCGACGGCTTGGTAATAGCCGCCATGCTCGGCTTGGGCGCGCCAATTGGTGCCGAAGGTCACCTTGTCCTGGGCGTCAGCCGTTTGTCCGAGGGCGAGGGTGAGTGCCGCGCCCGCCAAGATGTGTCTGATCATTGCTATCTCCCAACATAGGAAAGACATGAACTTAGATGGGGTGGCGCTCCGCCTCAATCCCATTCGCAGGGGCCCCTTCGCAGCGACGCAGATTCACGCTAAGACGAGCGCCGCATATCCCCGGGAGAGGCGGACGATGGATATTTATGGGCGGCTCGGCGTGCGCCGACGAATCAATGCTGCGGGTACGTTGACCCGGCTGGGCGGCAGCCTGATGCCGCCCGAAGTGCTCGACGCCATGCGCGCCGCCGCCGGGGCGTCCGTCGACATGGCGGAATTGCAGGCCGCCGCCAGCGCCGCCATCGCGCGCGCGACCGGGGCGGAAGCCGGTATCGTTACCACCGGCGCTGCGGCCGCGTTGACGCTAGGCACCGCCGCTTGCCTTGCCGGCTTCAATGTCCACCGCATGGAACGCCTGCCCGACACATCGGGCATGCCAGGCCAGATCGTCATCTGTCGCGGCCATCGCACCGGCTACGATCACGCCATTCGTGCCGCCGGCGCAAAGCTGGTCGAGATCGGTTTTGCCGATCGCGTCACCGGTGCCGGCGTGCGCGGCGTGGAGGATTGGGAGATCGAGGCAGCAATCGGTCCGGAGACCGCCGCCATCGCCTATACAGCGACCAAGCTCAACGAGCCGCCGCTGGAACGTGTGGCGAAGCTGGCTCAGCGTTACGGCCTGCCCGTGATCGTCGATGCGGCGGCGCAGCTTCCGCCCGCGGCCAATCTGCGCCGCTTCATCGATGCCGGCGCGTCCCTGGTCGCCTTTTCCGGCGGCAAGGCGATCCGGGGTCCGCAGAGCACCGGCATTCTATGCGGCCGGCGCGACCTGATCGCTTCCGCCCTGTTGCAGATGCTGGACATGGATGTGGCGCCCGAGACCTGGTCGCCGCCGCCGCTGATTCCGCGCGAGAAACTGAACGGCATTCCCCACCACGGCGTCGGCCGCGGCTTCAAGGCGGGCAAGGAGGAGATCGTCGGCCTGATCGTGGCGCTCGAACGGTTCGTTGGCATCGACTGGGAAGCGGAGGCGCGTGCGCTTGAAGGGCGGTTGCAGCGGATGGCTCAGCGGCTCGGCGGCGCCGGCTTTGCCACTCGACTGGTACCGGCCGCGGAAACGGGGCGGCAGCCCTGGCTTGAAGTGACGATCGATGTCGCCCGTACCGGCCTCGATGCCCTGGGCGTTAGCGGCGCGCTCCAGGCTGGTGAGCCGCCGATCCATCTGTCCGAGCGCCGCGCGGCCGAGGGCGTGCTGGTCATCGATCCGGCTGCGCTCAGCGCCGGCGACGATGCCACGCTGGTCGAGCGCATGGTCGCACTGGCGCGTTCGTGACGCCTCGCTCTCCTATGCTTTACACTCGCTGACAACAGGAAAGAACGGTTCGATGCGCGATTTCCAGCTTCCCGGCCGCTCCCCGGCATTAGCCGCCAATGCCATGGTGGCGACCTCCCATCCGCGCGCCACGCTGACCGCGCTCGACGTGTTGCGCAGCGGGGGCAACGCAGTCGATGCGGCGATCGCGGCTTCGGGCGTGCTCGCCGTGGTCGAACCGCAGATGACTGGCATCGGCGGCGATTGTTTCGTGCTCTACGCGCCGGCCAAGGGCGGGGTGGTCGCTTTCAACGGTTCGGGTCGGGCGCCGCGGGCGGCCGAGACGGACTGGTATGTCGAGCGCGGCATCCGCACCATCGAGGACACCAGCCCTCACAGCGTCACCATTCCCGGCGCGATCGACGCCTGGCACCAGTTGCTGCGCGACCACGGCACGAAGTCGCTCGGCGAGTTGCTGCGGCCCGGAATCGACGCTGCGCGCAATGGCTTCGTGGTGACGCCGCGGGTAGCCCATGACTGGGGCAAGGATTTGGGCAAGCTGTCCCAAATCCCGGCGACCAAGGCTCTTTTGTTGCCCGGGGGCAAGGCGCCCATGGCCGGCGAGGTTCGTCGCAACCCTGCGCTGGCCGACACGCTCGAAGCAATCGCCAAGCAGGGCCGCGATGCTTTCTACACCGGCGCCATCGCCGCCGACATGGTCGGCACGCTCAACCGGCTGGGCGGGCTGCACACACTGGACGATTTCGCCGCGGCCAAGGGCGACTACGTCACGCCGATTTTTTCGACATATCGCGGCTACGACGTTTACGAATGTCCACCCAATGGCCAGGGTTTCGTCGCGCTGGAGATTTTGAATATTCTCTCCGGCTATGATTTCGCCGGCATGGCGCCGCTGGCGCCGCTGCGTCTGCACCGCCACATCGAGGCCGCGCGCATCGCCTATCGCGACCGCGATAGCGTGCTGGGCGATCCCGGTTTCGGCTCGCTCGGCGTCGAGCGTGTACTCGCCCCCGCCTATGCCGCGGCTCAACGCCAGCGCATCAGCGATGAACGCGCCATGGGCGATCTCGGCCCCGACAGCGGTATCGGCCATTCCGACACCATCTATCTCTGCATCATCGATCGCGACGGCAACGCCATCAGCTTCATCAACTCGATCTATAAGAACTTCGGTTCTGCCATCGTCACCGACAAGACCGGGATCGTGTTGCACGATCGCGGCGCCTGCTTTGTGGTCGAGCCGGGCCACCCCAACACCATCGGCGGCGCCAAGCGGCCGCTCAACACCATTATTCCCGGCATGTTGATGAAAGACGGCAAGCCGGTCATGCCGTTCGGCGTCATGGGCGGCCATTACCAGCCGATCGGCCACGCCCATGTCATTGCCAATCTGCTCGATTTCGGCATGGACGTGCAGGAGGCGCTCGATGCCCCACGCGTCTTTGCTTACGACGGCGTCGTCACCATCGAGCGTGGCGTGCCGGCCGAAGCGGCGGCAGCTCTGGCGCGGCTGGGTCACAAAATAATCGCCTCGCCTGACCCGATTGGCGGCGGCCAGGCCATCTGGATCGACCGGGCGCGCGGCACGCTGGCCGGCGGCAGCGATCCGCGCAAGGACGGGATGGCGCTGGGGTATTGATGGGCCGGTCCTGAAGCAATCGCGCAGAAAGGCGACGTGGCTCCACATCGATACGAATAGTGGGACTTACCACCCCTCAAATTTTCTTGCCTATGAAGAATCTTATGTGATTCAAGGAGTCTCGATTGACTGTGGGGGCTCGGAAGGTCAAGCGGTCAGCGCTGATCGAGGCGATGGAAGAGGATTTCAAGGAACGGCTGCCTGGTTATCACAAGTCTCGGCGCGAAGGTCTGACGACGCTGGCCGGAGTTATGTTGGAGGCGCGTAGCGCAAACCTGATGGAGCTGGCGGCGGCGTTGCCGCGCGAGATTGGCG
>SHVW01000107.1 GCA_009694085.1 Alphaproteobacteria bacterium
AAATCAAGCCGCAAAGGCTCGTTCTCGGATTCACCCGCCAGGTTCGCCATCAGCTCCACCTCCAGATGCGTCCAACGCATCGATTCTTAAAGCAGAATCAGTTCCCATTCACATCAATTAGGGAAGCCATATGGGAAATACGGGCTTAACCTTGCTCGTCACGCTCGGCGCCGTCCACGCCCGCGCCGCCGACGAGGTGACGTTCGTCGCCTTTGGCGACGCGCCCTACGGCCTGCCCGGCGACGAGGCGCGCTTCAAGCTGCTGACCGATCAGGCGAACGAGCTGCAACCCGCTTTCGCCGTTCATATCGGCGGCATTAAGAACGGCCACAGCTCCTGCGCCGACGCAGCCTTGCTCAACGTGCTCGGCCTATTCGCGCGCTTCACAGTGCCGTTAGTCTATACGCCCGGCGACAATGAATGGACCGATTGCAACCGCGTGCTGGCCGGCAGCTTCAATCCGGTGGAGCGATTGGCGCGCCTGCGCCAGATATTCTTTACCAACGGATTCAGCCTGGGCCGGAAACCGCTTAAACTGGAACGCCAGAGCGAGGATCCCGACTTCGCCACCTTTGTCGAGAACGCCATGTGGGCGATCGTCGGCGTTCAGTTCGCCACCGTCCACGTCGTCGGCTCCGGCAATTATTACCATCATCATCTACCCGATCGCGCCGAGTACATCCAACGCAACGCCGCCAATTTGGCCTGGATCGATCGCGTGTTTCGCCGGGCCGCCGATACCGGTGCAAGCGCGGTCGTAATTGCCATGCACGCCAACCCCCTGTTCCGGGACAGCGGCGACAGCCGGCTTGGCTTCGTCGATACGCAAGCCGCCTTCGCGCGGCACGCTCAGGCCTATGGGAAACCGATTCTGCTGATCCACGGCGACAGCCACCGCTACCGGATCGACCAGCCGCTGCGTGCCGACCCGATCGGCCATAGCGGCCCGACCTTGCGCGATTTCACCCACCTGGAAGTGTTCGGTTCGCCCGAGACGCGCGGCGTTATCGTTACGGTCCATCCGGATCGGCCGGCGCCGTTCGCCTTCAAGCCGATGGTATTCCCCTACGACATTCTGCCCGGCAACGGACGGCCCTAGCTTCGCGCGATTAAATTTGCGATGGTGGTGGCGACAATTGCCCGGCCAAGCCGGTCAACCAAGGAGCGCCTATGTCGATCAATCTGAACCCTCCCAACCCGTCTGCCGCCGCCGACGCTGCCCGCCGCGTGGCCGGCATCCCCGGCGCCACGCGGCCCGGCGACCGCCCCGCGCCGGTGGCCGACGCCGATGGCAGCAAGCTGGTGGTCGGGCGCAACATCCACCTCAAGGGCGAGATCACCGCCTGCGAGCGCCTGGTGGTCGAGGGTCGGGTGGAAGCCTCGATCGAAGGCAAGGTGGTGGAGATTGCCGAGAGCGGCTTCTTCAACGGCACCGCCGATATCGACAGCGCCGATATCAGCGGGCGCTTCGAGGGCAAGCTGACCGCGCGCAAGCGCCTGCGCATATTGTCTACCGGCCGGGTTCACGGCACCATCCGCTACGGCCAGCTTGAGATCGAACCCGGCGGCGAGATCTCCGGCGATATCGAAGTGGTGGCGAGCTAGCGCGCCGCCAGCAAGGCTTCCGCCAACTCCGCAAATCCCACCCCACCCGCTTCCCGCGCGATCCAGCGCGGGTGGGCGGTCAATCGATCCGCAAAATTCATCAGATTGGCCACACCCACCGCGTTCGGAAAGAACGCGAACATGGGCTGGTCGTTGGGCGAATCGCCGGCGAACACGAAGCTCGCGCGCTCGGCATCGAGGTCGATCCCGAAACATTCGCTCAGCATGATGCGCGTCATGGTCAGCTTGTCGTAGCTGCCGAACCAGCCGTTGACGTGGATCGAGCTGACCTTGGCGGTGGCGCCCGCCGCCTCGAACATCGCCACGATGCGGTCGATGGCGGCCGGCGGCAGGGGCGCCACATCCTCGCAGAAATCGATGGCGAGATCGGCCTCGCGGGCGAGTTGGTCGGAGGCCAGCGCCGCGCCGGGCACGGCGGACAAAATCTCCCGGCCAAGCGCCTGGAGGCGCGTGCGATTGGCAACCCGCGTCGCCTCGTCCATCAGGAAGCGCTTGACCAGTTTCTTTCGTTTGTCGTCATGGCGGAAATAGAAGGCGCCGTTCTCGCCCACCACCCCATCCACCGGCCATTGCCGCGCGATCAGATCGCACCAGCCCGCCGGCCGCCCCGTGATCGGGATCACCAGAAATCCCGCCTGATGCAGGCGTTCCAGCGCGGTATAGGCGAGCGCGGGCAAGCGGCCCTCGCTGGTCAGCGTGTCGTCAATATCGGTCAGCACGCCGCGAATGGCGCGCCGATCGGCCAGCGAAAAATTAGCGAGCGGTTCCATCATTGCGCGTCGTCCACCGCGATGCCGGATGCCGGCCACGGCCCGGTCCAGACCTCCGCGCCGCCGCGCCGGAGCGCGCGGCATCGGCCAACCGGAATGTGGCGCGCCATCAACACCGGGCCCGCGCCATCTGTTTCGCCCAGGGGCGCCAATTCGCCATGGCGACCGTCGAAACCGAAGATTTGCTCGCAGGGCAGATAGACGGCGGCACCGCCGTAATTAGTCTCGACCTCCGCCGGCGAGCGGCGCGAACCGATGGAGCCGACCACCGCCACCGGCAGCATCAACTCGACAGCCCGCGCCCGCGTGCAGGCGAAGACGCGGTGATAGCCCGAGGGCTTGGCGGTCATGGACGGCACGATCAGCAAATCGAGGTCGAGCGGCGCCAAGAGCTGGGCCAGCGCGGGCTGCTCGATGTCTAGACATACGATTTGGGCCAGGCGCCATCCGCGCCAAGCGATCACCTGAACCCGGTCGCCCGGCTCCAGCCACCAGCCCTCGCGGTCGCGCTCGGTCGGCGTCAGGGTCAGCTTGTCCTGGGCAAAGCGCCGCCCATCGGGCAGCAGCAGAAACGCACGGTTGCGATAGCCGCCGTCATGAGCCACCGGCATGGTTCCCGCGCACAGCGCAACGCCCGTACGCGCCACGGCCGACGCCACGGCATCGAGCGCGGCTTCGTGCTGGCCGGCCATGAACGCCACCTCGGCGGTGCCAGCGAGATCAGCGGGCGCGAAGCTGAGCCACTGGGCCGCCGACCACTCCGGCAGCACCAGCATATCGGCGGCGCTGTCGCGCGCGCGCGCGAGTTCGTCGGCCACCTCCGCCGCCCAGGCGCCGACGCCGTTGAGAACAGGCGTCATCGACTTGGCCCAGAGGGCAATGGTCAGCGTGTCGGTCATCCCAGCATCAAACGCTCGGCACCAGCCCCGGCCCGGCCATCGCATTGAACGTGCCCGCCGCAATCAGCGCCTTGGCCGCAGCGATCGCCGGGGCGAATTGGCGGTCGCGCTCGAAGAACGGCACCTTGGCGCGGATAGCGGTCATCACAGGCTTCAACGCCGGCGCGGTGTCCAAGGGCGCGCGCATGTCGACGCCCTGGGCGGCGGCCAGCAATTCGATCGCCACCACGCCCGCCGTGTTATCCGCCATGTCGGAGAGACGGCGCGCGGCGAAGGTCGCCATGGACACATGGTCCTCTTGGTTCGCCGAAGTCGGCATGCTGTCGACCGAGGCGGGATGGGCGAGCGATTTGTTCTCGCTGGCCAGCGCCGCCGCCGTGACCTGGGCGATCATGAAACCGGAATTGATGCCGGGCTTGGCCACGAGAAAGGCGGGCAGCCCGCTCATATGGGGGTCGACCAGCAAGGCGGTGCGCCGTTCCGACAGCGCGCCGACCTCGGCAATCGCGAGGGCGAGGGTGTCCGCCGCCATGGCCACGGGCTCGCCATGGAAATTGCCGCCGGAGAGAATCTCGCCGTCGCCGGCGAAGACCAGCGGATTGTCCGAGACCGCATTGGCCTCGGTCAGAAAACTCGCGGCGGCGAAGCGGATATGGTCGAGGCAAGCGCCCATCACTTGGGGCTGACAGCGCAGGCAATAGGGGTCCTGCACCCGGTCATCACCTTCCACATGGGAGGCGCGGATGGCGCTGCCCTGCATCAAGCGCCAATAGACCTGGGCAACGTCGATCTGCCCTTTCTGTCCGCGAATCGCATGGATGCGCGGATCGAACGGCGTGTCGCTGCCGGCCGCCGCATCGACCGAGAGCGCCCCGGCGCACACCGCCGCTAGGAACGCATCCTCCGCCGCGAACAACCCGATCAGCCCGAGGGCCGTCGACACCTGCGTGCCGTTGATCAGCGCCAGCCCTTCCTTGGGCGCGAGCGTCATGGGCTTGAGCCCGGCGCGTTTGAGACCTTCGGCCGCCGGCATCGCCTTGCCGCCCACGCGCACCTCGCCCTCGCCCAGCAAGGCCAGGCTCATATGGGCGAGCGGCGCCAGATCGCCGGAGGCGCCAACCGAGCCCTTGGCCGGGATCACGGGATAGACCTGGGCATTGTGAAGCTTGAGAATGGCGTCGATCAGTTCGGGGCGCACGCCGGAATGGCCGCGCGCCAACCCGCCCGCCTTGAGCGCCAGGATCAGGCGCACGCAATCGTCGCCCAGCGCCTCGCCCGTGCCGGCGGCGTGGGACAGGATCAGCCGGGTCTGCAATTCCTGAAGCTGGTCGGTATCGATCCGCGTCTTGGCCAGGATGCCGAAGCCGGTGTTGATGCCATAGACCGCGCGCCCGCTGGCCAGGATGGTGGCGACGGCTTGCGCCGACGCCTGGATCGCCGGCAACGCCGCGGAATCGAGGGCGAGCGGCACATGGCTGCGCGCGATGCGGCGCAGTTCGGCGAGGGTCCAGTGGCCGGGGCGGAGGGTGAGAGTCATGGTCCTATCACTTCCCCAACATCGGCAAATTCAACCCGTGCTCCCGCGCGCAATCGACCGCGATGTCGTAGCCGGCATCGGCATGGCGCATCACGCCCGAGGCGGGGTCGTTGGTCAAGACGCGCTCCAGGCGCCGGTCGGCCGCCTCCGTGCCGTCGCACACGATGACCATGCCGGCATGTTGCGAGTAGCCGATGCCGACGCCGCCGCCGTGATGGATCGAGACCCAGGTGGCGCCCGACGCGCAGTTGAGCAGCGCGTTCAAGAGCGGCCAATCCGAGACGGCGTCGGAGCCGTCCTTCATCGCCTCGGTCTCGCGGTTGGGGCTGGCGACCGAGCCGGAATCCAGATGGTCGCGGCCGATCACGATGGGTGCCTTGAGTTCGCCCGTGCGCACCATTTTGTTGAAGGCGAGGCCGAGGCGGGCGCGCTCGCCCAGGCCAACCCAGCAAATTCGCGCGGGCAGGCCCTGGAACTTGATGCGCTCTCGTGCCATGTCGAGCCAGTTGTGCAGATGGGGATTGCTAGGGATCAGCTCCTTGACCCGGGCGTCGGTGCGATAGATGTCCTCGGCCTCGCCCGACAGCGCCGCCCAGCGGAACGGCCCGATGCCGCGGCAGAATAGCGGCCGGATATAGGCGGGCACGAAGCCGGGGAAGTCGAAGGCGTTCTTCAACCCCATCTCCAGCGCCATCTGGCGGATGTTGTTGCCGTAATCCAGCGTTGGCACGCCCAGCTTGTGGAAATCCAGCATGGCCTGGACGTGGACGACCATGGATTCCTTGGCCGCGCGCTCCACCGCGCGCGGATCGCTTTCGCGCATACGTGCCGCCTTGTCGAGCGACCAGCCCGCGGGCAGATAGCCGTTGAGCGGATCGTGGGCGCTGGTCTGGTCGGTCACCACATCGGGCTTGATGCCGCGCCGGACCAGTTCGGGGAAAATTTCGGCGGCGTTGCCGAGCAGGCCGACCGAAATGGGTTTTTTCTCGGCGCAGGATTTGGCGACGATGGCCAGCGCGTCATCCAGATTGTCCGAGCGCATGTCGATATAGCCCGTCTCCAACCGCTTCTCGATCCGGCTGGGTTGGCATTCCACGGCCAACATGGAGGCACCGGCCATGGTGGCGGCGAGTGGCTGGGCACCGCCCATACCGCCGAGACCGCCCGTGAGTACCCACCGGCCCTTGAGGTCGCCGCCGTAATGGCGCCGGCCGATTTCGACGAAGGTCTCGTAGGTGCCCTGAACGATGCCCTGGCTGCCGATATAGATCCAGGAACCTGCCGTCATCTGGCCGTACATCATCAGGCCCTTGCGGTCGAGTTCGTGGAAATGCTCCCAGGTGCCCCAGTGCGGCACCAAATTGGAATTGGCGATCAGCACACGCGGCGCGTCGGCATGGGTCTTGAACACACCGACCGGCTTGCCCGACTGGATCAGCAGGGTCTCGTCGTCGCCAAGCACTTTCAATGTCGCCACGATCTTGTCGTAGCACTGCCAATCGCGCGCGGCGCGCCCGATGCCGCCATAGACGACCAGCTCCTCCGGCCGCTCCGCCACCTCGCCGTCCAGATTGTTCATCAGCATGCGCATGGGCGCCTCGGTCAGCCAGCTCTTGGCGCTGAGCTTGGTCCCACGCGGCGCGCGAATATTGCGGGTGTTGTCGATGCGCGGATTGGCGGTCATGGGATCGTCCTCGGGGTCAAAGGGGTGGTAACTCAAAAGAAGCAGGCGCGTCGCCGAGCTGGCCGGCAAGGCGATAGCGGCGGGCTGGATGAATCAGGCGCGCGACGGAGCTGACCATGCCGCGCGCCCAGGTGCGCCGGCTCAGCACCAGGCAGGGCTCGCCCGGTTCGAGCTGAAGCCGGCGCGCAACCTCGGGGCTGGGCGTTTCGGCTTCGACCACATGCTCGAAGCGCTGATAGGGCGCGAGCGCGGTCAAATGCTGGTTCGGCGTGATCGAGCGGAAATCCTGAGCAAGATAATCCGGCGCGAAACGCGGGTTGACCCAGCGGTCCTCGAGTTGCACGGGCAAACCATCGGCCCGGTGGACCAGGACGGAATGGAAGACCTGTTCATCAGGCCCCAAGCCGAGGCGCGCGGCGATCTCGGGATCGCGCTTGGATTCCAGGACCAGCACCTCGGCGGTATGGCGCCGGCCCGAAGATGCGATTTCCTCCGCGATGTTGCGCACGGCGAAGATGGCGGACTCAGCCTTACGCTGAGCGACGAAAGAGCCGACGCCCTGGATGCGCACGATCTGGCCCTCGGCGACCAGTTCGCGCAGTGCGCGGTTCACGGTCATACGCGACAGGCCGAAGCGGCGCGTCAGTTCCCCTTCCGACGGCACCCGCGCACCAGGCACCCATTCGCCCGCCGCGATGCGCTCGGCAATATGGTTCTTGACCCGACGGTATTGAGGCACGGGATCGGCGGGCAGCGCCGACATCACGCTGCCCCCTCGACCTTGGCGACGCCGAGATAGGCGTCGATGACGGCGCTGTTGCCGCGCGCCTCGGCGGCACTGCCGCGCCACACGGCCCGGCCGGATTCCAGCACCACCACCCGGTCGGCGACCGCGAAGGCGCGCGCCGTGCTCTGCTCGACCAGCAATACGGCGAGACCCCGCGCCTTGAGCGCCTGGATCGCGCGGTAGCAAACATCGACCATTTTGGGCATCAGGCCGAGCGACACTTCGTCGATCAGCACCAAGCGCGGCTCCGACATCAGCGCCCGGCCGATCGCCACCATCTGTTGCTCGCCGCCCGACAGCGTGCCGGCCAGGCTTTCGAAGCGCTCCTTCAAGCGCGGGAATAGGTCGAGCACCGTATCCATGTTGCCGGGCTGGTGGGCGGCATCGCGCACATAGCCGCCGACGATCAAATTTTCGCGCACGCTGAGATCGCGGAACAGCCGGCGGCCCTCGGGCGACAATGCGATACCGGCAGCGACCCGCGCCATGGGCGAGGCGCGCGAGATATCGGCACCGTCGAACAGGATGCGGCCGCCCTGGAGGGCGACGTGGCCGGCGGTGGCCATGAGCGTCGAGCTTTTGCCCGCGCCGTTGGACCCCACGAGCGCCACGATCTCGCCCGCGTTGACGTCGAGATCGAGGGCCTCGACCGCGCGCATGCCGCCATAGCCGCAACTCATGGCTTCAAGCCGCAGCATCGCCCGCCTCCCGACCCAGATAGGCCGCGCGCACGAAGGGATCTTCCATCACGGTCTTGGCCGCGCCCATCGCGATGCGCCGGCCGTTATCGAGCACCATCAGGCGTGGGCAGATGCGCATGACCTCGCCCAGATTGTGTTCGATCAGCACGATCGACATGCCGGCGCGGTTGAGATCGACGATGGTGTCGGCCAGCCGGGCTGCCTCGACATGGTTGAGGCCGGCCAAAGGTTCGTCCAACAACAGCACCTTGGGATCGAGGGCGAGCGCCCGCGCCACTTCCAACCGCTTGAGCGCACCGAGCGGCAGGGTCGAGGGCATGGCATCGGCATGGTTTTCGATGCCGACGAGGCGCAGCAACTCGTCGGCGCGGGCGAGTTCTTTGGTGCGATCGATGGCGAACAGCGCTGCCAATACGTTCGTGGTCTTGGCGTGGCCCGCGGCGAGCGCCACGTTGTCGCGCGCGGTCATGGCACGCAGCGGCTTGACGATCTGATGGGTCAGCGCCAAGCCCGTGCGGGCGCGCCGGTCGGTCGAGAAGTCGGTAATGTCGGCGCCGGCCAGCCGGATGCGGCCCGGATTCGGCCTGATCACGCCGGTGATGGCGCGCAGCATGGTGGTCTTGCCCGCACCGTTCGGCCCGATCAGGCCGAGCAACTCGCCCTCGGCCAGTGCGAAGCTGACATCGTCGAGCGCCTGGATGCCGCCGAAGCGCACGCCAACGCCCTCGACCTCCAACAGCGCGGTCATGTCGCACCTCTGAGGCGCGCGGTCAGCGCAGCGATGCCGCCGGCCAACCCGCCCGGCGCAAACCGCATGACCAGCAACAAGAGCCCGCCATAGAGCAGCAGCTTGTAGTCGTTGATGAAGCGGAACAGCTCGGGCATCAGCGTCAGGATCACCGCGCCGGCCAGCACGCCCCAGGTGGAGCCGATGCCGCCAATGATCACCATGGCGAGGATGCTGATCGACACGGTGAAGCCGAAGGCATCGGGGATGATGAAGCGGGTGAAATGGGCGAACAGCCCGCCCGCCAACCCGGCGAGCGCTGTGCCCAGCACGAAGGCGGTCAGCTTGTAGCGCATGACGTCGATACCCAGTGCCCGCGCGGTGTCCTCGTCGTCGGCGATGGCGGCGAAGGCCTGGCCGGCCCAGACCCGGCGGATGTGCAGCGACAAGGCTGCGGTCGCCGCCGCCAGCGTCACGGTCAATGCCGCCAGGCCCCAGGGACCGAGGCCGTGATCGGGAATGCCGGACAGGCCGAGTTCGCCGCCCAGCCCCTGCTGCTTGCGCACGAAGCCGATGAACAGAAAACCGACGCCCATGGTGGTGATGGCGAGGAAATCGTGACGCACGCGCAGCGAGGCGAGACCGACGACGAAGCCGAAGGCCGCGGCGAGCACGGCACCGGAGACGAGTGCCGGGGCCAGCGGCCAACCCGATTTGGTCAGCAGCGCGGCGGCATAAGCACCGGCGCCGAAAAAGGCCGCATGGCCCAGGCTGATCTGACCGCAGAACCCGGTGATCAGATTGAGGCTGAGCGCCAACATGACGTAGATGGCGGCGAGCGTGACGAGACTGAGTTCATAGCTGCCCATGACGCGGCGCCTATGCCCAATAACCGGACACGTGGGACTGGCAACTAAGGCCCCTCGCCCTCCCCATCGCTAACGCGATGGGTCCCCACCCTCTCCCCCGTTGGGGGCGAGGGCCGTGGTGCGCGCCCCCTTGCCCCCGAAGGGGGAGAGGGTGGGGTGAGGGGTGGCTGGTGCGGAACATTGCCGATCCCCTATCTTGCCGCGAACAGACCCTGGGGCCGGATCATCAGCACCAGGACGAGGAAGAGAAACGCAATCGCGTCGCGGTCGAGTAGATGACCGATATAGATGGTGCCGAACGCCTCGATGACGCCGAGCGCCAGCGCGGCGACCAACGTGCCCGCCACATTGCCCAGCCCGCCGAGCACGATGATGGCCAGCGTCTTGTAGCTGGGCACGCTGCCCATGGTCGGCTCGACCAGATTGTTGAGCACGGCGACCAGCACGGCCGCGCTGGCGGCGAGCGCCGAGGCGATGAAGAAATTGGCGTAGCGCACGGCGATGGTGTCGACGCCGAAGGCGCGCGCCATGGCCGGGTCGGTCACGGTCGCCCGCCAGGCGATCCCGAAGCGCGTGCGCTTGGACAGGAACGCCAGCACTCCGAGCAGCACGATGGCGCCCGCCACCATGGCAACCTCGGCGGCCTTGGCGCCGATCGGCCCGACGCTGACGCGCTCGGCCAGATAGGGCGCGTTGAAGGTTTCGCCGTAGGGCCCGAAGATCAGGCGATAAGATTCCTCCATGACGATGAACAGACCGATCGAAGCGATCAGCGCCACATAAGGCGGCCGGTGCAGGATCGGCTCATAGAGCAGGCGATAGACGATCATGCCGGCGAGGCCAACGACCGGGATCGCCACGGCCGCACCCAACGCCAGGCTGCCCGTGGCATTGGCGATGAGCACGGCGATATAGGCGCCGAGCGTGTAGAGCCCGGCATGGGCGACATGCAGGATGCGCAGCAGGCCATAGACCAGGGTCAGCCCGACCGCCATCAAGGCATACATGCTGCCGTTGATCAGACCCTGGATTGTCAGCTCGACATGGAGCATGACGCAATTCTCCACGCCGCCGCCCCGCTTAGTCGGCGAGGCGGCGGTCGGATGGGCTTACGAGGGGCTCAGCTCTCGGGTGGGGCGAGCAGGACGGGATCGTCGATCACGGAGTGATGGCGCCAGCGACCGTCTTTGACGATCTGGTTCTGCACGGATTTCTTGACCTCGCCCAGCTTGTTGAACGAGATGCGGCCGGTCGAAGCCTCCAGATTGGTTGCGGCGATGGCCTCGCGGATCTTGGCGCGGTCGGCGATGCCGACCTTCTTCAAAGCTTCCAACGCGACGCGGGTTGCCGTGTGGGTCGAGGCCGCCACCATGTCGACCTTGACGCCGGGATTGGCCTTCTCGAACTCGGAGATGAAAGCGACCGCCTCGGGCGCCTTGCTGTCGCGGTCGAGCGAGGTGGTGATGATCACGCCCTCCGCCGCCTTGCCCGCGATCTCGATGAATTTCTGCCCGTCATAGCCTTCCTGGCCGATGATCGGCACGGTGATGCCGGCGCCGCGCAACTGCGCCACCAACGGTCCCGCGTTGAAGAAATAACCGGAGGCATAGATCGCCTCGGGATTGTCGGCCTTCACGCTGGCGACCAGCGGTCCGAACTGACGGTCGGGCATGCCGAAGAAATATTCCTTGATGATGCTGACGCCGAATTTCGGCGCGGCCTCTTTGAAGCCGGAGGCAAGGGCCTGGCCGAAATCGTTGTTGACCGTGATGACCGCCACGTTCTTCTTGCCCAGCAACTCGCCCACCAGCTTGGCGCCGGCGCGGCCCTGAACCTCGCCCATGAACGAGGTGCGGAAGACGTAATTGCCCGAGCGCGTGATGTCGGGATGGATGGCGTAGGACGAGATATAGGGCACGCCCGCGCCATGGAACACCGGAGCGGCGGCGCGCGTCGGGCCGGAATAGCTGCCGGAGACGACGACCGGATATTTCTCGCTGATGAAGCGGTTGGCAACCGGCACGCCCTGCTCGGGCTTGCCCTGGTCGTCGATGATGTCGAGCTCGATCTTGCGCCCGCCGATGCCGCCGGCCGCATTGGCCTGGGCCACCGCCAACTCGGCGCCGAGCTGGGCCGATTTGCCGTCGGCCGCGGCGAAACCGGTGAGCGGCGCGTGGAAGCCGATCTTGATCGGGCCGGTCTGGGCCAGGGCTGGCACGCCGAGCGCCGCCAGCGACACGCCGGCCAACGCGATTTGAAGACTGGTACGTCTGTTGATCATGGTCTCCCCCCTGTTCTTAGAATGAACCTTGCAAACGTCTCCTAACACATATATTCATGTATAGACAAGTGAAAAATGAGGGCTCCATGACCGCCATAGAAATCCCCGCCGCCGCCATCGCGGCCTATGAGCGCAACGGCGCGGTCTGCCTGCGCCAGGTCATCGGCCGGGACTGGCTGGACAAGCTGGCCCAGGGCGTGGAAACCAACCTTAGCAAGCCCGGCCCCTACGGCAAGACGTACACGAAGGAGGGCAAGCCCGGCCGCTTCTTCGGCGATTACTGCAACTGGGCGCGCATTCCCGAATATCGCGACTTCATGTTCAACTCGCCCACGGCCGCGCTGGCCGGCCGGCTCATGGGTTCGCGCAAGGTCAATTTGTTCCACGAGCATGTGCTGGTGAAGGAGCCGGGCACGGAGGAGCCGACGCCCTGGCATAACGACCAGCCCTATTACTTCGTCGATGGCCGGCACGTCTGCAGCATCTGGATTCCCCTCGACCCCGTGGCGCGCGAGACCTGCCCGGAATATGTCGCGGGCTCCCACCTTTGGAACAAATGGTACACGCCCCAGCGCTTCGCCGATGGCAAGGAACACCCGGCCCAAGACGCGAATTTCGAGCCCGTGCCCGATATCGACGGCCACCGCGGGGACTACACCATCCTGGGCTGGGAGCTGGAACCCGGCGATTGCATCGCCTTCCAGGGCCTGACGCTCCACGGCGCGCCGCCCAACCGCACGGGAACGCGCCGGCGCGCCTTTTCCGCGCGCTGGACCGGCGACGACGCGGTCTATGTGCTGCGCCAGGGCTTCATGTCGCCACCACCGCCCAAGACGGGTGCCCCCCAAATTGGCGCGCCCATGGACTCCGAGGCATTTCCGGTGGTTTGGCGGGCCTGATCTCTGACTTGGAAATCGGCGGATTCATGGCATAATACGGGTGACGATCCGGGGGGGTCCGTCACTATGGCTGTCACACCCACAACCGCTCGCGGCACCGATTCCGCCGCTGGACGTTCTGCCGCTGCCGCTTGCGCGCTCGGCCCCTCGGGCGAGGCCGCGCCAGTGCGCTATCGCCCGCTCGCCACCGCCTCAGATCGACCGCCAGACCAACCGCCTGCAAGACCTGCTGGACGCCGGCGGCGGCGCCATCGACCAGAGCGCCCGGCGCGGGACCTATCTCAATCGTATACGGTTATAGGCTATATCAAGTTGATTCAGGAGATTAAATGATACTTTCAGGCAAGCAAATAGCATTGAATCGTGTGGGAGGTCGCCAATATGCGTAAGCTTTATCTGTTTTTACTTTTACTTTTACTTCCTTCGTTGGCATTTTCGCAATCGCCAACGGTCGGTGGTATCGCCTTCGCGCCCGATGATTGGCTTTTGGGGCAAGGGCAAAAATGGCACTACCGAACATATCCCACAACCGAACCCGTTGCTCTATTGGCACGTATGCCAAATAGCGACGAGGGAAAAGTTATCGAGCGAGCTAAAGAAATTATTAAGAAGTCGTCAGCTAGATCACTCATGTTGATGAATGGCAACGAAGTCGTTTGGGTTGGCTATCGAGAACCAGCTAACGCCGACTCTTTCTTTTTGAGCTTTAGTATCGGCAAGACCGTGACA
>SHVW01000108.1 GCA_009694085.1 Alphaproteobacteria bacterium
GCCCTGCCCGTGATCGAGGCGGCCGGCGGTGCCGCCTTCTACGACGAGATCATGATGCCGCTGTCGCTTGCCGCCGCCGAACGCTGCGACGCCGTCTTGCGCATCGGCGGGCCGTCCAAGGGCGCGGATGACGAGGTCGAGCGCTTCGGCGCGCGCGGACTGCCGGTTTATCGCGCATTGGACGACGTGCCTCCGGCCAAATAGGGCCTTTCAGAACCGCAGATTGCCGGAACCGCGGATTTCAGGCAGATTGCGCGATCTTACACGCCTTGGGGGATGGTCGATGTCCGACCGGATCGCGGCCGGATCGCGGCCTATGGTTAAGCGCATGCTCTGGATCGTACTCGGCGCCATCGTTCTGCCGCTGCTGGCAGGTGCTTGCGCCGTGGTCGGCCAGGGCGGCGGTGGCGGCTGGAGCCGGGCGCGCTGGGATAGCGCCGGCATCGCCCCCGATCCGGCCGACACCAAGGAATCCGTAGTTCAGGTCTATGCCGCCCGCACCTATGGCTGGCGCGGCATTTTCGGCGTCCATACCTGGATCGCCATCAAACCGGAGGATGCGACGTCCTATACTCGCTACGATGTGGTCGGCTGGAGCGCCCGGCGCGGCGGTCAGGCGATCTCGGTCAATCGCGGCGCGCCCGACGGTTACTGGGCCGGGGCCGAACCCAAGCTGCTGCGCGAGTTGCGCGGCGCGGAGGCCGCCGCCGCCATTCCGAAGATCGAGGCCGCGGTTAAAAGCTACCCCTACAACCACACCTACACGGTGTGGCCCGGGCCCAACAGCAACACCTTCACCGCCCATATCGCGCGCCAGACGCCGGAGTTGCGCCTTGAGCTGCCCTCGACCGCCGTGGGCAAGGATTTCTTGACCGAAGGGCGGGGGCTGGTCGGCGCGGCGCCGAGCGGCACAGGCTTTCAGCTCTCGCTGTTCGGCCTGCTCGCTCTGACGGTGGCGGCGGAGGAAGGCATCGAACTCAACCTGCTCGGCCTGACCTTCGGCATCGATGTGTTGCAGCCTGCGCTCAAGCTGCCCAGCATCGGCCGCATCGGCGTGCCCGACCGTGCCTTTGAGGCGCAGGTTGCCAAGCGCAACGGCACGAACGGTTCTTAATCGTCCGCTGCGGCCTTCTCCGGCTCGCGCATGCCGAGCGCGCGGCAGTAGAGATCGAGCAGGGTTTCCTGCTCCTCCACATCGGCGCGGTCCATTTTCCGCAGCTTGATCACCTGGCGCATGATCTTGGTGTCGAAGCCGCTGCCCTTGGCCTCGGCGAAGACCTCGCGGATGTCGGCGGCCAGCGCCGCCTTTTCTTCTTCCAGCCGTTCGATGCGCTCGACGAACGAGCGCAGGCGTTCCGCCGCGATACCGCCGACGTCGGACATGATGCCATCTCCAGAATTGCGTGACGCGAGATTACAGCGCCCCTGCCCCAGCGGAATTTGGCGGCGAGCGCGGGGGCGAAGCTATCGATTCATGGCGGCCGATGCAAGAGGATCGCCGAAGCGTGGGTGCGTGCCCACGCGCCTCAGTGCTTATGGCTCTGCTGAAACGCCTTGGCCTGTTCGGGCGAGGCTTCCTTCTGGTGCTTGTCCTTCCACTCGGCATAGGGCATGCCGTAGACCAGTTCGCGCGCTTCCTCGTATTCCATTTTGAGGCCGCGCTCCTCGGCCGCCGCCTTGTACCATTTGGACAGGCAGTTCCGGCAAAAGCCGGACAGATTCATCAAATCGATGTTTTGCACGTCCGTGCGCTTGCGCAGATGGGCCACCAAGGCACGGTAAGCGGCGGCTTCGAGCTCGATGCGGGTCTTGTCGTCCATGGAATCCTCCTCCGGATCGTCCATATGTAAGCGGTGCCGGCGCAGGTTGCCAGCCCCATGGGTAGCCGCCGCGGCGATGAACGGGCCGGGGTCGCCCGTCCATTGTTTCGCGTGACACAAAAAGCGAACGCGCGCCCTCCGCGACGCGGGCATGCGCGATCGGCGGCGCCGGGAGAGGCACCGACCGCTTGATGGGAAAAAGATGAGGGAGGCGAGCAAGTATTTGCAAGGGGGGCCGGATTTTTTGCTGGCGGTGCGACTCTAAAGCCGAATATTGCCTGCGAATCAGGGTCGCACCCGCTCCGGCATCTCGGTCGATTCGTGCTTGTCGACGGCGGACGGTTTCGGCACGGCACGCAGGGCGGCGACCGCATCGACAAGACTCTGACGCGCCGGAAAAATCGTGATCACGTCGCCCAACCGCGTGACCGTCAACCGGCATGCCCATCCGAGCATGTTCCGGCATGCCCCGGGCGCGGCCGGCCATGCCGATCCCGCGCTTGACCCTGGACCGGCCGGGACGGACATTGCGCCCGCAAATAGCGGGACATGATCGAAACGATGAGCGCCGCGACGGAACAATCGGGCGATACCGGCGCGCCGGCCATCGGCGGCGCCACGGGCTGGCGGCCCTGGGCGGCCTTCCTGCTGGGTTGCCTGTTCTTCTGCTACGGCTTCTTCCAGCGCGTCTCGCCATCGGTCATGGTCGAAGATCTGATGCGCGACTTCGCGGTCGGCGCGGCCATCCTGGGCAATCTATCCGCTTTCTATTTCTACGCCTATGCGCCCATCCAGATTCCGGTCGGGCTCATGCTCGACCGCTACGGTCCGCGCCGATTGCTAGCGGGCGCGGCCATGCTTTGCGGCGCGGGCAGCTTGATCTTCGCGTTCGCTCAAGACGTCAACCTCGCCTATCTCGGCCGCTTCATGGTGGGCGCGGGGGCCGCGTTCACCTGGGTTGGCGCGGTCACGCTGGTCACGCTGTATTTTCCGCTCAACCGATTTGCCTTCCTGGTCGGCATCACCCAGTTCTTCGGCATGACCGGCGGCGTCTTCGGCCAGGCGCCCTTGGCCGCGGCCGTCGCGCAATATGGCTGGCGCACCACCTTGGCGATCGCTGCCGTCGCGGGCGCGTTACTGGGCGCGCTGCTTTATCTGATCGTGCGCGATCGCCCGAAGCCGTCCGGCGCCGGCACGGCACCGTGGGTTTCGGTGATGGCGGCACTACGCCACGTCGCATCCAATCCGCAGACCTGGATCGCAGCATGCCTCGGCGGCGCGCTGGTGGGACCGGTGCTGGCGTTCGGTGGTTTGTGGGGCGTGCCCTATCTGATGCAGGTCTATGGCATCGAGCGCACCGCCGCAGCCGGCGCCACGTCGCTGTTCTTCGTCGGCTTCGGCCTGGGCGCGCCGATCCTGGGTTGGCTGTCCGACTACATCCAGCGGCGGCGCACGATACTGATCGTGGCGTCGAGCGTCAGCTTAACAACCTTGCTGCTGCTCCTCCTGATTCCGGGACTGCCCCTATCGGTCGCGTCGACGCTGTTCGCGTTTCACGGCGCCGGCGCCGGCGCCATGGTGCTGTCCCTGGCCACCGCCCGCGAACACAACCGGCCCGACATGACCGGCGCGGTTTATGGACTGGTCAACACGGCCGTGGTCGGCGGCGGCGCCCTGCTTCAGCCGCTGATCGGCCTGCTGCTCGACTTGCAATGGGATGGCCTGATGGTGGCGGGGGCGCGGGTCTACGCGGTCGATGCGTATCGATGGGCCCTCGCGGTGCTGCCGCTCGTCAGCCTGATCGGCCTGGTCGCCGCGCTGCTGACGCGCGAGACATTCTGCCGGCAGCAACAATAGTCAGCGCCGATCGGGCGCTCGCCCGCCGATCGCCTGGGTGATCCGGTCCGCCTGGTCGCGCACGAGCCGGCCGAGCTCCGCTATGCGCCCGTCGGTGATGCGCGCGCTCGGTCCCGACAACGAGAGCGCGGCCACCGGCCGACTGCTTTCGTCATGAATCGCGGCAGCGACGCAGCGTAGGCCAGGCGTGAATTCTTCGTCGTCAATAGCGTGACCGCGCACGCGCGCGGCGGCTCGGTCGCCAGCCAGTGCGTCGCTGGTCACCAGCGTGTTCGCCGTGTAGCGCAGCAGCTTCATTGCGCCGATCAGCCGCGCGGCCTCGTCCTCAGGCAGCGCCGCTAGCAACGCCTTGCCAACGCCGGAGGCATGGAGCGGCGCGGTGCCGCCGGGCCGGCTCAGCGCGCGCATCATCTGGCGGCACTCGACCTGGGCAAGGAAAACCACTTCGCCGTCCTCAAGCGCCGCCAGATTCACGGACTCGCCCGATTCCTCCATCAACGTACGCATGGCGGGCCGCGCCAGAGCCACCACATCGCGCGCGCCGAGGAAGGCGGCGCCGACATTGAACGCCTTCACCCCGACGAACCACAGACCGAGCGCGCCGTCATGACTAACGAAGTGCGCGGCCTCCAAGCTCTTGAGCAAGCGATGGGCGGTGGAGGGCGCCAATCCGGCACTCGTCGCCAAATCACCCAGAGCCGCGCCGCGTTCGATCCGGGCAACTTCCTCAAGCAAGGCGAGCGCGCGCGCCAAGGACTGAACCTGCCGGCCCGCTGCGATACCGTGAATGGCCGGCCGGCCGCGCCGGCGCGGCGGCGTGGCCGCATGCTCTGTCGTCCGACCGGATGCGGGTTGATGCTGGCGCATGTGCTATTTTCCACATTATAGAAATATATTGCACGTCTTATTGCGGCGCCCTTGCATGGCCATGTCCGGCCACATAAGGTTCGCCTGGACCCTGACGCCGTGGCCGGGAGGCCTGATGCCGGCCAACGCTTTGCTAAACAATAAAATTTCCGACCCTCGCGAATTTTTGCGTCGCCTTTTCACGACCGCTATCGGTTCGGCCGATCCAGCCACGTGCGTGCCGCCCCATCTACCCGCCACGCCGCGTGGCCGTACCATCGTGGTGGGCGCGGGCAAGGCTTCGGCTGCCATGGCGCGCGCGGTCGAGAGCCACTGGCCCGGCCCACTCACCGGCTTGATCGTAACGCGCTATGGCCACGGCGTGCCGTGCCGGCAAATCGAGATTGTCGAGGCTGCCCATCCCGTGCCCGACGCCGCCGGGCGCGACGCGGCCCAACGCATGCTCGACACGGTGCGCGGGCTCGGTGCCGACGACCTCGTACTGTGCCTGATCTCAGGTGGCGGTTCCGCGTTGCTGGCCTTGCCGGCGCCGGGCATCTCGCTCGACGAAAAGCGCACCCTGACCGCGCGCTTGCTCGCTTCGGGCGCCGCGATCGGCGAGATGAACACGGTGCGCAAACACCTCTCGGCCATCAAGGGCGGGCGTTTGGCGGCCGCAGCGGCGCCGGCCGAGCTGGTGGCGTTGTTGATTTCCGACGTGCCCGGCGACGACCCCGCCACCATCGCCTCCGGCCCGACGGTGCCCGATCCGACCACCTATGCCGACGCCCGCGCCATCCTGACCAAGTATGGTATCGAGCCGGCACCCGCCATCCGCGCCCATCTGGAGGCCGCACCGGACGAGACGCCCAAACCGGGCAGCCCCCTGCTGAGCCGCAGCCGATACATCGTGATCGCGCGGCCCCAAGCGGCCCTCGAAGCCGCAGCATCCGTGGCGCGGGCTGCCGGCGTCACCCCGATCATCCTGGGCGACGCCATCGAGGGCGAAGCGGCCGAACTTGGCCGTGCTCATGCAGCGATGGCCCTATCCAAGATCGGCGCGGCGCGGCGATCGGGCCCGCTGATCCTGTTGTCCGGCGGCGAAACCACCGTCACCCTGCGCGACCCTGCCGACCGACGCGGGCGCGGCGGACGCAACGTAGAGTATCTTCTGGCGCTCGCCGTGGCGCTCGATGGCGCGGCCGGAATTGCGGCGATCGCCGGCGATACCGATGGGATCGACGGCATGGCCGATAACGCCGGTGCCATCGTTCTGCCCGATACGCTGGCCCGCGCGCGAATCCTCGGGCGCGACGCCGCCGGCGATCTTGCCCGCCACGACGGCCACGGCTTCTTCGAGACCCTTGACGATCAGGTGGCGACCGGGCCCACATTGACCAACGTAAACGATTTCCGGGCGATCCTGATCGCCCCTCCCACGACATAGGAAGCGCTCATCATGCGACGTCAACGTAACGGCAAGATCGTCGCGACCCTGGGGCCCGCGACCTCGTCGCCCGAACGCATCAAGGCGCTGTTCGAGGCCGGCGCCGACGTATTTCGGCTGAATTTCAGTCATGGCAGCCATGACGATCATCGCCAGCGCTTCGACGCCATCCGTGCGCTTGAACGCACGAGCGGCCGGCCGATTACCATCTTGCTCGACTTGCAGGGGCCGAAACTCAGGGTCGGGACCTTTGCCAAGGGCCCGATCCGCCTTGCTGCCGGCGACCGCTTCCGCTTCGACCTGGAAGACAAGCCGGGCGACCAGACCCGCGCGCGCCTGCCCCATGTGGAAATCTTCCAGGCGCTGAAGCCGGGGGCCGAATTGTTGCTGGACGACGGGCGCATCCGCGTCCGCGTCGATAGCTGCACAACCGAGTTTGCCGACACGACGGTCCTGGCCGGCGGCGATCTGTCCGACCGCAAGGGCGTCAACGTGCCCAACATCGTTCTGCCGCTATCGCCAATCACGGTCAAGGACCGCCGAGATCTGCAATTCGGCCTCGAACTCGGCGTCGATTGGGTGGCGCTGTCCTTCGTGCAGCGGCCGGGAGATATTTCCGAGGCGCGCCGGCTAATCGCGGGGCGCACGGCGATCATGGCCAAGCTGGAAAAGCCGGCGGCGATCCAGCACCTGGACGAGATCATCGAGTTGGTCGACGGCATCATGGTGGCCCGCGGCGACCTCGGCGTGGAAATGGCGCCGGAAGAGGTGCCGAGCATCCAGAAGCAGATCGTGCGGGCAAGCCGGCGCGCGGGCAAGCCCGTGGTGGTGGCGACTCAGATGCTAGACTCCATGGTCCATGCCCCCGCGCCGACGCGCGCCGAGGCCTCCGACGTGGCGACCGCCGTCTATGACGGCGCCGACGCGGTCATGCTGTCGGCCGAGACGGCGACCGGCGCCTATCCGGTCGAGGCGGTCGAGATGATGGACCGCATCATCGCGCGGGTCGAACGCGACGCGCTTTATCGCACCATCATGGATGCGGCTCACGCGCCGCCGGAGCCGACCGCGGCCGATGCGATCACGGCCGCCGCCGGCCAGGTCGCTCACACCATCTCGGCTGCCGCCATCGTGACCTACACCACCTCGGGCTCGACCACGCTGCGCGCGGCGCGCGAACGGCCAGAAGCGCCGATCGTCTGCCTGACGTCGAATTTATCGACCGCACGGCGCCTGGCGATCGCCTGGGGCGTCCATCCCGTTCATACCGCGGACGTCGCCAATTTCAACGACATGGTGGCCAAGGCCTGCGAGATGGCCAAAGTGGTCGGCATCGCCAAGGACGGCGACAAGCTGGTCATCACGGCCGGCGTTCCCTTCGGCACGCCGGGCGCCACCAATGTGCTGCGCATCGCGCGCGTCGGCCAATAGGCCGCAACGGTGCCGCCCGCACTCCAGAGCGTCCTCGGCCTGATCGTTCTCACCGGTCTTGCCTGGGCACTCGGCGCGCGGAGCAAGAGAGGCTGGCGGCCCTTTCCTTGGAAGCTGGCCATGGCGGGCGTGGCGCTGCAATTCGCCCTTGCCCTGTTGTTCTTGAAAGTGCCGGGCGCGGCACAACTCTTCGCCTGGCTCAATCGCGGCGTCGAGGCGCTCGACCGGGCGACCGCGGCCGGTACCGGTTTTGTGTTTGGTTATCTTGGCGGCGCCCCCCTGCCCTTCGCCGAAACCTATCCCGGCGCCAGCTTCATCCTCGCCTTCAAGGCGCTGCCGCTGGTTCTGGTGGTCAGCGCGCTGTCGGCCTTGCTCTGGCATTGGCGGGTGCTGCCGGTTGTGGTCGCCGGGTTCGGCCGGCTTCTTCAGCACACCATGGGCGTGGGCGGCGCGCTTGGGCTGTCCACAGCCGCCAATGTTTTCGTCGGCATGGTCGAGGCGCCCCTGCTGATCCGGCCCCATCTGCGCGCCATGTCGCGCGCCGATTTGTTCGCCGTCATGGTCGGCGGCATGGCCTCGATCGCCGGCACGGTGATGGTGCTCTATGCCAGCGTGCTCGGTCCGGCGGTGCCCGGCGCGCTCGGCCACATTCTGGCGGCGTCCCTGATCAGCGCGCCCGCCGCGATCACCATCGCACGCTTGATGGAGCCGGCGGCGCCGGCGGCCACGAGCGACGGCGACAGCAAGGTTGGCGAGATCTACGACGGCGCCATGGAGGCCGTGGTGCGCGGCACCGCCGACGGCGTGCAGTTGCTGATCGGGATCGTCGCCATGCTGATCGTTCTGGTGGCCTTGGTGGCGCTGATCAACGAAGCGTTGTCGCTGCTGCCGACCCTTGCCGGCGCGCCGGTCACATTGCAACGCCTGTTCGGCTGGGTCCTGACCCCGCTGGCGCTTGCCATCGGCGTGCCCTGGGCCGAGGCGCAGACGGCTGGCCAGCTGCTCGGCACCAAGACCGTTCTCAACGAACTCCTTGCCTATCTCGACCTTGCCCGGCTGCCCGCCGACGCGCTCGGCGAGCGCGCGCGGCTGCTCATGACCTATGCGCTCTGCGGCTTTGCCAATTTCGGCAGCCTCGGCATCATGATCGGCGGGTTGACGGCGATGGCGCCCGAGCGTCGCGCCGAGATCGTCGCGCTGGGTTTCAAGTCGATCGCGGCGGGTACGCTCGCGACCTGCATGGGCGCGACGGTCGTGGGGGTGATCTTATGAGCGAACGCACGAAGTGCCTGGTCACCATGGCGATCGGGGCCGACTACCAGCGCATGTGGGAGGCCGTGTTCGCCCGCACCTTCCGCCTCTATGCCGAGAAGCACGGCTATGACGTGATCGTCGTCACCGACTATGTCGATCAGAGTCCCGCCGGCCGCGCGCGCGGGCCCCACTGGCAGAAACTGGTACTCCATCGCCGGCTGGACGTCGCGCGCTATCGGGACGTGGCGTGGATCGATGCCGACATCATGATCAACCATCACCGTGCACCCTGCATCGTGACAGCGAACAATTCCGACAAGATCGGCGTCGTCACCCACAATACCTTCTACAATGCGCCCGAACGCTGGGAGAATCGCTGGAACCGGGTCTATCGCAACGCCAGCGACCTATTCCGCGCCGAACGCGGGCCGACCGCGCCCGAGCGCTATCGCCAAGCCGGATTGCCCGACGACGCGGACGACATGGTCAACACCGGCGTCATGGTGCTGAAGCCGGCGTTGCACGCCGACTTCCTCGAATGGGTCTATGCCAACTGCACGGAAAACAAGCTGTCGGCCAGCGAGCAGATGCCGCTCAGCTACCACATGTTCAAGCGCGGGCTCGTCAACCCGCTCGACCCGCGCTTTAACCGGCCTTGGACCGAGGAGTTGGGCGAGAGCTACCCCTTTCTGCTCCATGAGCAGAATCACGCCAACCAGGCACTGGTCGCCTATTTCGTCAACGCTGCCTGGCACAACTGCTATTTCCTGCATTTTCTGGCCGATGGCTATTCGCGCACCGACGCCGGCCTGGTGTTCACCGACATGGCCGACGCAACGACCATGTATCTCGGACCCAAGGGGTAGGGGGCGAGCTACTCCGTCTAGCGCTCGACGATCACTAGGAAGCGAAGCGGAGAATCCTGCGGGCCGACGACGATCTCGTTCTCGCCCCATCGGATCGGCGCCACCATGGTGTTTTCGAAGCGCGCGATGCGGGCGCCATTGACCCATGTGCCCGCCTCGCTTGACAAGTCTTCCACGATCACGCGGCCGTCCTGACTATGGATCGCCAGATGTTCGAGCGACATCTGAAGAACGTCGCGGGTCACCAGCGCCAGATCGACCGGGGTTTGCACCTGCGGACTTTCGCCGGTCGGCTTGCGGCCGATCCGATAGGGTAGGCGCGACACATCGATCTCGCTCTGACCGATCTGCATCTTGACGAAGTCGGAGGCGGCAATCAGGCGGATGCGGGCGATCTGGGTTGCATCGGCCTCGGCGCCGTCGTCTCCGGGCGCCGCGACCAAGCTCTGGTTCGCCTGATTCAACCGCTCGCACAACATTTTCAAAATCGGCAGCGCCAGGGGCGCATCGCGGAACTGTCCCATGAAGACCTTGGCGTCCACCCCCTTGACCACGACGTTGGTATGGGCCCGCGTGGTGGCCGAGCGCGGATGGTTCAAGATCACGCCAGACTCGCCGAATATCTTGCCCGGACCGAGGATGCCAAGCAGATGCTGTTCGCCGTCGCCGGCGCCCTTAAGCACCTCGACCTCGCCCTGCTCGATCATATAGACGGCGTCGCATTGTCGGTCCGTCCGGCCCGGGCTATAAGTTCGATCATCCCATCAGCCCAGGACTGCCCCATTAGGCAAGAGAGATTGGTATGATCAAGACCATCGACCACTTCGTCAACGGCAAGCCCATGGCCGGCGCATCCGGCCGGTTCGGCGACGTGTTTAACCCGGCGACCGGCGAGAAAAGCGCACGGGTCCAGTTCGCAACCCCGGCCGAGATGGATACGGCGGTGCAGGCTGCCAAGGCCGCCTTCCCCGATTGGTCGTCGGCCCCGCCGCTGCGCCGCGCGCGCGTCATGTTCAAGTTCCGCGAACTGATCGAGCGGCACATGGACGAATTGGCCCAGATCATCACCGCAGAACACGGCAAG
Source organism: Alphaproteobacteria bacterium (assembly GCA_009694085.1). Classification (GTDB taxonomy): domain Bacteria; phylum Pseudomonadota; class Alphaproteobacteria; order SHVW01; family SHVW01; genus SHVW01. The sequence goes on from SHVW01000108.1 coordinate 10,606, forward strand.
ATCGTCTCCGACGCCAAGGGCTCCATCACCCGCGGGCTCGAAGTCGTGGAATTCGCCTGCGGCATTCCGCAATTGCTCAAGGGCGAATTCACCGAGCAGGTCGGCACCGGCATCGATTCCTGGTCGATGCGCCAGCCGCTCGGCGTGTGCGCCGGCATCACGCCGTTCAATTTTCCGGCCATGGTGCCGATGTGGATGTTCCCGGTGGCGCTCGCCGCCGGTAACTGCTTCATCTTGAAACCGTCGGAGCGCGCCCCCTCCTGCGCCAACCGCCTGGCCGCGGTGCTCAAGGAAGCCGGTCTACCCGATGGCGTGTTCAACGTGGTCCATGGCGACAAGGTCGCGGTCGATGCAATCCTGCACCACCCCGACATCGCCGCCGTCAGCTTCGTCGGCTCGACGCCGATCGCGGAGTACATCTATCACACCGGCTGCGCCCAGAATAAGCGCGTGCAGGCCCTGGGCGGCGCCAAGAACCACATGGTGGTTATGCCCGATGCCGATCTGGACCAGGTGACCGATGCGCTGATCGGCGCGGCTTACGGTTCGGCCGGCGAGCGCTGCATGGCGGTCTCCGTCGCGGTCGCGGTTGGCCCGGTCGGCGATCATTTGATCAAGCGGCTGGAGCCCAGGGTGCGTGCGCTCAAAGTCGGGCCAGGCACCGATCCCGAAGCGGAGATGGGCCCGCTTGTGACCAAACAGCATCTGGACAAGGTGCGGGGCTATATCGACCACGGCGTCAAGGAAGGCGCCACGCTGGTGGTGGACGGTCGCGGCCTCAAGCTACAGGGTTACGAGAACGGCTATTTCATGGGCGGGTCTTTGTTCGACCGCGTCACCACCGACATGAAAATCTACAAGGAAGAGATTTTTGGCCCGGTCCTCGCGGTCGTGCGCGCGCCCGATTACAAGGCAGCGGTTAAGATGGTCAACGAGCATGAATTCGGCAACGGCGCCGCCATCTTTACGCGCGACGGCGACGCCGCGCGCGAATTCTGCAACGGCGTCAAGATCGGCATGGTCGGCGTCAACGTGCCGATCCCCGTACCGCTCGCTTTTCACAGCTTCGGCGGTTGGAAACGCTCGCTGTTCGGCGATCAGCACATGCATGGGCCCGAAGGCGTGCGCTTCTATACCAAGCTGAAAACCGTCACCTCGCGTTGGCCGACCGGCATCCGCACCGGAGCCGAATTCGTCATCCCGACCATGAAGTAATACGAAAGGCGTAGTTAATCGGGCGCTCCGACCCGTGAGGTCTTAACCCAATATAAACCCCCTCCAACTCATAGTGGTCCGGTGGACAAAAGGTCCATGAGCCCAGCACCGGGCGACCATAGTGAATCCGCGGGGATTGTGTTGGATATCGTCTCCTACCTGCCGCCAGCGCGGCACGGGCGGCCACGCGACCTTTTGGCTGACCGTCCTTCTGATCGTGACGGGGGTGGGCGCCCTTATCGCAAGCGCGGTCTATGGGACCGATCTGATGACCCATGACCACGGCACCGGGCGGCTTTGGCTCCGCCCCACTCTCCTGGTCGTCATCAACCTGTTCGGCATGCTTGCAGCAGGCGCCATTATCGTCGTGGTTGGCAGCGGTCGCCTCGCGCGGGAAAGTGCGATGTTCGACGAGACGGCAGCGACGCTTCAAGCCGCCGAGGCCGGCTACCGGGCGGTGATCGACGGCGCCGTCGACGGCATCTACCGCATGACCCCGGGCGGGCGCCTGACGCAGATCAATCACGCCTCCGCCAAAATTCTGGGCTACGAATCGCCGGTCGACTGCCAAACGGCGGCCGCAAAGGCCAGTCACTATGTTCGCCCGGAACGATAGGCCGAATTGATCGCCGCAGCGATACGGGATGGGGCAGTCTACCGCCTGGAATCCGAACTGCGCCGGCGCGATGGCGGGACCATCTGGGTCTCCGAATCGGTCCGCGCCATCGCCGACGATCAGGGGAAAATCCAACAACTCGAAGGCATGATGCAGGACATCAGCGACCGTCGGCGCGCGCGCGAAGAGTTGAAACTTGCCGCCGCCGTCTTCAATGCCGCCGGCAACGGTATCCTAGTTACCGACAAGCGGGACATTATCCGAGAGGCCAACCCCGCCTTTATGGAGGCCACGGGCTACACGCCGGAGGAACTGATCGGCCGCGCGCCCCACATGCTCGATGCCGGCCGGCACGATCGCGCCTTTCTCTTCGCCATGCGGCGCGCGCTCGAGGCCAGCGGCACCTGGCGCGGCGCGGTTTGGTTGCGGCTGAAATCGGGCGAGATCCAGCAGACGGACCTGTCCGTTGTTGCCGTACGCGGCACGGACGGTCGATTCGAACGATACATCGCAGTTTATGGCGGCCAAACGGGCGCCGGCCTAGCCGCAAAGGGCGCCGTTGGCGAACCCATGCGCGACAACGCGCATTACGACGCGCTGACCGGGCTGTCCAATCGCTGGCTGTTTCAGAGCCGCCTGGGCCAAGCGCTGGCCAAGGCACAACGCGAGGAAAAGCGAGTTGCCGCCTTTGCCATCGACATCGACCATTAGACCTGTTGCGAAAATGAGGGGATTCCCAAGGGCGGCATGACGTGATTCAAGATGGAAGGGCGTTAGAGGGCCCTTCCGATGGCGAGATTTAGCTGCGCGGGCCTTGTGCGCCGGCGGCCGTTTCGGTCGCTGACCGGGGTAACGCCGGATCGGTTTCGGGCGATGAGCCGGAAGCTCCGTCCGCTGTGGAAACAGCGGATTGTGGCGCGCAAGA
>SHVW01000109.1 GCA_009694085.1 Alphaproteobacteria bacterium
GGCCGGGCCTGCGCCTTCAACGGCACGGCGGGGCTGGTGCCGGAGATGACGCCGTGGCTCGACGCCGCCGGCCTCGCCGCCTTGCACACGCGCTGCACGAAAACATGCCAGGCACGTTTCCCCAAGGTTCCCGCCGACGATATCGAAAGGCTGTTATCCGGCGGCATCATCAGCGGCCAGGTTGCATTCCAGAACAACACCGCCAGCCCCTTGAGCTATGCCGTGCTCGACGGCTTCGACGTGCCGATGTCTCTCGTGCAAGTGATCGACCGGCCGCGCGAGCAGGTTCAATCGATCGAGCTGTTCACCGATGGATATTTCAAGCCGGGCGCTACGCCCGATTTGGCGGCCTGGGAAGCAGGTTTCGCCGAGGTCGAGCGCGAGGACCCGGAGAAGATCGATCGCTACCCCTCGGTCAAGGGCACGACGGGGCGGATCAGGGCCGATGATCGCACGGTGGTGATCGCACAGTTCTAATTGACACGTTGGCCGCGGCTGCCCGAGAGTGCCGCGCCAACAGGAGGATTTCCCCGTCATGCGCGAGGCCGTTATCGTTTCCGTCGCCCGCACGCCGATCGGGCGCGCCTATCGCGGCGCTTTCAACAATACCCATGGCGCGACGCTCGCCGGCCATGTCATCCGCCACGCGGTCGAGCGCGCGCGCGTCGATCCCGCCGAGGTCGAAGACGTCATGATCGGCTGCGCCATGCCGGAGGGGGCGACCGGCTCCAATCTGGCGCGTCAGGCAGCCTTGCGCGCCGGTCTGCCCGCGACGACTTCGGGCGTCACCATCAACCGTTTCTGCTCCTCCGGCTTGCAGGCGATCGCCGCCGCTGCCCAGCGCGTGATCGTCGATGGCGTGCCCATCGCGGTGGCGGGCGGGGTGGAATCGATCAGCCTGGTGCAGAACGAACACAAGAACGCCTATCGCGCGCGCGAGGATTGGTTGGTCGAGCACAAGCCGGCGATTTACATGTCGATGCTGGAAACGGCCGAGGTGGTGGCAGCGCGCTACGGCATTTCGCGCGAACGTCAGGATGTCTACGCGCTCGAAAGCCAGAAGCGCACAGCGGCGGGCCAAGTGGCCGGCCGCTTCGACGACGAGATCGTGCCGCTCGACTCGATCAAGACCCTGACCAACAAAGAGACCGGTGCCGTGCTGGAGGAGAAGGTGCGGCTGACCCGCGACGAGGGCAATCGGGCCGACACCACGGCGGAGGGCTTGGCCAATCTTAAGCCCGTGGTCGGCCCTAGCGGCACGATCACGGCGGGCAATGCGTCTCAGTTATCCGATGGCGCGGCGGCCTGCGTGATCATGGAAGCGGGCGAGGCAGCGCGGCGCGGCTTGACGCCGCTCGGCGTGTTCCGGGGATTCGCGGTGGCGGGCTGCGAGCCGGATGAGATGGGCATCGGCCCGGTCTATGCCGTACCGCGCCTGCTCCAGCGCGCGGGCTTGAAGGTCGATGACATCGATCTCTGGGAACTCAACGAAGCCTTTGCCGTTCAGGTGCTCTACTGCCAGGACCGTCTCGGCCTGCCCAGCGATCGGCTCAATGTCGATGGCGGCTCCGTTGCCATTGGGCACCCCTATGGCATGAGCGGCGCGCGCATGACCGGCCATGCCCTGATCGAGGGGCGCCGCCGCAGGGCCAAGCGCGCCGTCGTGACCATGTGCATCGGCGGCGGCATGGGGGCGGCCGGCTTGTTCGAGATCGTCTGAAATTAGACCGTCAAGGTGACCTTGCGCAGATGGCGCGGCCGGTCGGCGTCGAGGCCGCGCGCCTGGGCTAACCGATCGGCCAGCCCATAGAAAGCTTGCACGGCCAGGATCGGGTCGAGCGCGGGATGGAGCGGCGCCGGTAGGCTGAGCGCCGTATGGGCCAGCGCGCGCGCCTGTATCGAGGTGGAGGCGACGATCATGTGGGCGCCCTTGGCGGCAAGCGCCTCGGTTGCCGCGCACACACCGGCCAACGTCTCGTCTTCGATCGCCAGGACCAGTACAGGATAGCGCGGTTCGATCAGGGCGACCGGCCCGTGCATGAATTCCGCCGCGCTGAACGGCTCGGCCTGGACCTGGCAAGTTTCCTTGAACTTGAGCGCGATTTCCTGGGCGATAGGAAAGGCGCGACCGCGCGCCACCACCACCATGGCCTGGGCATCCGTTAGGATCGGTAGCGCCGCGCTCCAATCCGCCCGCGCCGCCGCCGCAAGCCGGTCGGGTAGGGCGTCTAAGGCAGCGAGCAGGCTACGGTCCTCGCGCCATTCCGCGACCAGGCGCGCGAGCGCCGCCAGCGCGCAGATGAAACTCTTGGTCGCGGCGACGCTGGTTTCCGCTCCGGCGTGTAGGGGTTGAACGACATCGGCCAGACGCGCCAGCGGGCTATCCGGCACATTGACCAAGGACAGGGCATAGGCGCCGCCCGCTTTGAGCGCTTCCAAGGTCGCGCAGAGATCGGGGCTGGCACCCGACTGGGACACCGCGATGGCGAGCGCGCCGGCGCAGTCGAGTTTGGCTTTGTAGTGAGTCACCACCGATGGCGCGGCCGAGGCCGTGACCAGGCCGAGCATGGATTCCAGGAGATAGCGGCCATAGCCGGCGGCGTGGTCGGAGCTGCCGCGCGCGACCGTGATGGCGAAGGGCGGCGGCTGCGCGCGCAGCCGCCGGGTCAGGGCCGCGATCTCGGCCCGGTCGGCGCCGAGCAGGGCTGCCACCCGGCTCGGCGCTTCCAGCGTTTCGCGCGCCATCGCACTCGAGGTAAGGGACGTTTCCTTCATTCCCGGCACCCTGGCGCGCGCGGTGCGGGAAATCAACGGGTAAGGTCACTTGACTCGGGGATGCCCATCTCCGACCATCCCGCGAGTTGCGCGATCATGCGGCGACCCCGCAAGGAGATATACGATGATCGGTAGGATTATGGCCCTGATCGGGGCGGCACTTCTGCTCGCCGGCGCGCCGGCGCGCGGCCAGACCGTGGAAATCGATTACTGGCAGTACTTCTTCAAGGAGCGCGTCGAGGCGATCGACGCCCTGATCAAGCAGTTCGAGGCCGCCAATCCCGGCATCAAAGTCAAGCACACGACCTTCCCCTATGCCGACTACCAGACCAAGGTCGCGGCTGCCATTCCGGCAGGCGAGGGCCCCGATGTGGTGCAGCTCTATTACGGCTGGCTTGCGCAGTACATGAAAGCCGGCTTGCTCCAACCCCTGCCGACCGATCGCGTCGATCCCGCTGCGATCGATCGCGATTTCTTCCCGATCGTGCGCAACATGAAGATCGACGGCAAGTACTATGCCCTGCCCACGGCGGTGCGTTCCCTGGCGCTGTTCTGGAACAAGAAATTGTTCCAGGAAGCCGGACTCGATCCGAACAAGCCGCCACAGACGCTGGAAGAACTGGTTGAGATCGCACGCAAGACTGCCAAGCGCGATGGCGGCGGCAATTTGCTGGTCGGCGGCATGACCGTCGATCTCGGCATGCAGGACCAGCATTGGGTGCGCGAGGTACTGTTCCGCCAGTTCGGCGCCCGGCCCTATTCCGACGACAACAAGACCGTCGCCTACAACACCGAGGCCGGCGCCAAGGCGGTGGCCTGGTATGACAGCCTGGTCAGCAAGGAAAAGGTCAGCCAGTTCGGCTTCATGACCGACCAGCCCACGGCGTTCCGCTCGGGCAAGGCGGCGCTGACCATCGACGGCTCGTTCCGGCTCGGCGCCTTCGACGGCCAGCGCGGCCTGGAGTATGGCGTGACCGAATTGCCGTCTTATGGCGGCAAGCGCTTCAACTTCGCTTCCTACTGGGTCAATGGCGTCACGTCGAAGGCCAAGGACGCCAAGCGCGACGCGGCGATCAAGTTCCTGCAATTCGTCACCTCGGCCGACGCCATGGAGTTGTGGTTGCAGAAGGTCGGCGAGTTGCCGGCGCGGGTCGCGGTGGCGTCCAAGGATGCCAATCAAAATCACCCGAAATACGGGCCGTTCATCCGCGGGCTCGCTTATGCGAACGCGACCGACTTCGTCGACGAGCTGGGCCAGCGCAAAATCATGATCGACTTGTTCGACCGCATCAATCTGAAGGGCGTGAGCCCGGCGGAATCGCTGCGCATCGCCGCCGAGGAGGAACAGAAGCTGCTCGACGGCCATTACAAGAAGTAGAGGCCGGACCCGCGTGCGGGGCAGTTACGAGCGGCTCACCATCGCGGGCAAGCAGGCGGTCTGGGCCTGGGCCTTCCTGGCGGTGCCGCTCGTCTTCTACGGGGTCGTGCGGTTCTATCCGACCGCCCAGGCCTTCTACCTGTCCTTCACCAGTTGGAACCTGCTGGGCGAAGCGCGTTTCATCGGAGTCGATAACTATGTCCGCCTGACACAGGACCCTGTGTTCTGGAAGGTGGCGGTCAATAGCTTCGAATATGTGGCGCTCGGCCTGCCGATCAGCTTGGTTCTGTCTTTCGTCATCGCTTATTACCTCGACCGTGTCCGGTTCGGCCACGCGCTGTTGCGCGCGCTCTACTTCTTGCCCCATCTGACCACGGCGGCGGCGATGGCCTGGGTCTGGCGCTGGCTGTACCAGCCCGTGCCGGTCGGGGTATTCAATGGGGTTCTGGCCGATATCGGCCTGCCCGCCCAGCCCTTCCTACGCTCGACCGATCAGGCCTTGCCGGCGGTGTTGGCGCCGGCAATCTGGGCCATGCTGGGCTTTCAGGTCGTCATCTTCCTTGCCGGGCTGAAGGCGATCCCGCGCTCCTACTACGAGGCGGCCGACATCGACGGCGCCGGGGCTTGGCGCGTGTTGCGGGAGATCACGCTGCCCCTCTTGCGACCGACACTGGTGTTCCTGATCGTGATCAGCTCGATCGCCTTCCTGCGCATCTTCGACTATGTCTACAACATGACCAATGGCGATGGCGGGCCGCTCGATTCCACCAAGCCCCTGGTGCTCAGCATCTATCAGACCGCGTTCGGCCGCTTCGACATGGGCTATGCGTCGGCCCAGACGGTGGTGCTGTTCTTCATCCTGCTGGCGCTGACCCTGTTGCAGATGCGTCTGCTGCGCAAACCGCGATGACGATTTCGCTTGCCTGGGCGGACCGGGTCGCGCCCGGCCGGATCGTCGCCTGGACTGTTCTGTTCCTGGGCGGCGTGGTCATGATACTGCCCTTCGTTTACATGCTGGCGACCTCGTTCAAGGACAATAGCGAGGTCTATGACCTATCCCTGTTGCCGCGCCATCCGACCCTAGAGAACTATGTCGAGTTGTTCGAAAAGACGGCCTTCGCCCGCTGGTTCCTGTCCTCTCTGCTGACCTCGACCGTCACTACGATCTCTGTGCTGTTTTTCGACAGCCTGGTCGGCTACACGCTGGCCAAGTTCGACTTTCGCGGTCGCGGCCTGGTTTTCGTCGCCATCCTGTCCACCCTGATGATCCCGACGGAAATGCTGGTCATTCCCTGGTATGTCATGGCCAAGACCATGGGCTGGCTCGACACCTATTGGGGCATCGTTTTTCCCGGACTGATGACCGGCTTCGGCACCTTTCTGATGCGCCAGTTCTTCGACAGCGTGCCCGACGATCTGATCGCGGCGGCGCGGCTGGACGGGCTGAACGAATTTCAGATCTGGTGGCAGGTGGCCATGCCTCTGGTTACGCCGGCGCTCTCGGCGCTTGCCATCTTCGTCTTTCTCGGCAATTGGACGGCCTTCCTGTGGCCGCTGATCGCCACCAGCAGCAAGTCGCTCTACACCATCCCCGTCGGCCTCGCCGCCTTCTCCGGCGAATACCAGACTCAATGGGAGATGGTGATGACCGGCGCCAGCGTGGCAACCCTGCCGGTTCTGTTCGTCTTCATCCTGTTCCAGAAATACATCGTCAACGGCGTCATGCTGGCCGGCCTGAAGGGCTGAGCGGCATCGCCCTTTCGTGGATTAGCACTATGTCCGATGCCTCGCGCTTTCCCGCCCCGGCCTTTAAGGAGACGGTCCTCGCGCCGCTCTTCGAGGGCGTCAAGCGCCACCATTTCTCCTACCTCATGCGCATCAATCGGGCCCACGGGGTCATGCTGGGCGAGCGCGGCATCCTGAGCGCCGATGAACTCAAGGCGATCCTCAACGGTTTGGCCGCCATCGTGGATGGGCTCGATCTGGCGCGTACGACCTATACTGGCGAGCATGAGGATCTCTATTTCCTCGTCGAGTCCGAGTTGATCAAGCGGATCGGCGCCGATATCGCCGGCAAGCTTCACACCGGCCGCAGCCGCAACGATATCGATCACACCGTGTTCAAGATGGCGTTGAAGGATCGTTTGACCGGATATCTCGATGCGCTCAACGAGACCATTGCCGGGTTGATCGAGGTCGCGACGCGCCATGCCGCGACCATCGTGGTCGCCTATACCCACGGCCAGCCGGCCCAACCGACGACGTTCGGCCATTATCTCGGCGCCCTGATCGAGGTGCTGCAGCGGGATGTCGGCCGGCTGCTTTATGCTGGGCAGGCCCTCGATCTCAGCAGCATGGGGGCCGCCGCCATCACCACCTCGGGCTATGGCCTGGATCGCGCGCGCGTGGCTGAGTTGCTGGGCTTTACCGGGGTGCAGGAGAATTCCTATGGCTGCATCGCGGCCTGCGACTACATCACGGGCGTCTATGCCGCGCTCAAGGTGCATATGCTGAACCTCGGCCGCTTCGTTCAGGACCTCAACATGTGGACGGGGTTCGAGGTCGGCCATCTCCACGTGCCCGACGGCTTCGTGCAGATCAGCTCGATCATGCCGCAGAAGCGCAACCCCGTGCCGGTCGAACATCTGCGCCTGCTCGCCTCGCTCGCGGGCGGGCGCTGCGACACCGTGCTCAACACCATGCACAACACGCCCTTCACCGACATGAACGATTCGGAAAGCGAGGTGCAGATCGCGGGCTATGAGGCGTTCGATACCGCCGCTCGTGCGATGACTCTGCTGCGCGCTTTCATGGCGGCCGTGACGATCGACGAGGCGCGGGTACGCCGGCATATCGACGAAAGCTGCGTCACCATCACCGAGCTGGCGGATTCCCTGGTACGCGGCGAGAAGATCACCCAGCGCCAGGCCCACGGTATCGCCGCCCGGCTGGCCCGACGCGTGATCGACGACAAGACCTCGCTCGCCGACCTACCCTATCCGATTTTCGCCGAGGCGTTCCAAGCCGTTACCGGCCGCGCGCCCAAGCTCGCGGCGGCCGATATCCGACGCTTCGCCACGCCGGAGCATTTCATCGCCGTGCGCACCATGCCCGGCGGCCCGGCACCGGTGGCGCTGGCCGCCAGCCTGGCGCACTATCGCGACCGGTTGGCCCAGGATGGCGCTGCGCTCCAAGCGTTGCGGGATCGTGCGGCGGCGGGTGCTGCGAAGCTGAGCGCTGCCGTCCAACGCGCCATCGGCCGGTAGAACACCATGGCAAGCGTATCCATCCGCGGCGTCGTCAAGAGCTTCGGCAAGACCCCGGTCATTCACGCGCTCGATCTGGAGATCGCGCATCAGGAGTTCGTGGTCCTGGTCGGGCCGTCCGGCTGCGGCAAGTCCACGATGCTGCGTATGATTGCCGGGCTTGAGGACGTCGACCTGGGCGAGATCGCGATCGACGGTCGCGTGGTCAATCGGGTCGCACCCAAGGACCGCAACATTGCCATGGTGTTCCAGAACTATGCGCTCTATCCCCATATGACCGTGTTCCGCAACATGGCCTTTGCGCTCCGCGCGGCCCGATTGCCCCAGCCGGAGATCGAGCGGCGCGTGCACGAGGCGGCGCGCATCCTGGGGCTGACCGAGTTGCTGGAGCGCCGCCCCGGCGAATTGTCGGGCGGCCAGCGTCAGCGGGTTGCCATGGGGCGCGCCATGGTGCGCGATCCCGCCGTGTTTCTATTCGACGAACCCTTGTCGAACCTTGACGCCAAGCTGCGCAGCGCCATGCGCACGGAGATCAAGAAGCTGCATCAGACGGTCAAGACCACGATCGTCTACGTGACCCATGATCAGGTCGAGGCCATGACCTTGGCCGACCGCATCGTGATCATGCGCGACGGGCGGATCGAGCAGATCGGCTCGCCCCTCCAAGTGTTCCAGAAGCCCACCAATGTCTTCGTTGCCGGCTTCATCGGCAGCCCCGCCATGAACTTGCTGACCGGCACGGTTCATCGCGACGGCGACGGTTTTCGGACGACCTGGCCGGGTGGCCCAACCCTGCCGGTGCCGGCGCGTGCGGTGCCGAAGCTGACGGATGGCCAGGCCGTTATCATCGGCATCCGACCCGAGCATGTCAGCGCCATCGATGGACCAACGCGTTTGCCTGCGGACTGGCAAATCGAGGCGGAGATCGCCGTGGTCGAGCCGCTGGGTTCGGAAACCCTGTTGCTCGCGCGCTTTGGCGATCATGAACTCACAGGCAAGGGCGATGGCCGCACGATCCCGCGGCCGGGTCAGCGCCAGCGCTTCGGTTTCGATCTCGATCATCTCCACCTCTTCGATCGCGCCAACGAGCGCGCCCTGACGTGACGACGCGACGGCGACGATTGCGCCTGGGCATGATCGGCGGCGGCCCCGGCGCGTTCATCGGGCCGGTCCATCGCATGGCCGCGCGGTTGGACGATCGCTACGAATTCGTCGCCGGCCTGTTGTCCGGCGATCCCACCCGAGCGATCGCGGGCGGGCAGGCGCTTGGCCTGGACGATGACCGCATCTATACCGACCTCGCCGCCATGATGGCGGCCGAGCGATCCCGGGCCGATGGCGTCGACGCGGTCGCCATCGTCACACCCAACCGGCACCACTATGAGGCGGCTATTGCCTGCCTCGATGCCGGCATTTCCGTCATCTGCGATAAACTTATGACCACGGGTCTGAGCGATGCCCAAGACCTGGTCGCGCGCGTCGCGCGTACTAACCTAATCTTCGCCGTGACCTACAATTACACGGGCTATCCCATGGTCCGTCAGGCCCGCGCCATGGTGGTGGCCGGCGAGATCGGCGCGCTGCGAACGGTCCAGGTGGAGTACGCCCAGGACTGGCTTGCCGAACCGCTGGAGCGGACGGGTCACAAACAGGCAGCCTGGCGCGCCGACCCCAAATTGGCCGGGCCGGGCGGTGCGATCGGCGATATCGGCACACACGCCTTCAACCTGGCCGAGTTCGTTACGGGTGCGCGGATTGTCGAACTGGCCGCCGACCTCTCCCGCTTCGTGCCGGGCCGCGCGCTCGACGATAATGCTCAAATCTTGCTGCGGTTTGCCGGCGATGCGCGGGGTGCGTTGTGGGTGAGCCAGGTGGCGCCGGGCCACGCCAACGGGTTGCGCCTGCGTGTGTATGGCAGCCGGGGTGCGTTGGACTGGCAGCAGGAGCGGCCCAATGAATTGCGGTTCACCAGGCTCGGCCGCCCGACCGAGATTCGTGCGCGCGGCGGACCTGGGCTTGCCAGCGCCAGTGCCGGCCATGGCGGCAGGCTGCCCGCCGGTCACACCGAGGGATATTTGGAAGCTTTCGCCACGCTCTACGCCGACGCGGCCGATGCCATCGGTGCCCGGCTGGGGTGGAACGATCCACCGGTCAATGGGCCGTTGCTGCCCTCGGTCATCGAGGGCGCGCGCGGTGTCGCCTTCATCGAGGCGGCGGGCGCGTCAGCCGAGCGTAATAGCGTCTGGATGCCGATAGAGGTTACCGCATAGGCCCGTTGGTGGTCGGACGTGCCGTGCGGCCAGATCAATGCGGCCGTTGTACCCATTCCACCGCACCCGCGATCCAGGTGGCGACGACGCCAATATCGCTGTTGAGTGCCACCAGATCGGCGTCGTAGTCGGGCGCGATGCGTCCCAGCCTATCATCGAGACCCAGGAAACTTGCCGGCGTCAGCGAGGCCATGACCAGAGCGTCTTCCAGCGGAGCGCCGATCAGCGCGACCGCATTGCGCACCGCGCTCGCCATGTCCAGATGGGCGCCGGCGAGTCCGCCATTGGCCTCGGTCAGGCGGCCATTGCGCAGCGTGATTTCCTTGCCGACTAGGATGAATCGGTCTCGATCGGTGCCGACGAGCGGCATGGCGTCGGTCACCAGCATGATCCGGGTAGCGCCCTTGGCCCGATAGGCCGCGCGCATGGTCACCGCGCCGACATGGTGGCCGTCGCAGATCATGCCGGCGAAGATGCGATCGTCGGCAAGCGTGGCGCCGACCACGCCCGACTCGCGCGCCTGCATTTGCGAGACCGCGTTGAACAAATGGGTGATGCCTGTGAGTCCCTCATCCACCGCCGCCAAGAGCTGTTCGGCGGTTGCGTCGGTATGGCCGGCCGAGACCTTGAGCCCCGCCGCCACCAGCCGGGCGATGAAGCCGGCGGGCACGCGCTCCGGCGCCAGGGTTACCTGGCAGGCGCCGATGCCGCGCAGCTCCGCCAACATGTCGGCGTCGTGCATGTCGGGGATCGCAATCAGGTCCTCGCGATGGACGCCCCGGCGCGCGGGGTTGAGGAATGGCCCTTCCAAATGGAGGCCGAGGACGCCGGGCGTCGTTACGGCTTGCCGCGCCGCCGCGATGGTACGCGCCATGGCTTGCCGTTCATCGGTAATCAGCGTGGGCAGGCAGCCCGTGGTGCCGAAGCGGCGGTGGGCGCGTGCGATCGCCGCCATGGCGTCGGCGCCGGGATTGTCGTTCAGCAGGGTGCCGCCGCCGCCATTGACTTGGACATCGATGAAACCGGGTGCCAGCAGGGAAGCGTCGGGCAAGACGATGCGCGCATAGCCCGGTGGCACGTCGCCTGGCTCCGACAGCCCCACGATTTTTCCGCCCTGCACGAGAACCGCGCGCGCACCATGCATCTGGCGCCCGTCGAAGACACGACTTGCGATAATGGCCTGGGCTTTTGCGGAGGGCGGCGACATCTCTGGCTCCGCGGCGGGCAATTCGATTGACAAGACCAATAGTGAACCACTTATCTCTGATGAAAGCGATTCTCCTTCGCAAGTGGCAAGAGGCGGCATGGAACGATTGATCATTCGGGGCGGGCGCCGGCTTGAGGGCACCGTGCAGATCTGCGGCGCCAAGAATGCCGCCCTGCCGCAGATCGCGGCGGCGCTCCTCAGCGCCGAACCCCTGACGCTCACCAATCTGCCCGACGTGGTCGATGTACGCACCATGCTGACGCTGATGGCTCATCACGGCGTCGTCGCCGAGACGCGCGGCGCTACGGTCACGCTCGATGCATCCAAAGCAACCAATGCCGAGGCGCCCTATGACATCGTGCGCCGCATGCGGGCGACGTTGCTGGTGCTGGGGCCGCTGGTGGCGCGCTTCGGCCGGGCACGCGTATCGCTACCCGGCGGTTGCGCCATCGGTGCCCGACCCGTGGACTTTCACCTGAAGGCTCTGACGGCGCTGGGCGCCGCCATCGAGATCGAAGGCGGGTATATCAACGCCCAAGCGCCCGATGGCTTGACCGGCGCGCGCATCGTGCTGCCCTCGCCATCGGTCGGTGCCACCGAGACCGCGCTCATGACCGCCACCCTCGCGCGCGGCGAAAGCGAGATCGTCAATGCGGCCCTCGATCCCGAAGTGGCCGACCTCGCCGCCTGCCTCGCCGCCATGGGTGCCCAGATCGAGGGCGCCGGAACGCACCGTATTCTGATCCAAGGCGGCAAATCCCTGGGTGCTGCACGCCACGACATTTTGCCCGACCGGGTCGAGGCCGGGACCTATGCCGTCGCCGCTGCCATCACGGGCGGCAGGCTCGAACTGACGGGCGCACGGTTGGAACATTTATCGGCAGTCGGCGAGGCGTTGGAGGCGGCGGGGGTGCAACTCTGGCCGACCGATCGCGGTTTGATGGTGGCGCGCGACGGGGCGCTCAAGGGCATCGACATCGTGACCGAGCCCTATCCCGGCTTCCCCACCGATCTGCAAGCCCAGTTCATGGCGCTCATGACCATCGCGTCCGGCGCGGCGATGATCCGTGAGACCGTGTTCGAAAGCCGGTTCATGCATGTGCCCGAGCTGAAAAGGCTGGGCGCCAATATCTCGCTCCAGGGTACTTCGGCCCTGGTGCGCGGTGTGGCGAAGTTGAGGGGCGCCCAGGTCATGGCGACCGATCTGCGCGCCTCGGTTAGCTTGGTGCTGGCCGCGCTCGCGGCGGAGGGCGAAACCGTGGTCAACCGGGTCTATCACCTGGATCGAGGCTATGAGGCGCTGGATCGCAAGCTCGTGCGCTGCGGCGCCGATATAAGCCGCGTGGCCGATTGAGCGCGGCCATGACCGATGAGGCCCTCTATGTCGGCGTCGATGGCGGCGGCACGGGTTGCCGGGCGCGGCTGGAGGATGCCCAGGGCCGCACGCTCGGCGCCGGTATCGCTGGGCCTGCCACGACAAGGCTTGGCATCGACCAGTCCATGGCATCGATCGAAACGGCGATCGCGGCGGCGCTGGCGGAGGCCGGCCTCGATGCCACGGCGCGCGCGCGCATCCATGCCGGCATCGGACTCGCCGGCATCAACCGCACCGGCGCGCGCGAGGCACTCCAGGCGCGCGCCACCGGTTTCGCCTCCGTCGTCTTCGCCAGCGACGGGCTGATCGCCTGTATCGGCGCCCATGGCGGGCGCGACGGCGGCATCGTCATCGTCGGCACGGGTAGCGCGGGGCTCGCCCGCGTGGCCGGCCGCGAAATCCGCGTTGGCGGCTATGGCTTCCCCATTTCCGACGAGGGCAGCGGCGCCGATCTCGGCCTCCAGGCGATCCGCCTGGCGCTGCGCGCCCATGACGGCCGGCTGGAATCGGGCGCACTGCTGCGCGACGTCATGGCCCGTTTCGCCAACGACCCCACCGCCGCCGTCGCCTGGATGGACAAGGCCAGCGCCACCGATTACGCCACCTTCGCGCCCCTGGTAATGCGCCACGCCGACCAGGGCGAGCCCATGGGCCGGCGCATCGTGCAGGGCGCGGCCGAACAAATCGATGGCCTGGTGCGCGCGCTAGTCGGCCAGGGTGCGGAGCGCATCGCGCTGGTCGGCGGGCTATCGAGCGCGATCGAGCCGTGGTTGGCGCCCGACGTGCGCCGGCGGCTCAAGCCGGTGGAGGTGGATGCGGTGGCAGGGGCGTTGCATTTGGCG
>SHVW01000110.1 GCA_009694085.1 Alphaproteobacteria bacterium
GGTGGATGCGCACGGGATAGAGCTGCTCATAGGTCTCGGCGTTGGGGATGACTAGGCCGCCGAGCGTGATCATCGGTCCCATCTGGTTGAAGCCGTCGCGGCCCTTGACCGCGCCAGCGCCGGAATTGGCACCCCAATTATACATAACCCAGGTGCGTCCCTCCGCCGTCGTGCCCGTGGTGACCGGGAAAGTGTTCTTGCCCCAGCCGGCGCAGTTGCGCGCGGGCACGGCCTGGCCGAGCGCCCACCAGCAGATATGCATGATCTCATGGGCGGGAAAAACCGTACACATCGTCATGGGTGCGGGCGGCCGGGCATTCACCAGCGTGCCCTCCGGCGCGATGATCTCGACGGCGCGGAATGTGCCCTCGTTGCGCGGCACATCGGTGTCGAAGAACGAGGCGAGCGCGGCATAGACCGAGGAATAGGTGTTGGCGAGCGAGCTGTTCTTGAACCCCTTGATCTGCGGCGCCGTACCGGTGAAATCGACCTTGAGACGGTCGCCCGCGATGGTCAGGGCGACCTTAATGGGCAGGTCGGCCGGCTCGAAGCAGTCATTGTCGAACTTCTCCTCGGCCCGATAGGTGCCGTCCGGAAGCGCCGCCAGGATCGCACGCATCCGGCGGTCGCCGTGATCGAGGATGCCGTCGAAATAGCGCTGGGCCTCCACCGCGCCCAAATCCTCGACCAGCTCGGCGACCTGTTCGGCGCCGATGCGGGTCGAGCCGAGCATGGCGCGGAGATCGCCATCGAGCAGATCGGGGCAACGCGTGTTGATCATCAAGAGTTGCCAGAGATCGTCGCGCATCCGGCCGCCCTCGACCAGCTTGAGCGGCGGTAGGCGGATGCCTTCGTGGAAAATCTCGGTGGCCGCGGGGTTGTAGGTGCCGGCGGCGCCGCCGCCGATATCGGATTGATGGGCACGGTTGCAGCAAAACCCAAATAACGCGCCATGGGCGAAGACGGGCCGCGCGATCACCCAATCGGGCAAATGATTGCCGCCGGCAACATAGGGATCGTTGAGCAGGAACGCATCGGCCGGATCGATGCGGCCGGCGAAGGCGCGCAGCAAGGCGCGCACGGCAAAACCACCGCCGCCGGTATGGATGGGGATGCCGTCGGCCTGGGACACCAGCGTGCCCTTGGCGTCGGTCACGAAGCAGGAGAAGTCGTGGGATTGATTGAAGATCGGGCTGCGCGAGGTGCGGATCATCACCCAGCCCATCTGGCGTGCCACATGGTCGAGACGATTCTGGACGAGCGCGAGGGTGATGGGATCAAGCGTCATGACACCGGCCGTAACGCGATCATGAAGTTCCCGGCGGCATCGACATCAAGCCGGTCGCCCGGGCCGATGAGCACGGTGGTCGTGGCCTCGTTGACCACGGCCGGGCCGGCGATCGAATGGCCCGGCGCCAGCTTGGCGCCGTCGAACACGTCGGTCTCGGCCCAGCCGGACTTTTCGTCGATCCAGATGCGGCGGCGCTCCAGCGGCTGGGCCGGTGCGGTCGCGGGCGCGGGCGCGGGCAAGTCGAGCGGTGCGAGCGCACCGATGCCGGTCACGCGCAGTTTGGTGATCTCAATGGTGCCGCCCGGTTGAATGTGGCCGAACAGGCGGTCGTGTTCGGCCTCAAAAGCCGTGCGGATCGCCGCGGGATCGTGGGCGCCGGCAACCGGCACCGTGATATCCCATTGTTGGCCGATATAGCGCAGGTCGAGCGCGCGCAGCAGGTTAAGCCCCTGGCCGCTGAAGCCTTCGCGCGCCAGGGTCGCCTTGGCCTGGGTCTCCAGCTCCGCGAAAATCCCGTCCATGCGCGCGACATCAGCGCCGTCGAGTCGGTCGAGATGAACGCGAACGTAGTCGTGACGCACATCGGCGTGCAGCATACCCAAAGCGCAGAACGCCCCCGATAGTCGGGGCACATAGACGCGTCGGCAGCCGAGCTGGCGGCCGACCTCGACGCCGTGCAACGGACCGGCGCCGCCGCAGGCGACCAACGTGAAACGCCGGGGATCGTGGCCGCGCTCGATGCTGATGCGCTGCACCGCATGGAGCAGCTTCTGGTCCATCAGCCTGATCATGCCGGCGGCCGCGTCTTCCCGGCTCAACCGCAAAGGCCGTGCAACCGCCCGGTCGATCGCCTGCTCGGCCAGCGCAGAATCGATGCGCACGGCGCCGCCGGCATAGGTGTCGGGCTTGAGCCGGCCGAGCACGAGCTGGGCGTCGGTAATGGTCGGCTCCGTACCGCCCCGGGCGTAGCAGGCCGGTCCGGGCACCGAGCCGGCGCCGCGCGGCCCGACGAACAACAGGCCAGCGGTATCGACGCCCGCGATGGTGCCGCCGCCGGCGCCGATCGTGTGGACCTCCACCGAAGGGATGACGACGTGGTAACGATCGATTTCAAGCTGATCGGTAAAGGCGACTTTGCCCTTGCCCATAAGGATGACGTCGCAACTCGTACCGCCGATCTCCATGGAGATCAGATCGTCCGAGCCGATCGCGCGCGCGTAATAGCCGAGCGCGCCGACCCCGGCCGCCGGCCCTGATAGCAACAGCGTGACCGGGCGCTCGGCCACCTGATCGACCGAGACGGCGCCGCCATTGTTCTGGATCATCAGGATCGGACGGGCCAGGCCGAGTGCCGCCAGGCGATCGTTGAGGGCACGCAGATATCCCACCGTGCGCGGCGCGACATAGGCGTTCATCACGGCGGTCGAGCTACGCTCGTACTCGCCCATGATCGGCGCCAGCTGACTCGACAGCGTGATCCATTGGCCGCCCCAGTGGCGGGCCAACTCGTCGGACACAAGACGCTCGTGTCGCGAGTCCAAAAAACTGTTGAACAGGCAGATTGCGACGGCCTCAACGCCTTCGTCCCGGAAATGCCGGCAAGCCGCGGCGACGTCCTCGACCATCAGCGGCGCCAGCTCGCTGCCATCGGCGTCAATCCGCCCGCGTACCGGCCGCCGGAGATAGCGGGGCACCAGGACGGGCGGATAGGGTTCGCGATGCTCCCAGGGATTCTCGCGAATGCCGCGTCGGATTTCCAAACTGTCGCGGAAACCTTCCGTGGCCAGACAGCCGACGCGCGCGCCCTTTTTTTCCAGCAAAGTATTGGTCGCAATGGTCGAACCATGGGCCATCACGGCACAACTGCCGAGCAGGCCTGTCACATCGAGGCGAAGGGCGGCGGCGGCGTGCTCAAGTGCGGCGAACACGCCGGCCGCCGGATCGGCGGGCACGGAGGGCACCTTGAACACATTGATCGCACCGGCCGGATCGACCGCGACCAGATCGGTGAACGTGCCGCCGATATCGACGCCGATGCGCCAGCCCGGCGTTGCTGCGCGCCCGGAGTCGAGGCGATGGCCGGCGGCGTCAGGCACGCTCGGCTCCGGCGCGCCGCAGGCGCAGTTGCAACTGGCTCGGTGCCGGCGCCAACGCGGCCGTAATCTGCTGGGCCGCTTGGACGACGAGGGGCGGTACGCGGCGCAGCCAATTCCGCGTCATGCGAAAGCGCGGCGCGGCGACGCAGACGGCGGCAAAGGCAATGCCGTCGACGCCGAAGATAGGTGAGGCGACGCCGCCGACTTCGACCCGCCAACCGCCCTGGTTGACGGCATAGCCGCGCGCGCGCGTGCGAGCCAGCTCGCGCCGAAGCGCATCATGGGATGTGAGGGTGTGCGGGCCAACCGCCGCGAGCTGGGCGGGCAGGATGGCGTCGAGCTGATCGGCCGGCAGATGGGCCAGCAACGCCAGACCGGTCGACGTGCAGTGCGCCGATATGCGCGCACCGATTTCGGCATGGACGCGGATCGGGTTGGGGCCGTCGACGCGCTGGAGATAGACCACCTCGAAGCCGTCAAGCACACCCAGAATGGCGCCCCCTTCGGCCGCGCGGGTCAGCCGCTCCATGATCGGCGTGGCAATTTGGACCAGACCGAGCGCCGGCACGGCGCAGCCGATCTCCCACGCTTTGAGGCCGAGCCGATAGATGCCGCCCTCGCCATGCTCGACATAGCCGCGCCGCCGCAGCGTCGCCAGCACGCGATGGACGCCGGGCTTCGACATCTTGAGCGCGCGCGCGATCTCGCCGAGCGGCAAATCGCCGCGCCGCGCCGCCAGCAATTCGAGCGCATCGAGACCATGGCCGAGGCCGCTCAGCGCCCGTTCGCTCTTGGAGAATGATGTTCCGCGCATGGGTTGACGATAGACAGGCACGTTTCGCCGCGTCAAGGTTAGAGGGAGAGCGGCCGACTTGTTGTCGGCTGTTCGTACCACTTGCTCTGGAGAACATCGATGCGCACGAAGTTGCCGGCACAGGGACGCGCCCGCGGGTCCGTCTTCGATCAGATGCGCGAGATGGCGGCAGGCGACGCCGATTGGCGCAATGGCCGCGTACCGCTCTATGTCTTCAAGGCTAATGAGGAGGTGACCGCGGTCGGCCGCGACGCCTTTTTCGAGTTCTTCGCCGAGAACGCACTGGGCGCCAAGCGCGCCTTCGGCAGTTTAAAACGCATGGAGGACGAAGTCGTCGCCATGGCGCTCGATCTATTCCACGGACCCGAGGGCGCGGTCGGCAATATGACCACCGGCGGTTCGGAAAGCATCTTCATGGCCGTGCGCGCCTGCCGCGACTGGAACCGGGCGCGCCGAGGCAAGCCGCGCCACCAGGGCAATATGGTGATCCCCTATTCTGCCCATCCCGCCTTCAACAAGGCGGCGCTCGCGATGGATATCGACGTGCGCCGTATCCCGCTCGGCCCCGATTTCCGCGCCGATCCCACTGCCATGGCGGCCGCCGTCGACGACGACACCATCCTGCTCGTTGGCTCCGCGCCCTGCTTTCCCCATGGCGTGATCGACCCGATCTCCGAGTTGGGCGACTTGGCTCAGAGACTTGGCATCTGGCTTCATGTCGACGCCTGCGTGGGCGGCTATGTCGCGCCCTTCGTTCGCATGATCGGCTATCCCGTACCCGACTTCGATTTCACCGTGCCCGGCGTGCGCTCGATCTCGGCCGATCTGCACAAATTCGGCTTCTGCCCCAAGCCGGCCTCCACCGTGTTCTATCGCGATCCCGAGCAGGCTAAGTTCCAGGTCTTCAACATCGACGACTGGCCCAACGGTCTGTTTTCCACCCCCACCCTCACCGGCACCCGGCCGGGCGGCGCGGTGGCGGCGGCCTGGGCGACCATGCAGTTCCTGGGCGTGTCCGGCTATTGCAACATCGCGCGCGGCTTGATGACAATGCGCGACGCCTATGTAGCCGGCATCGAGGCCATTCCCGGCCTGCACGTCTGGGGCAAGCCCCATGTCTCGATCCTGACCTGGGGCTCGGAGGAGGTCGATATCTTCCGCGTCGCCGAGGTGCTCTCGGGCAAGGGCTGGATTCCCGGCCTGGTGCGGAAACCGCCGGCGCTCCACATGATGATGTCGATGTATCATGAAACCGGACGCAAGGATTATCTCGACGATTTGCGCGCCGCGGTTGGCGTGGTGCGCCAGGAGCCGAAGGCGAAGGCGACGATCAAGGCGACGTATTAACCTGGGGCGAGCGGGTGCGTCAGACGCGTCCGCCGGCTCGGGGATCGAGGATGTGGCTGAGGCGGTCGCCAACGAGATTGACCGACATGACGGCCAGGAACAGCGCGAGACCGGGAAAGATCATGGTCCAGGGGGCGTAGCGCATGAATTCGCGCCCCGCATTGAGCATGGCGCCCCATTCCGCCGTCGGCGGTTGAGCGCCGAGGCCGAGGAAAGAGAGCGTCGCCGTCGATAGAATCGCCGTGCCCAAATCGAGCGAGGCGAGCACGATGATGACAGGCATCAGATTCGGCAGCAGATGCCGGCGTAGAATGCGCGTTTGACTGGCGCCCATCGCACGTGCGGACTCCACGAATTCGCGCCCAACCAGCAATAGGGTCGCCGACCGCACGACGCGCGCGAAGCGTGGGATGCCGGAGATACCGACGGCGAGCGCCGCATTGAACGCGCTAACGCCCAGCACCGCCACGATCAAGATGGCGAGCACGATCGGCGGGAACCCCAACATCACGTCGAGCAATCTTGTGCCGATGCGATCGGCGCGACCGCCGAGAAAGGCGATCACCATGCCGATCAGGGTTCCTGCAAACAGGCTGATTGCCACGGTCAGCAGGCCGATGGCGAGCGAGAGGCGGCCGCCGTAGAGAATTCGGCTAAAAATATCGCGGCCGAACAGATCGCAGCCGAACCAGTGTGCGAGCGACGGTGCGGCCAAGCGCGGACAGACGCGCGTGGCGTTGGGATCGAAGGGCGAAAATATGGGAGCAAAGATAGCGCCCAGCACAAGGGCCGCAAGGATGACGACGCCAGCCGCGGCCCCGGGCGTGCCCAGCGTACGCGCGATCAAGCGGCGAGGCGGTAGAACGGCAATCGCACTCATGCACGTCGCGACCGAATGCGCGGATCGAGAACGCCATAGAGCAGTTCGAGCGCGAGGTTGATGAGGATATAGGCGCTGGTCGTATAGACGACGAGGCCTTGGACGAGCGGGATATCCTTGGTCAGCACCGCATCGATCAGAAGCGCACCCAACCCCGGGCGGGCGAAGACGCGCTCGGTCACGACGGCGCCGCCGATCAGGAAGGCGAACTGCACGCCTAGCAGCGTGATCGGCGGGATGATGGCGTTTCGCATCGCGTGTTTGGCGACGATGCGAAAATTCGGCAACCCTTTGGCACGGGCGGTGCGGATGTAATCCTGGCTCATCGTTTCGATGATGGCGCTGCGGATAAGTCGGGCAAGGCCGCCCGCCAGAAACAAGCCGACCGTGATGCTGGGCAAGATCAGCGCATCTATGCCCTCGCCCAAGATGGGCACCCATTCGAGCATCAGCCCGAAGACATAGATGAGCAGCATCCCAATCCAGAAGCTGGGCATCGATACGCCGATGAGTGCGGTCGACATCGTGGCGGTATCGACCCAGCCATGGGGCCGCAGCCCGGCACCGAGCCCAAGCACCACGCCGAGAACGATACCCACGAGCAAGCCGCCCAGCGCCAGCTCGAGCGACGGCCTGACCCGCGCCGCGATCATCTGCCCCACGGGCTGCTTGGTTTGATAGCTGTTCCCAAGGTCGCCGACCGCCATCTTGCGCAGAAAATCGAAGTATTGGATGTGCAGCGGTTGGTCGAGGCCTAGCCGCTTGCGCTCGTTGTCGATCACCTCGTCGCTGGCCGGGGTGCCGCCGAGCGCAAGCATGACCGGGTCGCCCGGAATGAGCTGGAGCACGCCGAAAACGATGGTCCAGGTCAAAAACAAGGTCGGAACGATCTCGATAACGCGCCGCAGAAACCAGGGCATAGTCATTGGTCGCTCCCACTCATGCGAAGGGTGTGGGGTCCATGAAGCGGCGCACGACATTCATGGTCAGTTTGGCGCAGACATTGCCGTAGCCGTCGGGCGGCAGCGCGCCGACATAGGTCATGGAACCGGCGCTGAACACGGCACCGCCGGCCGGCGTCTCGAAGAAGACCATATCGGCGCAGGACCACTCCTCTTGCGGGCGCGGATGGCGGTGGATCAGCATATCCTCATTGACCCAGCGAAAATCGTCATGGATCACGACGCCCTTGGCGACTACAAGGGCGTTGGGCGGCGTTCCGTAACGCGGATCGGCGCTGTCGAGTTCGAAGCCGGCGGCACCGCCGCCCATGACACCGCTATCCCCAAACACGGCGCCGGGCGCCGCGGCATTTTCGATGCCGGCAGTCATGAACCGAACGCGGGGATCGCGAATGCCTTCGGTGAAGTTATAGGGAAAGCCCAGATGGCGGCCCTGGGTCGAGAAACCATTGCCGACCAAACCGTGCGCCGGCTTGCCGATGCGCCGCCACAGCCCGCCATAGACGCCGCCGAATTGATGGTAGCTTTCGCCCACCTCAGTCGCCCAGACGCGGATGCCGCCCTCGGCACGGCGCACTTCCAGCGCATGGGGTGCGTCGATGCTGGGTTCTGCCCGCCAATAGAAACCGTTGCCGCCCAGATACATCAGACGCCCGCCGCGCCTGAGGAATTGTTCGAGCGCCTCCATCATGCGGAGCGAATGGTATTCGGGATGCTGGGCGCAGATCAGCACGCGATAGGGCTCGAGTGCCGCCAGGCCCTCTTCGTGCAAATCGTGATCGGTCAGCACGTCATGGGCGATGCCGGCGCGATCGAGCCAGTCGATCACATAGCTATCGCAATTGATGCGCCCGGTGCCCGAACCCTTGGGCGCCGGGTCCATCAGGCTCATCTGGCGCGGCCGCGTGTCGAGTTGCGGGCGCAGCATCGACGTGATCGCCACGCCCGATCCGTCGGCATGGGAATTGTAAGTGGAAAGGCCGAATTGCGGATTGAGATCGGGTGTTTCCAGCAGCGCGCCCCAGGACAACGCGCGCTCGCGGATTTCCGCGCCACGGCCCGGCCGTACGAAGCTTGAATAGACTTGATAGCTAAACGTCGGCACCAGGAAGGCGACATCCGCCTTGCGCGCGCCGCGGGCGGGCCTCACGAAGAACGGAATATAATCCTCGCCGGCCCCGTTGCTGAGATGGGCGGCATAGAAGCCGCTGGGCCAGTCGTTCGGCACGTCGAGCGCGAAGCTTTCGGACCAGCCGCACTCGCCCATATCGTCGTTGTGAAAATGGATCGCGCCGTATTGCTCCGGCGCGCTCTTCCAATCATGGATCGCACCGCTCCAATTGGAGCCGGTCATGGCGCGGGTCGGCAGATTAACGAGCAAGCCATGGGCGCTCTGCGGCCCGATATCGACGATGCGCTGGGTAGCGATGCCCTTGCTGAAATCCCATTCCGCCAATCTTATGCCGTCGAGCGCGGCGATGCGCGGTTGTTCGATCTTGCCGTTGTAATGGGCTTCGGCGGTATTGCCGTGCAGCGCCGCGGCGATGAACACGCGCCCGGTTCCGGCAATGGTCGGCAGTTTAACGCGCAGTGCCTGGCGCCCGCCATCGACGATGGCGCCGACGGGTTGGAGCGGCTTTTGTTCGATCAGGAGCGTTCCGTTGGCCGTATCGATGGTGGCGGCGATCCCATACCAGCGCCTCGCCAGCATCGAGGCGGAAATTTCGACGCGATGGGTATCGACGCTCAACGCCGCTCCGCCGTGGGACGAAATCTCCAGGCGGATCGCAACGCCGGCGACATCGATCCCCATCACAACCTGGCGGCCCAGGCTCGGCAGCGTCGGCCAGATGGTTGCAGCGAGGCGCAGCCCGCCCGGAGCGGTCAGCGCCAGAGCGTCGATGCGCCCGTAACTGCCGGGGCGGGCTGCCTGAAATTTTCCCGCGCGCGACCCGTCGAGCCGCGTCGGCATGGCGATCTCGCGATAGCCGGGACCATCGGGATTGGGGTCGGCGCAGAGATGGCGCACGAAACGCAAGGAATAGGGTCTGTCCTCCACGCTCGATATCATGAAGCGGATGCGTTCGCCAGCTCGCGCACTCCAACGATCGACATACCCGGTCAATTGATGCATCGCGATCTCCCGCCGATCACCGCGCCGCCACTATGGACCGGCAGCGAGTGCCAGAATAGACATAACAATTGCTTTGATGTCTCGGATTTCCCGACCTACCCTTGCCCGAGAAAATCCTGGGGAGGCAAGCATGCGCGTTCGTCGTTCGCTTCTGGCGGTAGCGGGGCTAGTGTTCGCGGCCAATCTGGCATCGGCGCAGTCGCCGGGGCTCACGATCACCTGGGCCGAGGATGACGGCAATCCGCGCACCTTCGATCCCCGCGTTACCCAATCCCGGCATGAGAGCCAGCTCATCATCCAGGTCTTCGATACGCTCATCGCCTCGGACGAGAACAACAACTATTCCCCGGGTCTTGCCAGATCGTGGGAACTCGCCGGGGATGGCATGTCGATCACACTTAAGCTGCGCGACGACGTGACATTTCACGACGGCACGAAATTCGATGCCGAGGCCGTCAAGTTCAACTTCGACTCGATCCGCGATCCTAAACTCGGCAGCCGCGCGGCGATCGACATCCTGGGACCCTATGCCGGGTCCGACGTGATCGGGCCCTACGAAATCAAGGTGCGCTATACGCGGCCCTACGCGCCGGCCGTTGCCTCGCTCAGCCAGAACGAACTATCACCGGTCTCGCCGACGGCGGTGAGGCTGCTGGGCGATGGTGGCTTCGGCGCCGCGCCGGTCGGCACCGGGCCGTTCAAATTCGTCAATTGGGAGCGCGGCAAGCAGGTCGTGCTCGACCGCTACGAGCCCTACAACTGGGCCCCGGGATTCACCAAGCATAAGGGGCCCAGCAAAGTCGCGCGCGTCATCCACCGCTCCATTCCAGATGCCTCGACGCGTGTCGCGGCGCTTGAGCGCGGCGAGGTCGACATCACGGACTTCACGCCGATTCTCGATGTCCGCCGCCTCGGCCAGGATCGCCGGTACAAGACGATGCTGGCCCCCGCATCCGGCCTGCCCTTCGGCATCCTGCTTAATTCCCAGCGCGGCGTGTTTCAGGATATTCGCGTGCGCCAAGCCTTCATGCACGGCTTCGACCGCAAGGCGCTGACCGACGACATGTATTTCGGGCTGATCGAGCCAGCCTACGGACCGCTCTCGAAGACGACCGTCGGCTATTGGCCGGAGGCCGAAAAATACTATCCCTATGACCCCGGGAAGGCCACCCAACTGCTCGAAGCGGCGGGCTGGAAGATGGGCCCGGGCGGAATCCGCGCCAAAGATGGGCAGCCTCTGACGACCACATGGCAGGTGCTGGCGGTCGTGCTGCCCGAAGTCGGCGTCGCCGCACAGGCCGACCTGAAGAAGATCGGATTCGACGTTAAGGTCGAGACGATCACGGCGCCGCGCTGGGATGAACTCGTCTTCACTAATGCGAACGAGATCAACCCGCTGCGCTGGATCAGCGCCGACCCAAGCTTGCTTGAGATCCAATTCCACAGCCGCAACATTCCCGAGCCCGGCCGCTTCCGCTTCAACCTCGGCAGGCTCTCCGACCCCGCGCTCGACAAGCTTCTGGAACAAGGCGCCGGCGAGATCGATCCGGTCAAGCGCAATGCGGTCTATGCCGATGCGCAAAAGCGCATCATGGATGCCGCAGTCTGGTTCCCGATTCACAATCAGGTCAACCCGATCGCCTATCGCGCCAACCGCACGGGCTATCGCTTCGCGCGCGCGCAGTGGACGGTGCGGTTCTATGAGGTCGAGGAAGTAAAATAGTTTCGACCACCCCTCACCCTCCCGTCGCTACGCGCCGGGGCCCTCATCGATCCGCGTTGCGTCTCGATCCCCCGTTGGGGGCGAGGGTAGGGTGAGGGGCGGGGCCGCCGCTTCTACTCCGTCGCGCTACGCCCCGCCCCGTAGTCGCGGTTGGCACTCTCCGTCGACACCAACTCGTCCTTCACGTCGCGCGTGACCCGCGCGCGGTCGCGCTCGCAGGCCTTACCGATGCCGGCGCCGCCGGGGGTAAGCACCACCAGCCGGTCGCCGGCCGGAATGTTCTGGATGCCCTTGCCGCGCAGCTTCTTGCCCGAGGCGAGGCCGACATAGCCGGCGGCACCGTTGCCGCCGCCGTCGCGGCCGCGCGGTACGTTCTCGATCCGGTCGAAGGCGGCGAGCAGGTCGAAGGGCAAATTGGCCGTGCTCTCGATCTCGATCGTCTGACCCAGCCCGCCGCGGGTGCGCCCGGCGCCGCCGCTATCGGCGCGCAGCTCCTTGCGGTGGAAGATCAGGGGCAGCATGGATTCCGCGATCTCCACCGGCGTGCCCTTGACGCCGGAGGGGTAGGCGGTGGCGGACAACCCATCCTTGCTCGGCCGCGCGCCAGTGCCGCCATTCACCGTCAACGCGATGGAGAAGCCGTATTTACTGGCCGTGCCAGGCACGGGGCCGCGCAGATTAAGCATCCACAGGCAGGACGTGCCCTCCGCCGGCACGCGCTCGGGGATCGCCTGGCGCAGGCAGCCGAACACCACATCGGGCAGCATCTGGCCGATGATATGGCGCGACAACACGGGGGCCGGCGGCTGAGCATTTAGGATGCTATCGACGGGCGCCGACACGGTCAGCGGCGCCAGCGATCCCGCATTGTTGGGAATTCGCGCGGCGACGATGCAACCCAGCCCGAAACAGGTATAGGCGGTCGTGTAGGCGATGGGGACGTTGATGCCTTTACCGCTGATCGTCGAGGTGCCGGTGTAATCGACATGGATGCCGTCGTCCGAAACGGTGAGTTTCGCGACCAGTTCGATCGGCTTGTCATAGCCGTCGGTCATCATGCGGTTCGTCCAGGTGCCCTTGGGCAATTTGGCGATTTCGGCCAGCACGGCGCGGCGCGAGCTGTCGCAGATGAAATCGGCGAGCGCGTCGAGCCCGTCCATGTCGAACTCGTCCATCATTTCCAACAGCCGCTTGGCGCCGACATCGTTGCACGCGGCGAGCGAATAGACGTCGCCCACGGTATCCACGGGCAGGCGCGTATTGGCCTGGATCATGGCCATCAGAGTTTTGTTCATCTGGCCGCCCTCGGCCAGTTTCAGCATGGGGATGAACAATCCCTCCATGAACACGTCGGTGGCGTCGGGCCCGAAGCCGATGCCGCCGATATCCATGAGATGGCTGGTGCAGGAGAACAGCGCCACCAGCTTGCCCCGGCGGAACACCGGCGTGGTCACCACGAAATCGTTGGTGTGGCCCGTGCCCTTCCAGGGATCGTTGGTGATGTAAATGTCGCCCTCGGCCATGGTGGACAGGGGGAAGGCGGCGATGAAATGCTTGACCGATTCGGCCATGGAATTGACATGGCCGGGCGTGCCCGTGACCGCCTGGGCCAGCATGCGACCCTTGAGATCGAACACCCCGGCGGACAAATCGCCGGATTCGCGCACGATCGGCGAGAAGGCGGTGCGCAGCAGGGTCTGCGCCTGCTCCTCCACGATGGCGATCAGGCGGTTCCACATGATCTGCTGTCGGATTTGATCGAGACCGGATTGGG
>SHVW01000111.1 GCA_009694085.1 Alphaproteobacteria bacterium
AAAAATAGTCGCCAAAATCCTCATGAAGCCACGCTATCGATTCCAGAACGACAGCCACGACGTTGGCGAAGATCAGCGCGATCAAGAAGGCGTTGACCAGCGAGCCGGCCCAGCCATGGGGCAAGCCGAAATCAAGCAGGTCATGAGTCTGCCGTCGAAGTTTTTCCATCGGTTAGTGCGCCTCGGCCCAGTTGTCGGCAACTCCCGCTTCGGCGACCAGCGGCACGCCAAGGGACGGCACGGGTTCCGCCGCCCGCTCCATCACCTCGCGCACCAGCTTCGAGGTGCGCTCCACCTGCTTCTCCGGCACCTCGAACAGCAACTCGTCATGGACCTGGAGCAGCATGCGGGCATCGAGGCGGGCAGCGGCAAGGGCGGGCGCAATGCGGATCATGGCGCGCTTGATGATGTCGGCGGCGGTGCCCTGGATTGGCGCGTTGATCGCCTGGCGCTCCGCGAAACCGCGTCGTGCCGGATTCTTGTCGGCGATTCCAGGCGTGTGACAGCGCCGGCCGAACAGCGTGACGACATAGCCGCGCGTGAGCGCCTCGGTTCGCACGCGTTCCATGTAGTCCTTGATGCCGGGATAACGCTCGAAATAGGCGCGGATATAGTCGGAGGCCTCGCGCGGCGAGCAGCCAAGCTGGCGCGATAGACCGAAGCCGCTGATGCCGTAGATGATGCCGAAATTGATCGCCTTGGCCTTGCGCCGGGTCGCCCCATCCATCTGCGCCAGGGGCACGCCGAAGACTTGAGAAGCGGTGAGCGCGTGAATGTCGACGCCATCGCGGAAGGCTTGCTTCAGCGACTCGATATTGCCGATCTCGGCGACCAGCCGCAGTTCGATCTGGGAATAATCCACCGACAGCAGTTTGTGACCCGGTTCGGCGACGAAGGCGCGGCGGATCTTACGGCCTTCCTCGGTGCGCACCGGAATGTTTTGCAGGTTCGGATCGGTCGAACTCAGCCGCCCGGTCGAGGTTGCCGCCATGGCGAAGGAGGTATGCACCCGCCCCGTGCGCGGATCGATCTGGTCGACCAGCGCGTCGGCATAGGTGCTCTTCAACTTGGCGAGTTGGCGCCAATCCAGCACGCGCTGGGGCAGGGGATGGTCGGCCGATAGCTCCTCCAGCACGTCGGCGCCGGTGCCATAGGCGCCGGTTTTGCCCTTCTTGCCGCCGGAAAGCTTGAGTTCGTCGAACAGAACCTCGCCCAGTTGTTTGGGCGAGTTGATGTTGAAGGGATGGCCGACCATGCGATGGATCTCGACTTCGATGTCGGCGAGCCGATGGCCGAAATCGCGGCTCATCTCGACCAGCGCATGACGATCGACCCGGATACCGTGGCGCTCCATGGCGGCGATCACGGGCACCAGCGGCCGTTCGATCGTCTCATAGACGGTGACCATGTGCTCGGTCGCCAGCCGGCGCTTGAGCAGGCGGTGGAGCCGGCCGGTGATATCGGCATCCTCGGCAGCATAATCGCGCGCCGCCTCCAGCCCGACACGGTCGAAGCCGATGGCGGCCTTGCCCGTGCCGGTCACGTCCTTGAACTTGATCGTGGTGTGGCCGAGGTGAAGCTGGGCCAGCTCATCCATGCCGTGGCCGTGCAGACCGCCGTCGAGCACATAAGAGATCAGCATGGAATCGTCGATCGGCGCGACCGCAACGCCATAGGTGGCGAAGATGATGGAATCGTATTTGATGTTGTGGCCGATCTTGAGGATGGCCGGGTCTTCAAGCAGCGGCTTCAGACGTGCCAGCGCCTCCTTGAGCGGAATCTGGGGCGGGGCGTCCTGAGTTTCGCTGGCGCCGCCGAGATCGAGGCGGCCTTGGCTTGCGGCGCCCTTATGGCCGAGGGGGATATAGCAGGCGCGGCCCGACTCGATCGACAAGGACACGCCGACCAGTTCGGCACGCACGGCATCGAGCGATGTGGTTTCCGTATCGACCGTGACGGCACCGGCCGTCATGGCCCGCGCGATCCAATGGTCTAACGCTGCCAGGTTCTGCACCAACTCGTATTGGGCGGGGCCGGTGAATTCGGGTAACGCCGGCCTGGCCTGTGGCGTTGGCGTCGCCGTCGGTGCCGATTTGGCCGATGCGGCGAGGATGTCGCCGGTCAAGTTGAAGCGGGTGAGCAGGGAGCTGAACGACTGAGCCCTCAGGAATGCCTGCAAAGTTGCTGGGTCGATCGCCTTGACGGCAAATGATTCAATGGTCGCTTCGACCGGAACGTCGGTTCTCAGGCACACCAACTCGCGCGAAATGCGGGCCATTTCGGCCTTTTCGGTCAAGGCCTCGCGCCGCTTGGGCTGTTTGATCTCGTGGGCACGCGCCAGCAGCGTGTCGAGGTCGCCATATTCGTTGATCAATTGGGCTGCGGTCTTGACGCCGATGCCGGGCACGCCGGGCACGTTGTCGGTGGAATCGCCAGCTAACGCCTGCACGTCCACCACGCGATCCGGCCCGACGCCGAATTTCTCCATCACCTCGGCCGGGCCGATCGTCTTCTCTTTGATCGGGTCGCGCATGACGATGCCGTCGCCGACGAGCTGCATCAAATCCTTGTCGGAGGAGACAATGGTGACTTGGGCGCCGGTGGCGGCGGCCTGGCGGGCATAGGTTGCGATCAAATCGTCGGCCTCGAAGCCCACCATCTCCACTACCGCCACGTTGCATGCCCGCGTCGCCTCGCGCACCAGTGCGAATTGCGGCACCAGTTCGGGCGGTGCATCGGGGCGATGGGCCTTGTATTCGGGATAGATGTCGTTGCGAAAACTCTTGCGGCCGGCATCGAAGATGACGGCAACGTATTCCGCATGCATGTCGCGCAGCAGCTTCATCAACATCGCGGTGAAGCCATAGACCGCGTTGACCGGCGTGCCATCCGCCCGGGTCATGGGCGGCAGCGCATGGAAGGCGCGGAAGATGTAGCCGGAACCGTCGACCAGAAAGACGTGGGGGCGGTCCTTGGCGGGCTTGGACATGGGGCAACAGGCCAAGTCAGTTGGGATGGCGGGGACTCTAATGGGTAGGTTCGCCAGGTACCAGCCTTGATCGGGCTGCGCCCTGGTTTGGTTTCAAGGGCTTGCCGCCAACGCCGGGCAGGCCGGGCAACTCCAGCGGTATCCAGGCGCGAACCCCCGACCGCTACGGGATTGCTTGTCGCACCATTGAAATGTTCGTTAAATGTTCTGATTAGTCGGCGATTGCAGAACCAAGACAAGCATACCCAGCTCAAATCGCCGGAGGCAGCCATGGTCGATATGTCTCAGTTCAAGCGGAAAGTGATCGAGTTCGAGGGCAGGAAGGCGCACATGTACCTTGATGGGCGTCGCAATGTGACCGTTGGCGTCGGTCGAATGCTGCCGACATCCTCCAAGCCGCTCGCCTGCCGTTCATCCGCAAAGATGACAAGCGACGCGCAGCGCGGGCAGAGATCGAGCAGGAATTTGACACGATCCGGAAAATGTCCGGCAATTCTTCGGGTATCGAGCGTGCGGCCAAGCTGAAGCTTGAAGATTACGACATCGACCGGATGTTGGATGAGGATATCGAGAGAACGTTGGCAGCATTAAAGCGTTGGGAGACGGGGAAGAGTTTTGACGAGCTTCCCGAGGAAATTCAGCAAGCCTTGCTCGACATGGCGTTCAATCTCGGACCGGGCAAACTCAAAACCGAGTTTCGAAAACTGAAAAAACAATCGCCGCCGAGGATTGGTTGCGCACGGCAGAAGAATCTAGCCGACGCGGTCCGCAGCCCGCGCGCAATGCCTGGACCAAGGACATGTTCCAGCGCGCTACGCGACGATGAGGGCCTCAGGCATTAAGGCTTGCCGATCGTCTCGCGGCAGTCCGGCGGTATCGGCCCGGCGACAAAGCCTTTGTCGGTTTTCGACAGCCATAGGGTGGAAATGACGAGATAATTCCGCTTGCCTGTGTAGCCATGATATTGCGTGATGACGTACTCGGCCCAGCCATCGCCGTCTACATCGGCGATAGCGGCTAGCGCGAAGTATGCGATCCGGGCGCCACGGACGATCCGAACCCCATCAGAACCGAGAATCTGCCGCTTGTATTTGCCCTCCTTGCCAAGGTCGGCGAGGGTGAAGCCGCGCTCGGCCTGTCGTTGGCGATGGTCGCAAAGCTTTGAGTTGTCGGTCGGCATGACTGAAATCGGCAGATTGAAGACGTCGGACGTGAACTTATCGCGCGACACCATCGAGCGCTCCGGCGCACGCGCGCCGGATAGAACGCGTAACGGGTCGCACTGTACGGCAAGTTCCAAATGAGTCATCCAGTTGCCCGCGCCTCTGATTTTCAGCTTTCTCCGGACCGCGCCATGCCATTCCCGGCAGGTATCGATCGGGATAAACAGGCCTTTCTCATCGACATAAAAAGGCATTTCGATAATGCCCAGATCTTCCCGCGCGAGCGGCCAGTCGAGCGCCGCAGTCAAGTCGGCACGTGCGGCATCGCCAAGCAGAACGCGCGCGCCGAAATACATGGAGCGGACAAGATGGGCGTCGATGTCCTGGCCCCGTGCCGGCCAAATCGGACTGGATAGCAGGACAAGGACAAGACCGACTAAGGTTGCCCGCACCACCATGCCATTACTATGTCAAATGCGCGCTGCGCCGGACAGCGCGGGCGTCGCCGTTAGTGTCCGGCCTCGGCCGCCGCGCCGGCTTTCAACACAAAGCGTCGGCCGCAATAAGGGCAGTCGATCTCGCGCTTGTCGCCCATGTTAAGGAACACGCGGGGGTGGCCCAGCGCGCCGTCGCCGCCGTCGCAGGCGACCTTGGTGCGTTGGACTTCGATGATTTCAACCGGCGACGTCATGGGGCGCGCACTCCCGAGCGGTAGGCCGGGCTAGTCGATTGACCCCCGGGCAGGGCAGATGATACCCATTGCCGCGCCCCAATCAACAGAACTTGCGAACCGTCCCGCCCATGGTCGAATCCGCCGATCCGCTCGCCACCGACGCCGTCAGGCCCGCGCCGGAACGCGGCGAGCGCAGCCGCAACCTGCCACGTCATGCGGTCGAGGTCGCCGGCCTGAGCAAGACCTATCGCACCAAAGGAGGCGGGCAAGGCAAACCGGCCCTTAATGGGATCGACCTGGCAATTCCGCGCGGCGCGCTGTTCGGTCTGCTCGGCCCCAATGGCGCGGGCAAATCCACCCTGATCAACATCTTAGCCGGGCTGGTCGTAAAAACGGCCGGCACGGCGCGGGTTTGGGATATTGACATTACCGAGCGCCCGCGCGACGCCCGCGCCGCGATCGGCGTGGTGCCTCAGGAACTCAGCATCGATCCCTTTTTCACGCCGCGCGAATTGCTCGATCTTCAGGCTGGGCTGTTCGGCGTGCCGGCGGCGGAACGGCGCACCATGGCGGTGCTAGAGGCCGTTGGCCTCGCCGACAAGGCCGATGCCTATGCGCGCACGCTGTCCGGCGGCATGCGTCGACGCCTGCTGGTGGCCAAGGCCATGGTGCACAGCCCGCCGATCCTGGTGCTGGACGAGCCGACCGCAGGCGTCGATATCGAGCTGCGCCGGCAACTCTGGGGCCATGTGCGCGAACTCAACCGGGCCGGCGTCACCATACTGCTGACCACCCATTATCTGGAGGAAGCGGAAGCGCTGTGCGACCGCATCGCCATCATTGATCGCGGCCGGGTGATCGCCTGCGACACCACCCAGGCGCTGCTCAAGCGCATCGACAGCAAGACGCTGACGCTGATCGTGTCCGACACGCTCGATGACGTGCCCGCGGCGCTGGCGCGCTTTGAAGCCGAAGTGAAAGGGCCGCATGAGCTAGTGCTGCGCTATCGGCCGAGTCAGGTTCCGATCGGCGAAATCTTGACGGCCGTACGCGCAGCCGGGCTGAACGTGCTCGACTTGACTACCGAAGAAACCGATCTGGAGGATATTTTTCTTCAGCTCACGCGGGCGGCGCGCATCGATCGGCCGCAGTGAAGCTGGGCGCCGTGAGACCGATCCTCCTTTCCCTTGCATTCGCGTTTGCGCTCGGCGCTTGCACGCCCCGGCTTCAGCCGCCCGGCCCCGGCCTACGCGCCCCCGAGTTGACCGGCGACCGCCTGATCGCAAGGGACGGCACGGAATTGCCGCTCGCGGTCTGGCGGCCCGATGGACCGGTCGCGGCGGCCATCGTGGCGCTTCACGGCTTTAACGACTACCGCAATGCCTTCGCCACGGTTGGGCCCGCGCTCGCCCGCCACGGTATCGCCACCTACGCCTATGACCAGCGCGGCTTCGGCGCGTCGCCCCATCGCGGCATCTGGCCGGGTGATGACCTGCTCGTCAATGATTTCGCCGATGCCGTCGATCTCGTGCGCGCGCACCATCCCGGTTTGCCCGTTCACGGCTTAGGTGAGAGCATGGGCGGCGCGGTGATCATGGCGGCGCTGGCCGGCGCGGCTGCGCCCCGCATTGACGGCGCAATCCTGGCGGCGCCCGCCGTGTGGGGCCGGCGCACCATGCCGGCAATCCAGGTGGCGTTGCTGGAGGTCGCCGCCCGCATCATGCCCGCCATCGCCGGACGCAACGAGGGGCTGACCTATAAACCTTCCGACAATATCGAGATGCTGCGCGGCCTCGGCCGGGACACTCAGGTGATCAAGGAGACGCGCATCGACGCCATCTATGGCTTGGTCGGGTTGATGGACCGGGCGCTTGACGCTGCCCCTCGGCTAACCGTGCCGACCTTGATCCTCTATGGCAGCCGCGACGACATCATCCGCTCCGGCCCAACCTGCATGATGCTGCACGCTTTGCCCGCCAAGACACCCTGGCGCCTCGCGCTGTACTCGCGCGGCTACCACATGGTGTTGCGCGATCTCCAAGCCGGCACGGTGCTGGCCGATGTCGCTGCCTGGATCGGGGCGGCCGAGGCCCCCCTACCCTCGGGCGCGGAGCTGCCGGCCGCGCGCTTGTCCCAGGCCTGCCCGGCGGAGCCGGGTTGATCCCATTTGCGGCGATTTCGGTTTTCCGCTAGGTTCTGCTCCGCCCGCACCCGTAGCTCAGCTGGATAGAGCGCTGCCCTCCGAAGGCAGAGGTCGTGAGTTCGAATCTCGCCGGGTGCGCCAGAGTTTCTGATCGCTAGGGTCCGATTTGCCGTTTAAGCGAGAAGACTTGGAACGGGAGTTGCGGACTCCAGATGCCAGATCGCGGCGCCGCCCTGATTGAGAGCTTCATTGCCCGATGGCAGGGGCGTGAGGGTGGGCAGGAACGCGCGAACTACTCGCCCTTTCTATCCGAACTCTGCGATGCCCTCGGCGTGGCCCGCCCCGAACCGTCGGGTGCGACCACCGAGGAAAACGACCATGTCTTCGAGAGCGCGGTGAAGGCCGCGAACGGCGATGGCACGGTCTCAACGCGTTGGATCGATCTCTATAAGCGCGGGTCTTTCGTCCTTGAGGCCAAACAGAGCCGCCAGCCCGGCGGAAAGAAGCATCTTTCCGGGCAAACAAGCCTGTTCGCTGCCGAAGAACCATCCCCGCTTGGGCGCCGCAGCGCAAATCGGGCCTGATTACGTATGGATAGCAACCTATTCACCCCGGATTTCAAGCTGACGCCGTATTGGTGGGACCATGTTCCCAGGCCCGTCCTTCCCACGGCCGATGTTCCCGCCCAGGCGGATGTGGTCGTCATCGGGTCGGGCTATACGGGGCTCAACGCGGCGCTGCAAACCGCGCGCGGCGGGCGCGCAACCATCGTGCTCGATGCCGAGGATGCCGGTTGGGGCTGCAGCACGCGCAATGGCGGCCAGATCTCCACCAGCATCAAGCCCGGCTATGACGAGTTGACGCGCCGGCACGGGCCGGAGCGCGCCGCCGCCATTCTGCGCGAGGGCCGGAATTCACTCGCCTGGCTGGGGGAATTCATCGCGGCCGAGCGCATCGATTGCGAATTCCGCGTGGTCGGGCGCTTTCACGCCGCCCATAGCCCCGGGCAATACGAGGCGTTGGCTCGCAGCGTCGCCAACCAGCCCAAGGGGCTGGAGGTGCCGGTCCATATGGTGCCGCGGGCGGAGCAACGCACCGAATTGGGAACCGATGCTTATTACGGTGGCGCGGTGTTCACGAAGCACGCCTCGGTCGATCCCGGACTCTATCATGCCGGGTTGCTCGACCGCGCGACGGAAGCGGGCGTGCGGGTCTTTGCTCGTTGCGCGGCGACTGGCATCGAGAGAGATGGCGATCGCTTCCGCGTCGCCACGGCGCGCGGCACCTGCACCGCGCGCGACGTGGTGGTCGCGACCAATGGCTATACCGGCCCGTTGATGCCTTGGCTGCAACGACGGGTGATTCCGATCGGCAGCTACATCATCGCCACCGAGCCCCTGCCGACCGAGACCATGGACCGGCTGATGCCGCGCAACCGCACCGTCAGCGATACCCGCAAGGTCGTCTATTACTACCGGGCCTCGCCCGACCGGCGGCGCATCCTGTTCGGCGGCCGCGTTTCGCACAACGAAACCGACCCGCTTCGAAGCGGGCCGAAGCTGCGTGCGGAGCTGGTGCGCCTGTTTCCGGAGCTGGCCGATGTGCACATCAGCCATTCCTGGTCCGGCTTCGTCGCCTATACCTTCGACGAACTCGCCCATGTCGGCCGGCACGACGGCGTTCACTACGCCATGGGCTATTGCGGCTCCGGCGTTGGGATGGCGGGCTATCTGGGCATGCGCCTGGGGCAGCAAGTCCTGGGCAAGCCGAAGGGCGCCACCGGATTGGACGGCCTGTCGTTCCAGACCCGGCCGTTCTATACCGGCAATCCCTGGTTCCTGGCGCCCTCGGTCATGTATTACCGCTGGCGCGACGAGCGGGCGCGGTAGCGAGTCTCGTTTCTACCGCCAACGTCCCTCCACCCGATCGTAGCTGCCAGCGCACAGATCGGGCTTAGCCGCAATCAACGCGCTTTTCTTGATCTTCAGGCTCGGCGTGCGTGGAAACTCGGCGACGTATTCCAGGTATCGCGGAATCTTGAATCGCGCGAGTAGCCGCTCGCAATGGGCGAATACGACGGGGGGCGGGCAGTCGGCCGGCGTCTTGCCCTCGGCAAGCAATAGATAGGCTTTGACCTCCTCGCCGCGCAACTCGTCGGGCACGGGCAGAACGGCGGCCTCCAGGATTTCGACCATGCCGCGCAGCACGCCCTCGACCTCAACCGCGCTGATATTCTCGCTGTTCCGGCGCACCATGTCTTTTCGCCGGCCGAGATAGAAAAACCAGCCGGCCTCGTCCTGCCGGGCGGCATCGCCGGTGCGGAACCAGCCGCCCTCGTGAAAGGCGTCCCGGGTCGCCTCGGGCCTGTTGTGATAACCCTGGAGAATCGAGCGGGGCAGCAGGCCGGACTTGGTGCGCACGCACAGCTCGCCGACCGCGCCGCGCGGCACCTCGAAGCCCTCGGCGTCCATTATCTTGGCCTCGCGAAAGGCCACGGGAATGCCGACCGTGCCGGTCCCGGTCATGGCGCCGGCCTCCATGGGCACGTAGAGCGCGCAGCCAAGTTCGGTCATCGAGAAGCCCTGGCGGGCGAGAAAACCGTAGCGCCGCTCATACCAGGGATAATTCTCCCGCCGGTGGCTGTAGCAAGAGGCGACGATCATGTCGTTCTCGGCGTCGTCGGGTTGCGCCGGCTGCTTGGAGACCACTTCCGGAAAATTGCAGTAATTGATGCGGTAGGTCTTGAGCCAACCGGGGAATCGGCTGGCGCTCTGCTTGCGCGCGACATAGGCGGTACCGCGCCGATAGATCGTCATCAGCATCAGCCACTGCGCGTCGATATAGTAGAAGGGCTGGGCAATCAGAATGCGCTCCAGCCGATCCTGGAACTGCGCGGCGCCGACCCGCCCGAAGGTCAGCCAGAAGCGATGGGTTTGCAACGCGCCCTTGGGCAAGCCGGTGGTGCCGCTGGTGTACTGGACGTTCATGAGGTCGTCGAGATCGGGTTCGCGATTGGGCCGATACTGGGCAGGGCATAACGGCACGATGTCGCGCCAGCGGTTGGGATAGGCCTGAGCCCCATCGCCAACCACAAGCAGGCGGTCGCGCGGCAACACGGCGGTTTCCATGCCCTCGAAAACCGAGAGCAATTCCGCGTCGATCACCAGAAACTCCGCGCCGAAATCGGTCAGCATGAAATGAAGTTCGCGGCTGGTGTAATTGTAATTGAGCGGCTGGGCCACGGCGCCGATGCGCGCCAACGCCAGCCAAGTCAGCGGATAGGTGGATTGGGTGAACACCATGATGCTGACGCGGGTGCCCCGGCGCACGCCTAACCGGGAAAGTGCGGTAGTCACCTCGTCGACACGCCGATCCAACTCGCCATAGGTAATGGTCTCGTCGTCGTCAAAGAACACCAGGACGGGCCGATCCGGTGTTTCCACCGCCGCCGTGCGAAGGAGGGTGCCGATATTGGTCGGTAGCGGTGTCTCTTCGATCTGCCGCATGTTGCGCTCGGACGCCCAGCCCGCCGCCTCGGCCATGCTCGGCGGACGGTAATCGGCCAGCCCCCCTCCGCCCGGCGGTGCGCCGGTGAGCGTGCCGTCCAATTCCTGTTGCGACATGTCGATCTCCAGCCCCACTTCGTACCGGCGCTAGAATTGACCTGCTGGGCCCAGATTGGCAATCCCAGGATAACTCAATGCCCGTCCAACCTGACCGCCTACCTTGACAGTCGGATCCGGGGCGCCATAAATCAGCCAACCGCAGGGGGCTATTTTCGTGCCTTTGCTTGTCGCCATGATGCTATCGCTTATGTTGCTGGTCGGGATCGGCGGGCCGGCCGGGGCGCATGCGGGCGATCACGGAAATTTGATCGGCACAGCGTTTCAGTCACGGTCCCAGCTCCCGGATAGCCACGCGCCGACTTTGACAAATCCGCATGCGGCGCAAGCGAACGCATCCGTTATGGCGTGGCACGATCAGGCGCACATGTCGTCGGGCTCCGCGATGCCGCATCATGGAAAGCCGTGCAAAGGCGCCGACTGTTTTTGCACCGCATGCGGATTTTGCGCCGCCCTGCTTACCAGCAGCGAATATCAATTAGAATGCCCATCCGGACGAGACCTGTCCTCGCCTCATGGTCAAGAGAGACAGGGCATCGATACCGCTGGGGCCGACCGGCCGCCCCGAGAGGGCTGCCCTAAGCCAGACTCGGTGGTGCGTACGCTACGCACATCCGACTGTTTTGTCAGTCTCCCGACTCTATTCTTTGAGTCGAACCGTCGAGGTCTCTCATGAAATCGATTATGTCGCTACGCGCCGGCGCTTTGTGTGCGGCGCTCCTTATGGGTGGCTGCTCAACGCCCCTTTCCGCCATTGATCTTGATTCCGCCAGCG
Source organism: Alphaproteobacteria bacterium (assembly GCA_009694085.1). Taxonomy (GTDB): domain Bacteria; phylum Pseudomonadota; class Alphaproteobacteria; order SHVW01; family SHVW01; genus SHVW01. Next base: position 11,367 of record SHVW01000111.1, read on the forward strand.
TTACGAACGCAGCGCCGGCGCAGAAGTATCAATCCGTCTTCGCCAATTATCGCGGCTTTGCCGAGGTCGCGCCGATTCCGTGGCGTCGGGCCAACGAACGGGCCGCGCGCACGGGTGGCCATGTGGGGATACTGAAAGCCCCGGCCGATGCGAATGCCGATGATGCGGACGATTGAGCCAGCATGCCGCTTCGGCGCGTCTCGTCACGCCCACGAACTCTTCAGGATTCTCAATTATGACTCAGATAACGATGCCGGTTAAGGCCACACTGCGCCGACGCGGCGCTTGCCCTGGTCTCGCGCTCGCAGCGGCCCTGTTGCTCTCAAGCTGTGCGCAGTTTTCCCAGGATAATGGTTTCGACGCCGTACGCGAGATGGCCGGTCGCCATGTCGCGCAGGACATCCGCTGGCACCGGACCGCCGAGGACTTTGCCGAGGCCCAGAACGCCACCAAGAAGCTGCTCGATCGACCTCTCACGGCCGATGACGCCGTCCAGATCGCCTTGCTCAATAACCGTGGTCTGCAAGCGACCTATAGCGACTTGGTAATTGCGGAGGCCGGTCTGGTCCAGGCCGGTCGCATGAAGAATCCGGGATTTTCGCTGTCGCGGCTCAGCCGAACCGGCGAAATCGAGATCGAGCGCAAGTTTATTTTCGACATCCTCAGCCTCCTGACCATTCCCCTTGCGACCGAAGTCGAAACACGGCGTTTCGAGCACGCCAAATTGCGCGTCGTCAATCAGGTGATCCAGGTCGCGGGCGAAACCCGCAAGGCCTTCTACCGGGCCGTTGCCGCGCAGGAAACGCTCAAATACATGCTAGATGCCAAGCTTGCCGCCGAAGCGGCCGCCGAGCTGGGCCGGCGCATGACCCGGGTCGGCAATTGGAGCAAGCTCAATCAGGCGCGCGAACAGACCTTCTATGCCGACGTGCTGGTCCAGCTCGCCCGCGCCGACCGCCGTCGAGTCGTTGAGCGCGAGCGCTTGACGCGCCTGCTTGGCCTGTGGGGCGCTGATGCCGGTTTCCAACTCCCGGAACAACTTCCGGGTCTTCCGGGAAATCCGAACGAGATCGAGGATATCGAGGCTGCGGCCCTCGGCCAACGGCTTGACCTGAAATTGGCGCGGGCCGAGCTGGACGCGCTGGCCTCCTCCCTTGGCCTGACGACCGCCACGAGAGTCCTCAGCGTGTTCGAACTGAGCTATCTGCGCAACAGCGAGACCGGCCTGTCCCGGCAAACCGGATACGAGATCGAACTCAGCATCCCGATCTTCGATTGGGGTCAGGCAAAAGTCGCTCGCGCCGAACATCTCTACACCCAATCCGCCCATCGCTTTGCCGATATGGCGGTCGCCGCGCGATCGGAATTGCGCGAGGCCTATTACACATACCGAAGCGCCTACGACATCGCACGCCACTATCGGCAAGAGATTCTGCCGGTCCGCAAACTCATCTCAGAGGAAACCCTGCTGCGCTACAACGGCATGCTTATGAGCGTGTTCGAATTGCTGACGGAAGCGCGGCTGCAAATCATGGATGTTGTGATGGGCATCGAGGCTCAACGCGACTACTGGCTAGCCGATATCGATCTGCAAGGGGCGATGGT
>SHVW01000112.1 GCA_009694085.1 Alphaproteobacteria bacterium
TATGAATCAACTCAACGCCTTATCAAACTGCGTCGAGTACTATGATTATTTAGCTATTATATAGCGATAATAAAAGAAAGCCCCAAGTATAATCAAGCTAAGCCCAAGAATTGGTAAATTGCCGATCCGAGCAAATGGCGGCGGCGCGGCCAGGGCGACCGGCAGCATGGAATCAAGCACGCCGGCCTCGCCGAGGCCGAGCATTGCCACCACGCGGCCATGGGCATCGATCACGCCGGATATCCCGGTATTGGCGGCGCGTACGAGCGGCACACCCTCTTCCACTGCGCGCAAGCGCGCCATGGCGAAGTGCTGGAACGGGCCGCTGGATATGCCGTACCAGGCGTCGTTGGTCAGGTTGACAAGCCAGGCCGGGCGCGGCCCGTCGCCGATCACGGCGGCGGGAAAGATCGCCTCGTAGCAGATCAGCGGACCGAAGGGCGGCAGGCCGGGAAGCGCGAGCGTTCGCGGCCCCGGCCCCGGTGAAAAATCGGTCATGCCGAAAGCGACCTTATCGATCGGTAAGATTCGGCGCAGGGGCACGTATTCGCCGAACGGTACAAGGTGAGCCTTGTCGTAAGTCGCCGCGATGGTGCCGTGCTCATCGATTGCGTGGAGGCTGTTCCACAGGCTGACCCGACCATCGGTACCGCGCTCCAACCGCGGCGCACCCACGATGGCGAGACCGCCGGCGGGCACGATGCCGCCGATCGCCGTGCGCGCGCCGGGTTCCTCGGCAAGAAAGAACGGCGCCGCCGTCTCCGGCCAGATCACGTGGGTCACGGGCGCCGGCCCCAGACGCGCCGACAACTCCAAGTGGCGGCGGAAATGGGCAATGCGCAGTTCGGGCTGCCATTTATGGTGCTGGGCGATGCCGGCCTGCACGATGCGCAGGGTGACGCCCGGCACCGCCTCGGCCGGCGTCGCATCCAAACGAAGCATGCCGCCCGCCCATGCCGCCATCAGCGCGAGCGCGGCCAGGCATGGCACACCGACGGAACGTACCGACCCCGCGACCGACGCGACCGAGGCAGCGACAACCACCGTCAGAAATCCCAGGCCGTGAATGCCGACCAGTGCCGCCACTTGAAGCATGGCATCCGAGACGGTCCAACCCTGGCCGATTGGGTTCCAAGGAAAGCCGGTGAACAGCAAGCCACGCAGCCATTCCGCGAGGGTCCATAACGCGGCAAAAACCAGTACGCCGGAGGCGCCGCGAGCACCCAGCCGATGAAAAATCCACCCGATCAATCCAGCATAGACCGCAAGCACGGCGGGCAGGCCGAACAGCGAGAATGGCAGCATCCATATGAATCGCGTGCCCTCGACTAGAAGCGCATTGGCGATCCAGTAGAGACCGGGCACGTGATATCCGAAACCGAAACACCAACCGTCCCGGAACGCGCGCGCGCCGCTTCCAGCACCGGCAAGCAACCAGATCAAGCCGGTGAAAGCGACAACCAACAGCGGCAGCGCATGGATGGGCGGTAACGACGCTGCGGCCGAAACGCCGAACAGGATGCCCGCCAAGCCCCGTCGCCAGCCGGCAAGCGCGCCCAGCCACCCGGCCAGGCATACAACGCCCGCGGCGATGGTCACGCGGGTACGGTCATGCGCCGAGATCCAACTTGACCGGTGCCGGGCGCGGCAAGTTGCGTACGCGTACATGCTTGACCCGGCGCGGATCGGCGTCGAGCACGTCGAATTCCAGACCCGAGCCATGACGCACAACCTCGCCGCGCCCGGGAACGCGACCAGCCAGCAGCACGACCAAGCCGCCAAGCGTGTCGGCGTCGGCGCGCTCCTCGTCGCTTAGTATGGAACCGATGCGCTGCTCGAACTCATCGATCGGCGTACGCGCATCGGCGAGCAGCGAACCATCCGGCTGTTCTTGCAGTTTGGGCGGTTCGGTTACGTCGTGTTCGTCGTCGATCTCGCCGACGATCTCTTCCACCAGATCCTCGATGGTTACCAAGCCATCGATACCGCCATACTCGTCGACGACCAGCGCCAGATGAATTCGCGCGACCCGCATTTGCAGCAGCAAATCCATAACGCGCATCGAGGGCGCCACGAACAGCACCGGCCTAAGCAGGCGGCGCAGTTGGAATGGTTCACCGGCCGCGCCAACCGCCAAGAGGTCCTTGATATGAATCATGCCGAGTACGTCGTCGAGCGTCTCGCGATAGACCGGCAAGCGCGAATGGGCCTCGCGGATCACCACCTTCAATAGCTCGGGTTGGCTTACCGTCGCCTCGACGGCCACGATATCGGCACGCGGAACCATAACGTCCCGCGCGGTCAGACTGCGTAGATGGATGATGTTGGCGAACAACGCGCGCTCGCCCAGCGCCGCCGGCTCTTCCGCCTGGGCACTATCCTCGATCAGCTCCTCCAGCGTGTCGCGTAGCGTGACCTCTTGTCGGCGCGGACGAAACCGATCGAGCAGGCGCCGCCATGGGCTCGGGGCCTCCGTAGCCGCTAACGGCACAGGTACAGCCGAGAGCGGCGCGGTGGGCGTGCCCGTCGCAATCGGCGCCGACCCGGTATCCGCCTTGCGTTCGGTCGCAGCGTTCATGCCGCGCTCCGCTCGACATAGGGGTCGGCAATACCCAGCCCGGCCAGGACGGCGACTTCGAGGGCCTCCATGCGCCGCGCATCGCGTGCGGCGATGTGGTCGTGTCCCAGTAGGTGAAGCACGCCATGGACGACCAGATGGCTCATATGGGCCGCCAGCGCTTTGCCCTGGGCGCGAGCCTCGCGCGCAACCGTGCCGTGGGCGAGCACGACATCGCCCAGCCCGACCGCCATGCCGCCATCCCGTTCGGCGAAGGACAGCACATTGGTCGGCTTGTCCTGACCGCGGTAGTCCCGATTCAATCGGCGCACCAATCCATCGCCGGCAAGCACGATGGCGAGCGGTCCCGGCGGCTCCCGCCGATCGGTGGCGAGCGCAGCCTGCGCCGCCCGACGGCACAATGCGACCGCGCGCGGGCAGGTTTTACGCCAAGCTGGCGCGGTTAGAATCACAGCGATGTTCGTGTCGCCCGTCATGGCTTTGCGGCGCGCCGGCTTACGACGGCCTGTTGCCTTCCCGCCCCTTCGTATGGTCATGGCTCAACGACGGTCGCCCGCCTCCGCGCGCGCGACCAGGGGCCGCTCCACCGCATCATAGGCGCGCACGATGCGGGTGACCAGCGGGTGGCGGACCACGTCGGCATCGGTGAAATTGACGAAGTTCACGCCCTGCATGCCCTTGAGCGTATCGACCGCATCGCGCAGTCCCGAGCGCTGACCGTGCGGCAGATCGACCTGGCTGAGATCGCCGGTCACGGTCATGCGGCTGTTTTCGCCCATGCGGGTCAGGAACATTTTCATCTGGGTCGGCGTGGTGTTCTGCGCCTCGTCCAGAATGACGAAGGCGTTGGCGAGCGTGCGGCCGCGCATGAAGGCAAGCGGCGCCACCTCGATCTCGCCCGAATCCATGCGCCGCTGCACTTGGTCGCCCGGCATGGTGTCGTAGAGCGCGTCATAGAGCGGGCGCATATAGGGATCGACCTTCTCTTTCATGTCGCCGGGCAGGAAGCCGAGTCGCTCGCCCGCCTCCACCGCCGGACGCGACAGAATGATGCGATCGACGCGCCGTTCCTTGAGCATGGCCACCGCGAAGGCCACGGCCAGGTAGGTCTTGCCCGTGCCGGCCGGGCCCAGGCCGAACACCAGCTCGAACTGGCGCAACGCCTGAACATAGGTGAACTGGGTCGGAGAGCGCGGCTCGATCGGCCGCTTCCACGTGGCGATGGCTACACTAGCCGCCTCACCGGCACTGCTCGTGCGGTCGCGATCCACGGCAAAGCGAATCTCAGCATCCACGGTGGCGGCATCGAGCGTGTCCGGCATCTCGCCCCGGCGCTTGCCCTTGTCTTGGACCAAACGCTTGTAGAGCGCCTGCAACACGGTCTGGGCGGCTGTGGCCGCACCCGGCGTGCCGGAGATCTGCACCTGATTGCCGCGCGAAGCCAGCGTAACCTCAAGCTTCTGCTCAATCCGCGCGAGATGACGGTCATGGTCGCCGAACAAGATCGGCAACAGCGCATTGTCGTCGAATTGCAGGCGAATCTGCGGGTGGGCGGGACTCGCCGCGCTCATGCGATTGCCCTTTCGGTCAGGACATCGGGCGGCGCGTCGAGTGCGGCAAGGCGCCCGGCCAGACTGTTCGGCTTGACCGCCAGAATCGACACATCCGCCACGCGACCGATCAAGCGATCGGGCGCACTGGCATGAACCGACTGCAAATAGGGCGATCGGCCGACGAGCTGGCCCGGATGGCGGCCCGGCCCAGTGAACAGCACGGCCAGGGTATGGCCGCGATGGGATTGATTGAATCGGGTCTGCTGGTCGCACAACAGCGCTTGCAACCGCATAAGCCGCTCCTCCTTGACCGCTTCGAGAACCTGATCGGGCATGAGCGCGCCGGGCGTGCCCGGTCGCGGGCTGTACTTGAACGAATAGGCATGAGCGAATTCGACCTGCTCGATCAGTGCCAGGGTCTGAGCGAACTCCGCCTCGCTCTCGCCGGGAAAGCCGACGATGAAATCCGAGGACAGTGCAATATCGGGACGCGCCCGGCGCAGCCGCTCCACGAGGGATAAGTAATCGTCCGCGCCATGCTGTCGGTTCATCGCTGCCAGCACCCGATCCGACCCGGACTGCACGGGCAGGTGCAGAAAGGGCATCAGTTTCGGTTCGTCGCCATGGGCCGCGATGAGGTCGTCGTTCATGTCACGGGGATGGGAGGTGGTGTAGCGGATGCGCGCCAGCCCCTCGATGCGCGCGAGTGTGCGGATCAATTCGGCTAGCCCGACATCGGCCCCGATTCGCTCGTCCCGGCCGTGATAGGCGTTGACGTTCTGGCCGAGCAGCGTGATCTCGGCCGCGCCCGCGGCGACCAGTCGGCGCGCTTCGCTATCGACCTGGCCCACGGGGCGCGAATATTCGGCGCCGCGCGTATAAGGCACAACGCAAAAGGTGCAGAATTTGTCGCAGCCCTCTTGCACCGACAGGAAGGCCGACGCGCCTTGGGGCGCGGCCTGATCGGGGAGATGGTCGAACTTAGTCTGGACGGGAAAATCGATGTCGATCGCGCCGCGTCCGGGTCCATCGCCGGCCGATACCGCGCGGCGTGCGCGTGCGATCAACTCGGGCAGGCGATGATAGGTCTGCGGTCCGACCACGAGATCGACGACGGGTGCACGTTCCATCAACGTCTCGCCCTCGGCCTGGGCGACGCAGCCGGCCACCGCCACAATCATATCGCCGCCGGCCGCGATCTTGGCCTGCTTCAGCGGTTTGATCCGCCCGAGTTCGGAATAGACCTTTTCCGCTGCCTTTTCGCGGATGTGGCAGGTGTTGAGGATGATCATGTCGGCGCCATCGGGCGCATCGACCGCGCGATAGCCAAGCGGCGCCAAGACATCCGCCATGCGGGCGGAGTCATAGACGTTCATCTGGCAACCGTAAGTCTTGATGAAGAGCTTTTTGGCCAAATCCGTGGTCTGGTCGCTCTATCCTTGAGGAGCGGCGCAAATGCGCCCGCCTGCGGAACGTAGGCAAAACATTAACATCTGGGCCAAAACAGTCAAGTCTGGCGCCGGCTAGACCCGCCGATGCAAGCGGTGGTCGATCGCCAGAAGCGCCGTGCTGACGCTGGCGGCGCATAGGACAAGAAGGAATGTCACCGCCATGATGACATCGACATTGTGCAGCCCGATCGCGGTCATCAGCAGGTAGCCCAGCCCGCGCTGGGCCGCGAACATCTCGCCCAGAAGGGTGCCGATCAGGGTCAGCGAGAAACCGACGCGGAAGCCGGTGAAGATTTCCGGCATAGCGGCGGGGAACAACACCCAGCGCGCCATCTCCGTCATGGTCAACTTGTGGACCCGTCCGGTCTTGATCAGCACAATCCGCACATTGCGCACGGCATTGATCGTGAACAGCGCGATCGGAATGACGCCATGGATCGCGCCGAACGCGATCTTGGCCGACATCCCGATCCCGAAGGCCAGCAACACGATCGGATAGAGCGTGATCTTGGGGATCGAATAGATCGCCACCAGCATCGGCTCCATCACCCGGCCGGATAGGCGGTGGAAGCCGAGCCAGATGCCGACGAACAGGCCAACCGACACCGCAATCGCTAGCGCAGTCGCGAAAGCGCGGACGGATTCCCAAAAGTGAATCCAGAACGAGTCCGTGCCCATCATGCGACGGGCATAGCGGACGGTGTCCCATGGCGAGCGCATCGCGATGTCGCCGGCAAACCAGAACAAAAGCTGCCAGACCAGAATCAACCCTACGATCAAGGCGATCGCGTTGCGGAGCGAAACCCCCTTCGCGCCGCTCACGAATAGCCCCGCCGCGTCAGCAACATCTTCTCCCACAGGGACAACAGCGTGTTCGCCGTGATTGAAACCAACAGGATGAGGACGATGAGGGGATACATGGTGGCGTTGTCGAAATTGGTGAAGGCGAAGCTGATCTCATAGCCCATGCCGCCGCGCGACATGATGAACTCGGCGCCGACGATACCGATCAGGGAATAGGCAACGGCCAGCTTGACGCCGGTCAACACATGGGGTGCCGCATAGGGCAAAGTGACGGTGAAGGCCAAATCGAGCCGGCCCATGCCGTGAATGCGCGCCGTCTTCTTGAGAACGTTCGGAACCCGGTCGAGCCCGTTCAGCGTGTTGACGATCACCGCCACGACGCCAAGCATGAAGGCGATCATGATCTGAGGCGCATCGCCCAGCCCGAGCAGGATGATGAGCAAGGGATAGAAACCGAAGACCGGAATGGCGTAATAAGTCGCGAACAACGGATCCAGCGTCTCGCGCAGCGCCCGATAACCATGGATCGCCACAGCGGTCGCGATCCCAACGGTCAACGCCAGGACGAAAGCGACGGACGCGTTGGTCAGCGTCTTGGCAATGGCGCCGTTCAGCTTGCCCGCGACGAGTATAGCCGCCAGATCGCGCGCAATCAGATGGGGCGCCTGCATGGTTATGCGATCGATCGTGCCGATCAGGCAAAGGAGTTCCAGGATCCCGATCGCGGCCGCGATCACCAGAATCCGGTAGATCGTGACCCGGCTCATGCCCGATCGGCCGGCCGGCCGCCGGCCTTCAAGGATTCCGCGCGCAGTGAACGCCACAACCGGCTTGTGATGGTGCCGAACTCGACCCGCTCGATGATCCGGCTATCGCGGTCTGCTGGCCAGCCGGTCTCGACGATGTCGATCAACCGGCCCGGCCGGGCAGACATGACGGCGATCCGGTCGGCCAGCATCGCCGCCTCGTCGAGCGCGTGGGTAATCAGGAATACGGTGGCCTTGGTCTGGCGCCACAAGCGCAGAACTTCTTCGCCCATGAGCAGGCGCGTCTGCTGATCGAGGGCGCCGAACGGCTCATCCAACAGGATCAGCCGCGGTTCCGTGATCAGCGTGCGGGCGATACAGACGCGCTGGCGCATGCCGCCGGATAGCTGGGCCGGATAGTGCCGGGCGAAATCCTGGAGCCCCATGATGCCGAGCGCTTCATCCACGCGGCGCGCCTTGTCGGCGGCAGGGAGATTGGCTTTGCGCAGGCCGAAGGCCACGTTTTCCGCCACCGACAACCATGGAAAACAGGCATCTTCTTGGAACACCACGCCGACCCGATCGGCGATCTCGCCGCGAATTTCGCGGCCCTCGAACTGGACGACACCAGCGCTGGCCTCGGCCAACCCGGCGATCAGTTCCAACAGGGTCGATTTGCCGCAGCCGGAAGGGCCGACGATCGCGAAGAACTCCCCGCGATGGAGCTCGAGGTCGATCGGCCCGAGCGCATGGACCTCGCGACCGCCTCCGCTCGCGGGAAATGTCTTCTCGATGCCGCGCATCGAGACATGGACGTCCGGCATGCCGCCTCTCGGCGTTATCGCTGCGCTCGGCCCTACTTCAACGCCTTGATGTCGTCGGGCAGAAAGCGGGTGTCGATCATCTTCATCACGTCGATCTCGCCGGTGATGGCGCCGACCATCTTCTGCACTTCGACCATGCGCTTCATACCCTCGAGATGGATCTGGCCGCTGCCCCAATAGGGTACGCCCTGAGTGTTGGCCGACACCAGATTGCGCACGGCGCTGCGTGCAACGGCCTGGTCCAAATCATAGGCCTTGGCCACGATGTCGCCGGCCTCGTCGGGATTGGCGTACATGAACGCCACCGCACGGCGGCGCGCGCGGATCACGGCGCGGATGAAATCGCCCCGGGTCGCGGCGGCTGCTCCGGTGGTCACGCCGACCACGTTGTCGAGCGGCGGCAATACTTCGGTGGCGATGGCGACCGCGCGATATTTCGATTTGAACTTCGACCAGACCGGCTCGGCCATAGGCGCCACATCGATCAGGCCGATGTCGAGAGCGGCCACGCCCTCGCCGAAACCGCCGGTTTTGACCAGCTCAGCATCATCGGGCTTGTAACCCGCCGCCTGGAGCAGCAGAATCGCGAGCGCCTGGCTGGTGGAGCGCGGGTTGGTATAGCCGATCTTCTTGCCCTTGAAATCCTTGATCGACTGGATAGGGGAATCCAGTTTGACCGCCCACACGAACTCGGCGACGGTCAGCACATTGTCGCTAACGATCTTGATGTCGGCGCCCTGCTGGATCGCCACGGCAATAACGCCGGGGTTGACCTCGCCATAAGCGACACCGCCGGTCATCATATTGCGCAGCGACGTGCCGCCGCCCTGGGAGGAGATGATGCCAGTGACGTCGGCGCCTTCCTCCTTGAAGTAGCCTTTGGCCATGGCAACCGCGTAGGGCATGCCGTTGGCCGCGATGCCGTAATTGCCGACCGCGATCTGCTCGGCGCCGGCCCTGGCGAATAAGCCCGCGCCGAATACCAGCCCGATGGCGATTGCGCTGGCTGTCAGATGACGAGACAACATGGTTTTCTCCTCTATAGACTTAGCTTTGAATAGCCCGGTTTAGCTGGTTCCTGCAATCTTCCTGAGCAGGGTGTTCGAGATGCCGCGCGAGTATTCCGGCGCGACATGGACATCGATCACGACGGTAGCCCCGCCGCGCACGCGATCGACGGCATCGGCGAGCGTCGTCTGGAGATCGGCGGTGTTCGTCACGGGACCCAGGCCGACCGCGCCTTGACCTTGAGCCAAGACGGCCATGTTGATCGGCGGATCGTTCATGCGCAACCCAACCCATCGATTCTCAACCGGCCGCTGACGCGCGCGGGCGACGCGTTCCTGATGCAGCTCGTCGTTGAAGTAGGACTGATTGTTTGCAACGATGATCAAAACGGGGATGCCGTAGTGAACCGCCGTCCAAATCGCGGTCACCCCCATCACATAGTCGCCGTCGCCGACAATGGCCACGGGCAAACGCCCGCTGCCCCTGAGCGCGAGCGCCGCGCCGACCGCCATGCCCGGCCCCGAGGCGAGACCGCCGCCGCCGTCGAAGCCGATATAGTCGAGCGGATGGACGAACCGGCAGCGTTCGCCGGGCCAGCTCAGCGGCAGTCGAATATAGGATGGATTGTGGCTGGCCAACCCGTCTGTGACGACGCGGGCCATGGCCTCGATGCCAATCCGACCCGGGCTTGCCGATGTATCTTCCTTGGCAAGGGGTGCCGCGGGGCGCGAGACGGGCGCAGGGCGGGGCGGGGCCGCCGGGCCGAGTACATCCAGCAGCTTGCGCACCAACCGGTCCGGATTGGCCAGGAAGGAAACGTCGGCCGATGGCAGGGCCTGATAGTCCATGCTCCAGCCATTATGGCTGTACTGATCGAGCGAGCATTGGATCACGCGTGCGGTGGGCCAACTGCCCTGGCAGGCCTGGCGCAGCGAACCGCCGAGATCGACCCAATCCAAGCTCACGATCGCATCGGCCTCGCGAATCATCGCGCAGGCTTCGACGCCGATGAGAAGCCCGGGCGGATGGGGATGGAGCGGATGGGTGGTGGGGAAGCTGGCGCCGGTTTTGATGTCGGTCACGACCCGGGCATTCAGACGTTCGGCGAGCTGCACGCGCCGGTTCCAATCGTCCATGTCGGTCGATACCCGGCCGATCATGATGACCGGATTCTTAGCCGCCGTCAGTATGGCCGCCGCCTCGACAACCGCCTCGCTTGCGGGATCGGCTGGACTGGCCGGTCGAAACCGCGCGAGGTTGGAGATATCCGGTGCGCTCGTAAGCGGTTGTTCCTGCAAAGTGGCGTCAAGGCAAACATAAACCGGCCCACGCGGCAACGTCATCGCAATCTGGTGGGCGCGCAGGACCGATTCGATCGCGGCGGGCACCGAGCCGGGGTGATCGTCCCATTTGGTATAGCCGCGGATCAGCGCGCCCAAATCGCGCGCCGTGTGAATCCAATCGACCCAGGGACGCCGCTGCACCGAATCCATCGGGCCGACCGCGCCCAGCATCATGATCGGCACCCGGTCGCACCAAGCGTTGAAGATCGCCATGGTGGCATGCATCAAACCGACATTGCTGTGCAGCGCCACCGCCATGGGCTTGCCCGTGACTCGCGCATAACCATGGGCAATGGAGATGGAGTGCTCCTCGTGCAGGCACAGCAACAACCGCGGGCTAGTATTGCCCAGATAGTTGACGATGCTGTCGTGCAAGCCACGAAAACTCGCGCCGGGCGTGAACGCGATGAATTCGAAATCGAGCGCGCGCAGCAAGCCGGCGATGGGGTCGCTGCCCCAGGCCGGCGCGTTCGGTGTCGAGCCATCGACTTTTTCGACCGGTTTCATGGCGTGCTTTCTGAGTTGGCTTGGCCGCCCGCGCCTTGGCCATCGATGCGGCGCCAGCGGGCGAGATCGAGGGCATCGTCGAGAAGCCCGCGCACTGTGGGGCCATTGGACAAACGTTCCATCGGTTGTGTGCCGTCGGTGTGGTGCTTGAGCCGGGCCAGCGTCACGGCCATCACATCGGCCACGCGGAAGATTAGCGTCGCCGGAAACGAGACGTGGCCGAATCCCATTTGCCCCAACTGAGCCGGCGATAGCCAGGGCGTATCGCCGCCTTCGAACATCGCCGCCGAAAGCAGCGCGCCCTTCAGCGCGCGCCCGACCCGCTCATAATCGGCTTCCTGTTTAAGACCCGCGATGAATACGCCATCGACGCCAAGCGCCAGAAATCGTTCGGCACGCCGAAGCGCCTCATCCAGGCCGAGCGCGCCATAGGCATCGGTCCGGCCGAGGACGACCATATCCGGGCTTTCGCGCGCTGCCAGCGCCGCGCGCAACTTCTGTTCGATGACAGCGGAGTCGACAACGCCGAGCGCGCGTTCAGCACGCTGTTGTTTCTTGTCGCGATCCTGATCCTCGATCAAGACGCCGCCGACGCCGATCGCCTCATAGGCCTGCATCATACGCGCCACGCTCTTGACGTCGCCATACCCGTCGTCGCCATCGGCGAAGAACGGCAAGGATGTGGCCGCCGCAATGTCGCGGATGCCGCCGACCATGTCCTGAAGCCCGATCAGCCCGATATCGGGCAAGGCGTGACGTGCGGCCAACATCGCCGACCCACCGACCGTAAAGCCGCGAAACCCCGCCGCCTCGATCAGCTTGGCCGACAACGCATCGTGAGCCAGCGGCGTAACCAACGGCCCGCCCCCCGCAAGCGCGGCACGAAGCGACCCGCGCTTCATTGTGAACGCCACCGCATCGTATCGCGATGCGCGCTGAAAATCGTCATGCCCGGACGCCTTGAATTCGGATGAGTGAGCCGCGTGAGGAAGTTGCGCGGGGCCGTCTCCTTGGAGGGGTAGCCACCGTAACATTATATGACAAGGCCGTGTTCTGCCATCTGCCATTGCACAGGCGCATGATTAATTAATACCGGTGGGGCCGGACACGGCCGCGGCGGCGATTGCCGCGCGCGCGGCCCAATCGACCCGCTAAATCGAAATGCGGCCCAGGGCGAGGAGTCCGAGCTGATCCTCGTTTTCAGCGTCGATCGCCGATCTTGCCCGGCGGTCCGCCAATGCCTCGGCCAGCCCGCCGGCGATCACAGTTTGGCAATGACGCGTGAGCGCCTTGCGCGAGAGGAAGTCGGCGGGTCGCACGGGTTGATGGAACTGGAGTCGCACGCCGATCCAGCCGAGGCCCGCCATGCGCCAGACATGGGGTGCCAGCGTCATCGCCCCGAACCACGTGACCAACGGCCGGACCTCGTCATCGAGCGGCACTCCATCCAGGCGGACATAGGCGATGGTGACGGGCTGGACGATCGCATCGCCGGGAACGGCGGCGAAGCAGCCAGACTTGAAGGGCATAACGCGCATGCCGTCGCTGCTGGTCCCTTCGGGAAAAAGCACGAGGCGATCACCCTGCGCCAACCGCTCAGCCAGCGCCGCCCGCGCATTGCCGACCCGCATACGGCGCCGATCGATGAGTACGGTGCGTTGCAAGCGGGTCAGAAAACCATGGATCGGCCATCGCCCGACTTCGATCTTGGCGACGAAGCTGCCCTGGATTGCGGCACCCAACGCGGCGACATCAAGGTAGGAGCTGTGGTTGGCCGCGTATAAAGCGGGTTGGGCGGCGGGTGGTGTCCCGATCACCTCGACGTCCAAACCGAGCACGCCGCAGCACAGACGGTGATACAGCCGTGGCAAGGTCGAGGCCAGCTGTCGGCTTATGCACAAGAACAGGATCTGGAGTGGCAGAAGCGCTACCGTCAACCCGGCATAGAGTGTCAACCGGCGAAACGCGCGGAACGGGGAACCCACGGATTCAACTCAACCCATCGGTGTTAGCGAGGGGACCACCCAAACCGCGTTCGTAGA
>SHVW01000113.1 GCA_009694085.1 Alphaproteobacteria bacterium
GCTGGCGCGCTTCATTAGATCCTGATAAAGCACTTCAGGGATCTCGACACCCTCAGCCCGAGCTCGACCGCGCAGTTTCAGGCGGCGGTCACCGGGCAGGCGCGTACCTGACTCGGTCAGGATTGCCGTGAACAGGGCTTCGGCGCGCGCGGTGAAATCCACCGGACCGGCAAAGGCCTTGGGATCGAAGGCCAGGACGAATTGGCCGACGCGCGGCGGCGGACCATCCGCTGTAAAGAACGAGCCGGCCTCATAGCCGAATTGCGAGCCCGTGAGTGCGGCGGCCAAAAGCTCGACCATCAGAACAAGCTGGGCACCGCGCGCATCACCCATGGGCAACATGGTGCCGGCCAGCGCGGCCTTGGCGTCGGTTGTCGGCCGTCCGGCAGCGTCGAGCGCCCAGCCCTCCGGGATCGCCTCGCCCTTCTGGGCCGCCACCATGACCTTGCCGCGCGCCACTTTGGACAGGGACAGATCGATCACCAGCGGCGGCTTGTTCGCGCGCGGGCAGGCAAAGGCAATCGGGTTGGTGCCGAATAGCGGCCTGACCCCGCCCCAGGCAGCGATGGCACCGGGTGAGTTTCCGAATATCAGCCCGATCAGGCCACGCGCCGCCAGCATCTCCACGTGATGGCCGGCGACACCGAAATGATGCGAGTTGGCGATCGCGAGCGCGACCACGCCTGTCTCCGGCGCAAGGTCGGCCGCCGCCTTCAGGCCAAGCGCTAGGGCGGGATAGGCGAAGCCGTCGCGGGCATCGACGCGCAGGGCCGCGCGCGCCGTGCGCGTCAAGATCGGCTCGGCCATACCGGCCACCTTGCCCGACCTGGCCTGGTCGGCATAGGCGGGCAAACGCGACAGGCCGTGGGAGGCCAGACCATCCGCCTCCGCCGCCACCAGCGCGGCCGCCACGGCCGCAGCGGCGGCCTCGGAAACCGGGCACGGCGTCAGAACGCGGCGTGCCAGAGCATTGGCCTCGGTCAAGGTCAGCCGCTTATTCATGCTTTGCGCTCCAGAACCGCGCGCACCCGTTCGGCGACGAGCGAACCGACGCGCGCATTCGCCTCCCGGGTCAGGCCGGCGATATGGGGGGTGAGAATCAGGTTGGGTACACCGGCGAGCACGCCGCCGCCCGGCAGAGGCTCGCGCTCGAACACGTCGAGCATGGCGCCTGCGAGTTGCCCCGCCGTCAGCGCGTGGGCAAGTGCCGTTTCGTCGACAACGCCGCCGCGCGCGGCATTGATCAGCACAGCATCGGGTTTCATCAGGGCGAGGCGGCGCGCGTCGATCAGGCCGCGCGTTTCATCGGTCAATGGTATGTGCAGGCTGATGGCATCCGCCGCCCGCAAGAGATCGTCGAGCGCTCTGGGCTCAACGTCAAACTCACGCCAGGCCGGGTCATCCGGCCGGACATGGGGATCGCTTGCCAGGACCGGCATGCCGAGGGCGCGCGCGCGCCGCGCAACCTGCCGCGCGGTGGCGCCGAAGCCGATCAGTCCAAGCCGCTTGCCCGCGATCTCCCGGCCGTCCATCAGCGCCGTGCGCGGCCAAGCGCCCGCAGCCACCTGAGCGCTTGCACCGAAGGCCGGCCGAAACAATAGAAATAGGCCGGCCATTACGTATTCCGCGACCGCCACATCGTTGGCGCCGGTGGCCGGAAAGACCGCGATGCCGCGGGCACGGCAGGCGGCGACGTCGATATTGTCGAGCCCGACGCCAAGCCGGCCGACCGCCATGAGCTTGGTGCAGGCGGCCAGGAGTGCGCCGCGCACCTGGGTCCGGTTGCGCACGATCAACGCACCCGCACCCGCCGCCAGAGCCGCCAAATCCTCCGGGCGATCGACCAACCCGGCGTCATAGACAAGATCGAAATCGGCGGCCAAACCGGCGACCGCCTGTTCGTCCATGAATTCCGTGATGACGATATCGGTCATGGCGTCCGCCGCACGTTCTGCGCGCGGCTCGCCCCGGTGTTCGACTTAGGCGCTCGGATAAAGCCGAGTCAGCACGAATTCCCGATGGCCCAGCGCCTCCGCACAGGTCAACCGGCCGTTGCAGGTGCGCACCATCACGTCGATTAGAGCATCGCCGGCCTGGTCGAGCGTCATCTCGCGCCGCAGAATGGCGGAGACGTCGAGATCGATATGCTCGCTCATGGTGCGCGCCGTGCGTGGGTTGGCGGTCAGCTTGATGACCGGCTCGATCGGATTGCCGATTACGTTGCCCTGGCCGGTCGGGAAGAGGTGAACGACGAACCCGCCGGCCGCCTGCAACGTCACGCATTCCGCCGCCGCCGAGGACGTATTCATGAAATAAAGCCCGCGCCCCTTCGAGGGGATCTCGCCCTCTTTCAATACGTCGATGAATTTCGTGGTCTTGCCGATCTTCTCCAGATTGCCGAACGCCTTTTCCTCGATCGTGGTCAAACCACCCTCGATATTGCCCTTGGTCGGCTGGGAATCGGAGAGGTCGTTGGTCTTGTTGCGCATGATCATGTCGTTATAAGCGCCCCAGGTGGCCAGGAACTTCTTCGCGGCCTCTTTGGTTTTGGCGCGGGTGGCACAGATTTGCTCCGCCCCGGTCAACTCCGAGGTCTCGCCGAAGCAGGTGGTGGCGCCCTGTATATCCACCTTGTCGATCAGATTGCCGACCGTGGGGTTGGAGGCGAGGCCCGAGGTGGTGTCGCTCTCGCCGCATTTGACCGAGATCCACAGCTCGTCCATGGCGGCGGGCTCGCGCTGGAGTTCGGACGCCCACTGCACGAATTCCTTGGCCTTGCGCGAGGCGGACGCGATGGTGTTGATGTCGCCGTTGCGCTCGATCCAGAAGCCCTCGACCGGCTTGCCCGATTTGCGGATGCCTTCGACCACGCGGCCGGTCCAGCCGGGCTCGATGCCGATGACGACGACGGCGGCCACGTTGGGGTTGCAGCCCGTGCCGATCAGGGTGCGGAAATGAAGTTCCAGATCCTCGCCGAATTGCAGCCGGCCGTAGGGGTGGGGGATGGCGAGCGTGCCCTTGATGTTATTGGCCACCGCCTCGCACGCCGCATTCGACAGATCGTCGAGCGGCAGGATGATGACGTGGTTACGAATGCCGACCCGGCCGTTTTCGCGCCGGTAGCCCTGGAAGGTTGCCGTCTTGGAAGCCTTGCGCGCCATGGCTACCACCTCTTGGTCTTGATGTTTTGGACATGGGCGTGACCGCCCTTGGCGATGGCGGCGACCGAACGGCCGATATCGTGGCCGTATTTGAGCACGGTGTCGCCCTTCTTGATCGGGGACAGCGCGATCTTGTGACCGAGCGGGATCGCGTCGAGCGCCTTGATCTTGACCGTGCCGTCGGTCTCCATCAACCAGCCCGTCAGCGTGTCGCCGGCCTTAACGCCTTCAACGACCACGACGCCGACCGTGTCTGTGTTGTTGTGCACCAGGAAATGGGTGGTGGCCATTCGCTTCCTCTCCCGTTTGAACCGGCGGAAACTAGGCCCCACAAGACCGGGAGTCAACGACGCGGCACGATCCAGAATGGCTTCGTCGCATATGCCCAGACCTTGCCGCTATGCTGTCGGGCTCTGCGGTTGCATCGCCGGGCAGACTACAGAATCAACCATGGATCCCGCAGGTTTGGCGTATTGCAGGCGCGTCTCTGCGCTGCACAAAAGCCGCCCATATTCTTGTTGCAGTGCAGCATTCAGTCATTTATGATTCTGAACCGTCGCCCGGCCCCCGGGCGGCCCGGAATTGGTGACCGAGGTGACCCTTATGGACGAGCTGCACGGCTTCTATTTCGAGGATCTGAGCGTTGGACAAACGGCGCTTTACGCCAAGACCATCTCGGAAGCCGATATCGTGCTGTTCTCCGGCATTTCGGGCGACGTCAACCCGGTCCACCTCAACCATGAATTCGCCAGGGATACCATGTTCGAGGGGCGCATCGCCCATGGCATGCTAACCGCGAGCTTCCTATCGACCGTGATCGGCACCAAGCTGCCCGGACCGGGCTGCATCTATATCAGCCAGAACCTCAAATTCCGCGCCCCCGTTCGCGCGGGCGACACGGTCCAAGCGCGCGCCACCATCACCGAAGTGTTCCCGGAAAAGAACCGGATCGCCATGAAGACGGTGTGCATGGTCGGCAATACCATCGTGGTCGATGGCGAGGCGCTGATTATGGTGCCGAGCCGGCGCGCCAAGGCGGCGTAAGCGCGGCCAAACTTCGACCGCCCGCTGTCTGGTCTGGCTCTACGCCGCCTGATCCATCGGCGGGAACGTCATCCGCGGCTTCCAGCGCCGCATCGCTCGCTCCGCCTCGAATCCGTCAACGGCGGCTTGAAGATTGATCCAGACCTGCGCGGAGGTGCCGAGCACCTTGCCGATTCGCGCGGCCATGTTCCCTTCGACGCGCACCTTGCCGTTGACGATGTCGCTCATGTGCTTGCGGCTACACCCGACCGCCTCGGCGAAACGCGAGATGGAAATACCGCGCGGCCTCAAGATGCTCTCGATCAAAATTTCTCCCGGCGCCGTTGGTCTGCGTTTGCGAATGATCACGGTTATCAACTCCTAAAGGTGCCTCATTCAGGTTCTATAATCGTCCTCAAGGTCGACATCGTAGACATTCCTGCCATCCCATCTGAATGTCATTCGATAGTTTGCCGAAATGCGTAACGCATATTGACCCTGCCGATCGCCAGTCAAGGTATGGAAATGTCCAAACACCCGGCAGTCGGATGGATCAGCGATCTCGTTCAGATAGTCGAGCTTCTGTCGACATTTGTCGCGAATATCGCCCCTTATTAACTTGCCCGAACCCGACTCGAAAAATTTCTGCAAACCCTTGTGCTTAAGACTCAAAATAGGCATCCACTTATACTCCTTTCTGTAGGGACGCTATAGAATCTCTTGAAATACTGTAACTTGAAATGTGACGTAACGTCGTAGGTATCAATCTACCTTAGAGACAGAAAAAGTGTCAAGCCCTAGACGATTGGACGGGCCTCACTCTGGCTGCCTGAACGCGAACCAGGGGTTGCGCCACAAACCCTTGATCTCTCACGGCCTATCCGTCAGTTTGTGCGCCCCGGTCCACGGCCCTTCGCTAGTGCGCCCGGCGGCGTTAGGACCGAATCCATGCAGTTGTTCCGCCATCACTCCGGGCTGATCGAGCGCGCGCGTGGCGCGGTGGTGGCGCTCGGCAATTTCGATGGGGTCCATCGCGGCCATCGCGCGGTCATCGAGACGACGCGTACGATTGCCACGGAATTCGCCGGGCGCATGGGCAAGCGCCCGCCGACGGCGGTGCTAACCTTCGAACCCCATCCGCGCATGGTGTTCCAGCAGGAGCCACCGCCCTTCCGGCTCACTCCCTTTCGCATCAAGGTGCACCAAATCGCGGCGCTCGGCATAGATCTCATGTTTGTGCTGCGCTTCGACCGGGTGTTCTCGCTGACCTCGGCCGAAGCGTTCGTGACCGATATCCTGATCGGCGGGCTCGGTGTCGTTCATGTCGTCGCCGGCTATGATTTCGTGTTTGGCAATCGGCGCCGGGGCAATGCCGCCTTGCTTCAAGACATGTCGGCCTGCAGCGGTTTCGGTTTTACCGAAGTATCGCCCGTCGCCTCGTCCCACAGCACGATCTATTCCTCGACCGCCATCCGCGAGTTGCTGATCGCGGGCAAACCGCGCGATGCCGCCGCCCTGCTTGGCCGCCCTTGGGAGATCGAGGGGCGCGTGCAGCCGGGCGATCGGCGCGGCCGGACGATCGGCTTTCCCACCGCCAATCTCCGGCTCGGCAGCTATTTACAGCCCGCCCTCGGCGTCTATGCTGTGCGCGCCGGGATCGACCGGGGCGAGCGGACAGCCTGGCATAGTGGCGTGGCCAATCTGGGGCGGCGGCCAACCTTCGACGGCACCGAACCCAGGTTGGAAGCGCATCTGTTCGATTTCACCGGCGATCTCTACGGCCGGCATTTGCGCGTAGAACTGGTCGAATTCCTGCGCGCCGAACAACGCTTCGCCGGCATCGACGCGCTGAAGGCGCAGATCGCGCTTGACGCGGCGCGCGCGCGCGAAGTGCTGGGCGTGCGATCCTCGGCAACGGCATGACAGCGGGACCAAGGACATCATGAGCGTGGATTACAAATCAACCGTCTTCCTGCCGCGCACCGATTTTCCCATGCGCGGCGGCCTGGCCGAGCTGGAGCCCAAGCTGCTCCGGCGCTGGCAGGCCATGGGGCTGTGGACCAAGCAGCGCGCGGCGTCCCAGGGCCGCGAGAAATTCGTGCTCCATGACGGCCCGCCCTATGCCAATGGCCACCTCCATATCGGCCATGCGCTGAACAAGATACTCAAGGACGTGGTCAGCCGCTCCCAACAAATGTTGGGCAAGGACTCCAACTACGTGCCCGGCTGGGACTGTCACGGCCTGCCCATCGAATGGAAGATCGAGGAAGAGTACCGCGCCAAAGGCAAAGACAAGGACGCCGTTCCCATCGCCGAGTTCCGGCGCGAGTGTCGCGAATTTGCCGACAAGTGGATCGACATCCAGCGCCAGGAGTTCAAGCGGCTGGGCGTGGAAGGCGATTGGGATAATCCCTATTCCACCATGAGTTATGCCGCCGAGGCCCAGATCGTGCGCGAGATCGGTAAATTCGCCATGAGCGGCGCGCTCTATCGCGGCGCCAAGCCGGTGATGTGGTCGGTGGTGGAAAAGACCGCGCTGGCCGAGGCAGAAATCGAATATCATGACCATAAATCGGCAACCGTCCACATCGCCTTCCCTGTTACTCGGGCGAGTCACCCCGCGCTCGACGGCGCCGCCATCGTCATCTGGACCACGACACCTTGGACTCTGCCGGGCAACCGCTCCGTCGCCTATGGGCCCGAGATCGTCTATGTCGCGTTGGTGGTCGAGCAAGTCGGCGAAGGCAGCTTCGCCAAGCCGGGCGCCACTTATGTGGTCGCCGAGGCGCTTGTCCCGGCCTTCGTCGCGGCGGCGAAGATTTCCGGCCACCGCATCGCGGCCAAGCTGGCCGCCGCCGATCTCGCGGGCACGCAATGCCGCCATCCCCTGCACGGTCAGGGTTACGATTTCGACGTGCCGGCCCTGCCTGGCGGTTTCGTCACCACCGAGGCCGGCACTGGGTTCGTCCATATCGCGCCCGGCCATGGCGCCGACGACTACGAACTCGGCATCGCCAACGGTATCGCCGTGCCCGATACCGTGGGTCCCGATGGCAGCTATTTCCCTCATGTGCCGCTGTTCGCGGGCAAGCGCGTCTATACGGATGGGGGCAAGCCGGGCGATGCCAATGGCGCCGTGATCAAGGCGATGATCGAGGCGGGCTGTCTGGTTGCCAAGGGCTCGCTCACCCATTCCTATCCCCATTCCTGGCGCTCCAAGGCGCCGCTGATTTTCCGCAACACGCCGCAATGGTTCATCTCGATGGACAAGACGGGGTTGCGCCGGACGGCGCTCGCCGCCATCGATGCCACGCGCTTCGTGCCGGCCTCGGGCCGCAACCGGCTCTACGCCATGATCGAGCAGCGGCCGGATTGGTGCATCTCGCGCCAGCGCGCCTGGGGCGTGCCGATCGCGGTATTCATCGACCGCACGACCGGCGAGCCCTTGCGCGATCAAGCCGTGATCGACCGCATCGCCCTAGCTTTCGAGCAGGAAGGCGCGGACGCCTGGTATGACAGCGATCCCCAGCGTTTCCTGGGCAACCACGATCCCACGCGCTACGAGCCGGTCCGCGATATCGTCGATGTCTGGTTCGATTCCGGTTCGACTCACGCTTTCGTATTGGAAGCGCGCCCTGAGTTGAAATGGCCGGCTTCGCTTTACCTCGAAGGCTCCGACCAGCATCGAGGCTGGTTCCATTCCTCTCTGCTCGAAGGCTGCGGCACCCGCGGGCGCGCGCCCTATGATGCCGTGCTGACCCACGGCTTCGTGCTCGACGAGCAGGGTCGCAAGATGTCGAAGTCGCTGGGCAACGTCACCGCGCCTCAGGAGGTCGTCGACAAATACGGCGCCGATATCTTGCGTCTGTGGGTGGTCGGTTCCGACTATTCCGAGGATTTGCGCATCGGGCCCGAGATTCTCAAATACCAGGCCGACCTCTATCGCCGCCTGCGCAACACGCTCCGCTATCTCCTGGGTGCGCTTGACGGCTTCAAGGACTCCGAACGCCTGCCCGCCGCCGACATGCCCGAGTTGGAACGCTGGGTGCTGCACCGGCTGTGGCAACTCGACGGCATCGTGCGCAAGGCAGTCGATGACTTCGATTTCCATACCCTGTTCACCGAGATCCACGGGTTTTGTACGGTTGATCTCTCCGCCTTCTATTTCGACGTGCGCAAGGACTCGCTCTATTGCGACCGGCCCGACGAGCCGCGCCGGCGTGCCGCCCGCACGATCATGGACCAGGTGTTCTCCTGCCTGACCGCCTGGCTTGCCCCCGTGCTGTGCTTCACGGCGGAAGAGGCCTGGCTGCACCGGTTGGGCCAAAACCCTGATGGTTCCGCCGATGCGAACACGGCGGATAGCGTCCACCTTCGGGTCTTCCCTGACATCCCCGCGGCATGGCGCGATGACGCGCTGGCCGAGAAATGGGAGCGCGTGCGCGCGCTTCGGCGGGTGGTTACTGGCGCGCTTGAGCTTGAGCGCGCGGGCAAGAAAATCGGCTCGAGCCTGCAAGCTCACCCCACGGTTTATGCAACCGCGGCCCATGTCCAGGCCATGGCGGGGCTCGACTTCGCCGAAATTGCGATCACGTCGGCGGCGACGCTCGTCGAGGGACCGGTGCCTGGCGGGGCCTTCACCCTTTCCGACGTGGCCGGCGTCGGCGTGACCAGCGGCCTCGCCACGGGTAGCAAGTGCGAGCGCTGTTGGAAGGTGCTGCCCGAAGTCGGTACGGTTGCCGGACATGACGGGCTGTGCCGACGTTGCGCCGACGCGGTCGGCCATAAGGCGGCGGCCCCATGAGCATGCCCGCATCGGTCCTATCGCCGAGCGAGGCCCTGTCGCGCATCCGCCGGCGCGGCCTGTCCCTGGCATTGGGCATCCTGGCATTCGATCAGGCGACCAAGGCCTGGATGATCGAACTCGTGTTCGATCCGCCACGGTTGATCCAGCTCGCGCCGTTCGCCAATTTGGCACCCGTATGGAACCGGGGCATCAGCTTCGGTATGCTCAGCGGCTTGCCCGGGTCGGGGCCGATCATCCTCTCGGTCCTAGCGCTGGCCATTGCCGGCGCGCTGACCGCTTGGCTGTGGCGCGCTCAACGCTTGGGCCTGGGGCTGGCTCTCGGGCTGGTCATTGGGGGGGCATTGGGCAACGTGATCGACCGGCTGCGTTACGGCGCGGTCGTCGACTTCCTAGACTTCCATGTTTTGGGCTATCATTGGCCCGCGTTTAACGTCGCCGACTCGGCAATTACGCTCGGGGTGTTTCTGATGCTGCTTGACACCCTGCGCCATGATCGCGCCAGGCCATGATCGCACTGGGCCCACCTAATGTGCGGCCACGCGACCGGAGGATGAGCATGACCCCATTGCATCAGCATGGCTCGCCCACGCGGCTGCTTGCGATCGGCCTTGCCTGCGGGTTGATCCTGGGGCTTGGCGGGTGCGCCGACCCAAAGAAGGCGCTCGGCCTGGGCAAGCGCTCGCCCGATGAGTTTACCGTCGTCACGCGCGCGCCGTTGTCCCTGCCGCCCGAATTCGCGCTGCGCCCGCCCCAGCCGGGCGTGCAACGCCCGCAGGAGCTGGGGCCGGTCGAGACGGCGCGGCAAAGCGTGTTTGCTCCCTCGGGTCAGCCGACTAACTCGGCAGCCAGTGCGCCGCCAATCGGGCCGACCGTTGCACCGGCGCCGCGCGTCGGCGTTGCCGCCACCGCGCCCGGCTCAGCCGCACCCCCGCCATCGAGACCCCTGGCCGGTGCGGCCCAAATACCCAGCCCGGGCGAGACCGCATTGCTGGCGCGCGCAGGAACCGAGCGGATCACGCCGAATATCCGCACCGTCGTCAACGAGGAGACGACGCGGATGGCGGAAGCCGAACGGCCCTTCATCGACAAACTGATCTTCTGGAAGGAGCCGCCGGAGGCCCAGTCCGACGTGGTCAATCCGACCCGGGAGACCCAACGTCTGCAAGACAATGCCGCGCTCGGAAAACCGCCCAACGAGGGCGAAGTGCCGATCATCCGACGCAAGCAACCCGGCCTGTTCGAGCGCTTCTTCTAATCCCGACGCACGCGGAAAAAATCGCGTAGCAGCGCGGCAGCCTCACCCTCGCGCACACCACCGACCACTTCCGGCCGGTGGTGGCAAGTGGGTTGGGTAAAGATGCGGGCCCCGTGCTCGACACCGCCGCCTTTGGGGTCGTAGGCCCCAAACACGAGCCGCCGGATTCGCGCGAAACTGATCGCCTGGGCGCACATCGGGCACGGTTCCAAGGTCACATGCAGATCGCAATCGACCAGCCGCGCCGCGCCGATCGCTTGGCTAGCCGCGCGGATCGCCAACAATTCGGCGTGGGCGGTCGGATCGTTCAACTCTTCCACCCGATTGCCACAACGTGCCAGGACGCGACCGGTCGCGCTTTCGACCACGACGGCGCCAACGGGCACCTCGCCCTGCGCGGCAGCGGCAGCGGCCTCGGTCAAAGCCATGGACATCGGATCGCTCATTGTCGGCGACCTTGCGGCGCGGCGCTGGGCTGGTCAAGAACAGACACTGGCTGATTTACGCCCCGGGCGGCTTGCCGTATATTTCAGCCCATGACTAAGCTTCTGGAGCGCGCACTCGACGCCGTTCGCCGACTGCCTGAGCACGGCCAGGACGAGATCGCTCGCACCATGCTTTACCTAGCCGCAGGCGACGGTGATCCCGAGTCAGTCGATGGCGCCCATTTGTCGGCAGTTCTACAAGGGTTGGATGAGGCAAAAAACCGACGGTTTACCCGGGATGAGGAGGTCGAAGCCGCGTTCCGGCGCTTCGATCGATAAAGCTCCGCTTCACACCGCGTGCCGTTCAAGACATCGCCGGAATTGCCGATTATATCAAAGCCTATAATCCAGCCGCCGCAACGCGCATCCGCGACAGCATTCTCGATGCGTTGCGCAGTTTGACGCTCTTTCCACGTCTAGGTCGTCCACAATCCATAATCGGCGTTCGCAAGCTTGTAACCAGGCGGCACGGCTTCTCAGTCTACTATCTGCTTGATGACGCACGTCAGGAGATTGCAATCCTTTCTATCTTTCACCCTTCGCGCGATCAGAAACCCGACGACATTTCCGACTGATCTGGACGCGCCCCACCGCCCTTGCTAAGCCAGCCCGACGCAAATTTTGGAGGACGCCATGCTCAAGGTCTGGGGCCGCAAGAATTCAAGCAATGTGCAGAAGGTCATGTGGGCATGCGGGGAAATGAAGGTGCCGGTCGAGAGAATCGACCTGGGCGGTCCCTTCGGCGGCGACAAAGAGCCGCCTTATCTGGCGCTCAACCCGAATGGCTTGATCCCGACCATCGAGGATGGCGATCTCGTGCTGTGGGAGTCGAACACGATCCTGCGCTACCTCACCGCCAAACATGACATGGGCGGGCTCTATCCGGCCGATCTACGCGAACGCGCCGGCGCGGACCGCTGGATGGATTGGCAGCTCACCACCGCAGGCCCCGCGCTCACACCGCTTTTCCTACAACTTATCCGTACGGCGGCCAACAAGCGCGACGCCAAGATCATCGAGGACAGCCGGATGAAAACCGGCAATGTGCTGAAAATCTTCGATGCCCATTTGGCGAAGAACGATTATGCCGGGGGCAAGCGCTTCACCATGGGCGACATTCCCTTGGGTATCGTGGTCTATCGTTGGTTTCAGTTCGCCATCGAGCATCCGAACCTGCCCGCGCTCAAGGCTTGGTACGACCGCATCGCGGCACGGCCGGCCTTCCAGGAACATGTGGTTTCCGTCGGACTAACTTGATCGGGCCGCTTCTCGCCGCTTTTCTGACCGTCCTGGCGACGACGGCAGCGGTGGCGGTCGAGCTACCGTCGTCGATCGCCGAAGCGCGCGTGCGCGATCCCTCGGACCGCTTGTGCTGCTCGCCGAGCTGGCAGGCCGCCAGGGCATCGATCTCTACGCGCTCGCGCGCAGCGGCCGAACCCTGCATGATGCGGTGCGTTTCTTGGCTGCTGCGATCGACGATCCCAACCGGGTCGCTAAATACGCCACCGAGCCGCAATATCTCCGCAATGTTACGCCCGGAAATAGCGATCTCGCCTGGATGGAATTCTATCACCGCCGGTTTCCCAACGCTGGGCTCGGTCGCTATCTCGACACACCGCTGTTCAATCGCCGCCTTGGCGGCGCCGCCACCTTCTTCGCCGCGCGCGCAGACGATGAGTAGCAAGAGAAACGGCGGCGACCCCGTGGGGATCGCCGCCGTTTGTCAGCTTTGGGAAAAGGTCGCTTACGCGACCTTATGCTTCTCCAGCCAGCCTCCAAGCTTCTTCCAGGCGTCCTCGGTTTGCTGCTTGCGGTAGCTCGGCCGGTAATCGGCGAGAAAGCCGTGGGGCGTGTCGGGATAGAGCGCGATCTCACCCGGCTTGTTCGCCGCCTTGAGCGCAGCCTGCATCTGGGCAACCGTGTCGTTGGGGATGCCCTGGTCGGCAGCACCGTAGAGCCCGAGCACAGGGGCCTTGAGGTCCCGGACCAGGTCGATCGGGTTCTTGGGCGACATGGCGTTGGGCTGACCGACCAGGCGGCCATACCATGCGACGCCCGCCTTCACATTCGGGTTGTG
>SHVW01000114.1 GCA_009694085.1 Alphaproteobacteria bacterium
GATGGCCGGCGTGCGCCCGAAACGGATGGGAAGCCGGCATCCCGATACGGTCCCCACCGATCTCTATCCAACCCTGGACGGATTGGTGATGGTCTGCATCCTCAACGACCGCCAGTTCGTGAAGCTCTGCGAGATCTGCGGCCTCGACGAACTCTGCCGCGATCCGCGCTATCTCACCTCGCAGAATCGGGGCAAGCATGCCGAATTCCTGTGCGGCGCCTTTCGCGCGGCGTTCGCCAGCCAGAAGAAGCACGACATCGCCATGCGGCTTTTGCGGGCGGGGGTGCCGGCGGCGCCGGTGCTCGATGTCAACGAGGCCCTGGCCCATCCGCATGTCGCCGACCACGCGATGATCGTCGAGGGCGAGCATGGCTACCGGGCGGTCGGCAACCCGATCAAGTTGCAGCGCACGCCGGCAACGCTCCGCCATGTGCCGCCGGTCCTTGGCGAACATAGCCGCGAGATCCTGGCCGAGATCGGCTTCACCGAGGCCGAGATCGGAGCGCTGCTCGATGCGAAGGTGGTCCGGGCGGACGGCTCGCGCTAGGGCGGCAAACGGGGCACATGACGAAACAGCGCCCGATATCGTCGGATTCCCATGTGACCGGGCTTGCCGTCATCGCCGGCGCCAACGGGATCGCCGGGCGCAGCTTGGCCGAGCTCCTGGCGGAAACGCCGGGCTGGGGGATCGTCTCGGTCTCCCGGCAGCGGTCGCGGCTGGATCCCATCGGGACCGAGCTTCAGCTCGACCTTCGCAACCGGGCGGCATGCCGCGACGCGGCCGGCCAGTTCCGGGGCGCCACCCATGTCTTTTTCGCCGCCCGCTGGGACGATCCGGACCTTGCCCGCGAGCGGGAAGAAAATCTCGCCATGCTCAGGAACCTGGTCGAGGCGGTCGAGCAGGCCTCGCCCGCCCTCGGCCATGTCAGCCTGGTCCATGGCACCAAGTGGTACGGGAGTTCGCATTATGCGGGCTATTCGGGGTTCAAGACGCCGGCCCGCGAAGACGACCCGCCGCATGAGCCGAAGAATTTCTACCACGCCCAGCAAGCCTATGTAGCGGCGCGGCAGGCGGATGCCGGCTGGACCTGGTCGGCGGTGCGCCCCCATACGATTTGCGGGGTTTCGGTCGGCTATCCGCACAACTTTCCGCTCCTCCTGGCCACCTATGCGACGATCTGCAAGCATGCCGGCTTGCCGTTCACCTTTCCTGGGTCGCAGGCCTGCTACGACACCGTCGGCCAGGCGACGGATGCCATGATGCTGGCCCGCTCCATGGTGTGGGCCGCGACCACCCCGGCGGCCGCGAACCAGGCCTTCAACGTCATCAACAGCGACTACTACCGCTGGCGGAACCTGTGGCCCGCGATCGCCCGGTGGTTTGGGCTCGAGCCGGGGCCGGTGGAGACCACGTCGATGACCGCGTTCATGGCCGACAAGGAAGGGGTGTGGCGCGAAATCGTCGCACGGCACGGACTCCGGCCCATTCAGTTCTCGGACCTCGGCGCGTGGAAGTTCATGGATGGTGTCCTGCGGTCCGGCAATGACGACATGTCTTCGACGGTGAAGCTGCGGCGCTTCGGCTTCAACGAGATCATCGAGACGGACGAGATGTATTTCGCGCTATTCCAACGCATGAGCGCGCGCCGCATCATTCCATGACGAACGTCGGCCTGGCCTGGATCCGATTGGCGCCGTCCGGCCGTCCTGTGGGTCACTCCGCTAACTCTTCCGGAACTATGCCGACGCTTCGCGGGCGGGCTTTGCGGAAAAATTTCTGTTCACCATACTTTTTGCTTGAAGTCAGTACCTATTGGTCCTAGTTACGACACGCCCTAATTCGCACGTGCCCGTGGACGCCGGCACAGATCCCTAGATTGGGATGGCGTCTTAAAGCAACGACGGTGCGGGCTTTTTTGGTCTCAATCCGGTTGTCCAAAAACCGGTGGCACTGAAGAGGCACACCTTCCTTGCCCACGTGCGGAACGGCCCCCCCGTTCCAAACCGAAGGCAGATCCGCCGGGTCTCGGCCCCGTTCAGGAGAAAGCGTCTCCATCGCGCTCTCCTGGACGATCGAAACCGGCAAGGCTTTTAGGTCTGGTACGGGAGACACATTTCATGACCAGCAAGCGCATTCTCGATTTTCTCGCTACCGAGCGACCGGAGGGCCCCTGCCTCGTGGTTGACCTCGACATCGTGCGCCGCAACTACCAGCGGCTCACCAAGGCCTTTCCCGCGACCGGCATCTACTACGCGGTCAAGGCGAACCCGGCGCCGCAGATCCTGAAGCTGCTGGCCTCGCTCGGTTGCAGCTTCGACACTGCCTCGGTGCCGGAAATCGAGATGGCGCTGGCTGCCGGCGCGACGCCGGACCGCATCTCCTATGGCAACACGATCAAGAAGGAGCGCGACATTGCCCGCGCCCATACCTTGGGGGTCAGCCTGTTCGCCGTCGATTGCACCGAGGAAGTCGAGAAGATCGCCCGACAGGCGCCCGGCGCCCGGGTGTTCTGCCGCGTCCTCACCGACGGCAAGGGGGCCGAATGGCCGCTGTCGCGCAAGTTTGGCTGCGACACCGAGATGGCCATCACGGTCCTCGAGCAAGCCCATGGCCTCGGGCTCGATGCCTGTGGGCTGTCGTTCCATGTCGGCTCGCAGCAATGCGATCTCAAGGCTTGGGATACGGCGGTTGGCGATGCCAGGAAGGTCTTCGCGGCGCTCGGCGAGAAGAACATCAACCTGTCGCTTCTCAATCTGGGCGGCGGCTTCCCGGCCCGCTACCTGAAGGACGTGCCCTCGACGCTGGCCTATGCCGAGGCGATCCAAAACGCGCTCACCCGGCATTTCGGCAACCGGCTGCCCGCCACGATCATCGAGCCGGGCCGCGGCATGGTCGGCAATGCCGGCGTCATCAAGACCGAGGTCGTCTTGATCGCCCGCAAATCCGACGATGACAAGACGCGCTGGGTCTATCTCGACATCGGCAAGTTCGGCGGCCTGGCCGAGACCATGGACGAGGCCATCCGCTACCCGATCCGCACGCCGCGCGATGGGACCGCGACGGCTCCGTGCGTCATTGCCGGCCCGACCTGCGATTCGGCCGACGTCCTCTACGAGAAAACGCCCTATCCGCTGCCCCTGTCGCTCGAGATTGGCGATGCGTTGTTGATCGAGGCAACCGGTGCCTATACATCGACCTATGCGTCGGTGGCGTTCAACGGCTTCGCTCCCCTGCCGACCTACATCGTCGGACGCGAGGGCAATGCGGCGCGGGCTGCGTGAGGCGGGCTCCCGCGCTTCGGCGCGGGATATCTTTCCGGATCGCTGCTTCCGCCCCGGCCGCCACCGCAAGCCCGGCACGATCCTGCGGTGCCGGGCGCCAAGATCTCGCCCGGCGTCCGCTTTCGCCGCCGGCTGCGGTTGGACAGGGGCACGGGCATGAGCGCGTGGCCCACCCATGCCCGAATCGACGGCCCCATCGTCATGGTCGGTTTCGGCTCGATCGGGCGGGGAACGCTGCCCCTGATCTTGCGTCATATCGCTTGCGATCCGGCCCGCATCACGGTCATTGATCCCGTCCCTTCCCATCGGCACCTGGTCGAGCTGGCCGGCGCCCGTTTCGTCAACGCGGCCGTCACGCGCCAAAATGTCCGCGCCTTGCTGCTGCCGCTGCTGACCAGCGGTGGCGGCCGGCCCTTTATGGTTAATCTGTCGGTCGACGTGTCGTCGAAGGCGCTGATCGAGATCTGCCGGGAAGCCGGCGCGCTCTATATCGACACCGTGACCGAGCCTTGGCTCGGCCATTACACTGATCCCGCGCTCACCATCGCCGAGCGGTCCAATTACGTGCTGCGCGAAAGCCTGCTCGATCTCCGCCGGCGCCAGCCGGGCGGGCCGACGGCCATCAGCTGCTGCGGTGCGAACCCGGGCATGGCGTCATGGCTCGTCAAGCAGGCGCTGCTCAATCTGGCCTCCGACATGAATATCGCGGCCGCCGCGGCCGCACGCCGCGAGGACTGGGCCATGCTGATGAAGCGCCTCGGCGTGCGGGGCATTCATATCGCCGAGCGCGATACCCAGCGCGCCCGCGATCCGAGGCCGTGCGGCGTCTTCGTTAACACCTGGTCGGTCGAGGGCTTCGTCGCTGAGGGGTTGCAGCCGGCCGAGCTTGGCTGGGGCACCCATGAAAAGGCGCTGCCGCCGGAAGGCCGGCGGCATACCAGCGGCTGTGGGGCGGCTATCTACCTGACCCGCCCCGGTGCGGAAACCCGAGTGCGCTCCTGGACGCCGCTCGCCGAAGGCCAGATCGCCTTTCTGGTGACGCACAACGAATCGATCTCGATCGCCGACTATTTCACCTTGCGGCGCGCCGGCCGGGTGGTCTTCCGGCCGACCTGCCATTACGCCTACCACCCCTGCGACGATGCCGTGCTGTCGTTGCACGAGCTGGCCGGGCGGCAGTGGCAGCCCCTGGGACGCTGGAAGATCCTGGACGAGACCGAGATCGTCGAGGGGGCCGATGAGCTGGGCGTACTGCTCTATGGCCATGATCGGAATGCCTATTGGTTCGGCTCGCGGCTCTCGATCGACGAGGCGCGCCGCCTCGCGCCCCACCAGAATGCCACCGGGCTGCAGGTGACCTCGGCGGTTCTCGCCGGCATGGTCTGGGCATTGGAGAACCCGGCGGCCGGGATCGTCGAGGCGGATGAAATCGACTTCCGCCGCTGCCTCGACCTCCAGCGCCCCTATCTTGGCGCCCTGATGGGGGTCTATACGGATTGGACGCCGCTCAGCGGCCGTGACGCGGCGCTGTTCCCCGACAATGTCGACCGGGGCGATCCCTGGCAGTTCACCAATGTCCTGGTGCGCGAGACGCCGATCGAACCGTTCGAGACCGACCGCAGGCCGAAGCGCCGCGCCGCCTCGTAGCGGCTCCCGCCGCCGCGACCGGGCCGATTCCCAATCTGGCGAATAGGTCCTACGATCGGATCGGACCAGTCGGTGGAGGCCGATCATTCCAGGAACGGATGAACGGATTCTTCGCGAAAAGCTGCGCAAGATCGAGGCGCTGTTCGCCGGCGCAGCGACGGAAGGCGAGAAAGAGGCGGCTGGTGCCGCCGCCGCTCGGATCCGCGCCCGCCTTGGCAAGGCGACCGCAGCCGAGCGAGCCGAAGAGATCAGGTTCTCGGTTCCGGACAATTGGTCGCGCCAGCTGTTCCTCGCCCTTTGCCGGCGCTATGGCCTGGCGCCGTTCCGATACCGCCGCATGCACAAGCAGACGATCATCGTCAGGGCGCCGCGCAGTTTCGCCGTGCAGGTCCTGTGGCCCGAATTTCAGGATTTGAACAGCGCGCTCACTGCCTATCTCGGCGACATCACCGAGCGACTAATCCGTGAAGAGGTCCATGGCGAGACGCGGGACGCCGAGGAAATCGACGAGCCGAAGCGACTTGGCCGATGATCGGGGCCGGTGAGCCGGGCAGCGCGTCCGGCCGGCTATTGCGACGTCCAGCCGCCGTCGATCGGCCCAAAGATGGGGAAGACCGTCGTCCGCCTGGACATCGATGGTCTCACGCCGGCGGCGGCGGCGCGGCCCTTGATCGGGCGGATCGTCGACGCGATCAGATCGGCGGGAGGCGCCCCTTCCGCGCAGCGGTGATCGGCTCGGGTCACGCAGCCGACTGCAGCTCGACCCTGTTTCGCCCGGCATCCTTGGCCGCATAGAGGGCGAGCTCGGCACGTTTCAAAGCGTCGTCGACGGTGTCGTTGGCATAAAGGCATCCCGTGATACCGATGCTGACCGTGAACCGGACCGAAGCGGCGTCGACCTCAATGCGAATTGAACCAAGCCCTTCCCGCAGCCGATTCGCCAGAACAAGTGCGTTCACGGCCGGCGTTTCGGGAAGCAGGATAACGAACTCCTCGCCGCCAACCTGACCCAGAACATCTTGCACGCGTAAGGAACTCCGCGCCGTCGCCACCAACGCCTTTAGGACGGCATCGCCGGTGGCATGGCCAAACTTATCATTGATGTCCTTGAAGTGGTCGATGTCGAGCAAGAGAACCGAGAGCGGCCGCTGGTAGCGCTTTGCTCGGACAATGTCCTTTTTAACGATTTCGAGAAAAGCACGCCTGTTCAATGCGTCTGTAAGAGAATCGGTCGTTGCGAGGCGATACAATTCATTGGCGTATTTCTCCTTCTCGGACAGCTCCGCGACTGCACTCCGGCCCGCCAACCGGATTTTGAACTCACTCATGACCAGAGCGGCCATCTTTTCCAACAGCTTGGCGTGGGCGCCGGGAAACACACGCGGTTTATGATCGAGGACGCAAAGGGTGCCCAGATTGTACCCGTCCTTGGTTCGAAGTGGTGCCCCGGCATAAAAACGGATCTTGGGATCGCCCGTCACCAGCGGATTGCCGACGAACCTAGAATCACTGATCGTGTCAGGCACAACGAGAACCTAATCTCCGCAGATCGCATGAGCGGAGAATGCCACGTCTCTTGCTGTTTGCTGGTCCTTCATGCCGTGTCTTGGCTTGAACCATTGTCGGCCTCGATCGACCAATGAAATCAGTGCAATCGGCATGCCGAAAGCCGTTGCGGCGAGATGCGTGATTCTGTCGAATGCCACTTCCAGGGGCGTATCGAGGATATTGTAACGCTCGAGCGCCTGAATACGCTCATCTTCACACTCTGGAACCGGAGGTGCCGTTTCTACGGACATTGACTCACCCTCTGTGACAGCTTGCCCATGTGTCCCGCCTTAGCCCAGCACCCTGCTCCATCTATGCTTAACAAGACGTAACATGGCAGCGGCCTTGGAAACTGCGACCCTCGTGCACGTCGACAGACCAAGATCGTGCTACAGCGTCCGCGCCAGCCCCTCAAGACCCAAGGAAATCGAGGAGCGCGCGATTGAACGCCGCAGTCTGCTCGATGTTGGCGAAATGCCGTGCGTTGGGCAGCACGATCATGCGGGCGTTGGGGATCGCTTGGCGCATGGCCTCGCCATCGGCGACGGACGCGCTGCGGGTCTCGGCGCCGACGATGATGAGGGTGGGCGCCTTGATGCGCGGCAAGAGCGGCATGTGGTCGAGCGCCATGATCGTATGCGCGCTTCCAACGAAGCCCGCTGCCGGCGAGGCGCGCACGGCATCGGCGACGCGGGCCACCTCCTCGGGGTGGGCGGCCCGGAAGGCGTCGTCGAACCAGCGGTCGAGCATGCTCTCGACCAGGCCCTGCATGCCCCCGCGCCGGATGGTGTCGAGCCACCCTTCCCAGGCAGAGGCGACCGGCGTGGTGGCCGAAGTGCCCGCCAGGATCAAACGCCCGATCCGACCCGGATGGCAGGCGGCAAAGCGCTGGCCGATCATGCCGCCGATCGAGTGGCCGAGAAAATGCGTGCGCGCGATCTCGAGAGCATCGAGCAGCGCGACGAGATCGGCGTCCAGCACCTCGAAGCTGTAGGGGCCGTCGGGCGCGTCGCTCGCGCCGTGGCCGCGGATGTCATAGCGCAGCACGCGAAAGCGCGCCGCCAGCGCGTCGACCTGGGGGTCCCACATGCGATAATCGGCAAGCAGCCCGTGGCTCAGGGTCACGACCGGCGCCCCCTCCTTGCCGTCGAAACGATAAGCAACCCGGATGCCGTTCACGCGCACATAAGGAAGGCTATCGCCCATTTCCTGTCTCCCCTCGCCGCTGCGGTCTCATAAGACCACCACCGCCGGCCTTTCCGCAACCGGCACGGTCTTGACCGCCATTTCCTGGCGCCGCCCCAGCCAATAGGAAAGCGCGATCCACAGCGCCGACAAGGGCACGGCAGCCAGCGATATGCCGGCAAGGGCGAGGCCGATGGCGCCCATCAGGGCATAGGACCAGCTGCCGACCTGATCGCCAGCCCGATAGACTACGGTGTCGAGAAAACTTTTGGCCTTGTACTTGTCCTCGCGCGTCGCCACCGTGAACAGCAGTTCGCGGGCCGGGCGGGCGAAGGCGAAGTTGCAGACCCGCCGCGCCACCTGCACGGTGGCAAGCACGGAGATGGTCGGGGCGACGGCCAGGGCGGCAAACCCGATTAGGCTGACGGCCGGCAAGGCGAGCAGGGTGATGGCGACGCCAAGGCGGCGCAGCGCCCGGCTGGTGAAGAAGACCTGCAGCAGCAGGGTCAGCCCGTTGACGATCAGATCGAGGTTGGCGAAAAAGGTGGTGCGCTCGGCGCGGCCGGTGAAAACCTCAGCAACAATCGCCGCCTGCTGGAAATAGAGGAAGGTCGAGGTGACGGCAAAGAGCAGCATGAAGCCGCCGATGCCGGCTAGATAGGGCGAGCGCGCCGTGTGGGTGAAGCCGGCGAGGATCGAGCCGCTGAGCGGCATTTCGGCGTCGCCGTCCCGTTCCGACGGTGCACGGCGGAAGCCTTCGCTCAGGCGCGACAGGCGCCGCACGGCAAGCACGCCGATTTCGAGCAGGCCGATCGAGACCAGCAGCAGATAGTTCTGGCCAATTTCCTCGACCAGCGTCGCAGTGATGGTCGAGCCGAGAATGGCGCCCATCGTCGCGCCCGCCGACAGAAACCCGAACAGGCGCTTGCCCTGGGCGGAATTGAAAACGTCTACGATGAAGGCCCAGAAGATCGAGACGACGAAAAGGTTGAAGACCGACGCCCAGATGAAGAAAACCCGGCCCATCCAGACGTGACGATCGGTGGGCGCGAATTCGAGATAGAGGGCAAAGAACAGCAGATTCGCCATGAAGAAGCGATAGGAGATCGCAATGAAGCGTCGCCGCGGCAGTGTCTTCACGAGGGCCGCGAACAGCGGGTTGACCGCCAGCATCGCGATCAGAGTGCCGGTAAAAAGCCAGGGCAGGTTGTTGACGCCGCCTTGCACGCCCAGTTCGTCGCGGATTGGCCGCAGCACGTAGTAGGAGCAAAGAACGGCAAAGATGAAAAGGCCGGACCAAAGAAGCGCCGCGACCTCGTCGGGACGAACGTCGATGGCCTTGCCAAGCAGGCGATGAACCGGACCGCCCACCGGCGCCGGATCTGCCGATCCGCCGCCCTCAGCGCCCATCGATGAAAGTTTCCATCCGCTTGCGCAGCGCTCCATCCGGCAGGCGCCCCTGGGCGGCGCCGATATTGTCGATGACATATTCGGCGCGCGCCATGCCCGGCACGGCGCAGGTCACCGCCTCGTGCGCGACGAGATACTTGAGGAAGAACTGCGCCCAGCTCTTGCAGTCGAACTCGGCGGCCCATTCGGGCAGCGCCTTGCCCTGCACGGCGGCGAACAGGCGGCTGCGGCCGAACGGCAGGTTGATCATCACCGCCATGCCGCGATCCTTGGCCAGCGGGATGATCCGTTCGGCGGCGTTGCGGTTGTCGAGGGCATAGTCGACCTGGATGAAATCGAGTGTCTCGCGCCTCATCATCGCCTCGAACGCCGTGTACTGGTTGTCGAATGAGGTGGTGCAGCCGACATAGCGGATGCGACCCGCCTGTTTCAGGGCGCGCAAGGTCGCGAGGTGGGTCTCGGTGTCGCGCAAATTGTGGACGGCG
The DNA here is from genome assembly GCA_009694085.1 of Alphaproteobacteria bacterium. GTDB lineage: Bacteria > Pseudomonadota > Alphaproteobacteria > SHVW01 > SHVW01 > SHVW01. The sequence goes on from SHVW01000114.1 coordinate 9,558, forward strand.
ATCAAGTCGATCCGGTCGGTGCGCAGCCGTTTGAACGACGCCTCGATCTGCGCCACCCCGGCCTCGCGGCCGCTGATGCTGACCTTGGTAGCGAGAAACAGGCCGGGCCGCGCCTTCTGTTCATCGAGGATGCGGCCGACGACATCCTCGGCCGTGCCGTAGGTCGGCGAGATGTCGATCACTGTGGCGCCGAACTCCTTGAATTTCTGCAAGGTGTCGCGCAACGGCGGCAACTCGGCGTCGAACCTGATCTCCTCATAGCGCCGCGCCGTGCCGAGACCGATCACCGGGATCATCTCGCCACTCGACGGAATAGGCTTGCAGATCAGGTTCGCCGCTTGAAGGCTCGCCGCTTGGGCGAACACGACGCGCGGAGACAGCGCCGTGAGCGAGACCGCTGCGGCGCCGATCAGCAGATCGCCCAGCAGATCGCGACGTGTCATCATGGTATCCGCACCAGGTGTGGTTCGTGCCAAGCGCCCACATGACTACGGCGCCCGGCGGCCTGGCAACCCCGCCATCCAAGCCGGGCGCCGCGGCTGACCGCCGATTACTCATTAAGTTATTGATTTAAAAGATGTTTTTTTAATTCTTGGTAGTGGGTCAGTTTCAATCGTGGAAGCCAAACCCGGGCGTTGCGCAAATATCACGCTTATTAAGTTATCATTCCAGTTTAACGGGTGAGCTGGTCCCACATTGTTGGACAGGTTGGCAGCGAAGTTAAGGTGTATTCCGATTGCTGATCACGCTGCCAAAACCCTATTCACGCTGAACGCTTTCTGTGGCTGTTGTGCCTGTGGGGATGTGGGCAAGGCGTCAGCCTTGTCCATCATATCCACAGGTTGCTTGGTCGAGAAGGCCTCGGCCGGCGTCGCGCCGTCAAGGGCGGAGTGCGGCCGCACGGTGTTGTAGAAGTCGATCCATTGGCCGATGACGCGTTCGGCCACAAAGCCGTCGGTTAGTTCATGCAGATAGACCGCCTCGTATTTCAGCGACCGTCACAGGCGCTCGATGAAGATGTTGTCCATGCACCGACCCCGCCCATCCATCGAGATTGCTACCCCGGTATCCTTGAGAACACCGGCCAAAAAATCCCGTTCCACCGTCAATTGGCCGATCTTGGCGTGAAGGTCGCGAACCTCGGTCTCGCGGTCCTGACGCTCATGATCCGCGCCGTTCGAGAACACTTCAGAAAGACCACCGGTCGCTTGGCGCTTCCATGTGCTCACCTGATTGGGATGCGCCTTGTGCTTCGCCGCAACCTCCTGGACCGTCTTGTTGCCCCGCAAGGCCTCCAGGGCAACCCGGGCCTTGAACTCACCCGTAAACCGCCGACGTGTCGTCATCTCGTATCCCTCCGTTAACCGGCGGAATACACCTTAACACCCTGTCCGATTTCCTGGGACCAGCTCATTCACTGCCACGCAGTATGCGCTGCTGTCGTCGCTTGCCGCCGTCGGCCGCACGACGCTTGCGGCCTCGGGCGGCTGGCTATCCGAACAGCTCGATTGGGTATGGTTTTTCGCCGCCACGACGCTGGCGGCGTTGCCGGGCCTGTTGATGGTGCTGTGGCTGATGCAGCGCTTTCCGGGCCGCGATCTGCCTCAGCGGGGGCCCGCACTCGACATCGACGATTGAAGGGCCGCCACGACGGCAGCGACCGGGATCGCCGCCATTTCGTCGGTGCCGAAATCCTGTGCGCGCAGCACCGTAAAATGCCGTGCTCCCGGCGCAAACCCGCCTCGCCAAGGGCGAGCGGCAACCTTGGTAGGGTCGGTCGGCCCGAACAGCGACACAAGCGGCTGGTCGCCGGCCGCCAGCATATGGCCGCCGCCCGAATCGTTGGCAAGCGAAGCGGTAAGGCGCTGGGCGAGTGCGATCGTCAAGATCGGCGAGGCGGCGATACCCTGTGCAGCCGCGTCTTGCAACGGCAGGCGCGCCTTCGGCACGGTAGAGGCCGCTGCAATCCAGTCCTTCTCATCGAGGCCGAGAATGAACACGGGCACGGCGTCGCCAAGCGTTTGAGCGACAGCACAGTAGTTTTCGAACGGCCAGCATTTGGCGCGGTTGCCGGCCCCGGGTGCGAGGCCAATATATGTTGGTCCCGGCGGCAGCAACAAAGCCGCCGCCTGAGTTGCCTCGGCCGACAGGAGCAAAGGCGGGGTTGCCAGGGCCGGATCGCCGCCGGCCGCTTCGATCAATTGCAACATCTGGCCCAGCATCGCGCGCGGCTTGGTGCGCGCGGCGGGTCGGCCGTCGGACAGCAGAAAACCCGCGGCACCCGACACGAGGCGTTGGTGGCGCACGCGGCGCACGGCAAGGCTTGTCAAGAAACGGCGTCCCGTGTCGAGCACCAAATCGAAGCTACGGCCGCCCAAAGGTCGCGTGAAGATATTGCCCAGACGGCTGCGAACGAATGCGTTTTCGAGAGTTTCGTCGATCAGCCCGGCGACCAGCGGGCATAAGCTGCTGGCATAGACGCTCAGGCCCTTGCCCGCACACCAGGTGATTTTTGCCTGTGGCCAATTGGCTTTGAGCACCCGTACGAAGGGCAGCTTCATGAGCCCGTCGCCGACCAAATCGTGCCCGACATAAACCAGAATTGTTTGAGGTGTGATTTTTGAGCTACTCCCCATCTCTTGGACAGTTTCGGCTGTAATTTAAGCTACGAACCGGGCCTGCTGATCGGGTTTGATATCACGCTCGTTACGCCACCAAGGCTGTCGGGTGGAGGGCCGGGCGCAAGCCCGGGTCGGAAGCCGACAGCCTTTCTCGATAGACCCTCACTGGCGTCTCCCCGCCATGCACCCCATGAGGTCGCCGGTGGTTATAGAGCTGGCTGGGTTTGTTTGAACAGTTTGCCGGGTTTTATAAGTGGAGCCTCTGCCGGGTTCAGGCCGCCGCGAGATGCGGCAGCCGGTTGAAGTAAGCCTGATCCGGCGTCTGCCGGTCAAGGCTCGAATGCGGCCGCCGCGAGTTG
>SHVW01000115.1 GCA_009694085.1 Alphaproteobacteria bacterium
TCTCCAACCGCATCTTCAAATCCTATGACGACATCGTCGATCACTGCTGCGAGGCCTGGAACAAGCTCGTCGATCAACCCTGGCGCATCATGTCCATCGGATTGCGCGACTGGGCCATTGGGTTCTGATCACTGGAGATTGGTATAAGTCCCTGCTTCCGCACGCCGCCCCAGCCGATCGGCAGCGGCACGATTCATGGTCAATAATGCGCCGTCCTCCTGGAACAGCAGAACTGGGGCCTCGATACCGTCGAGGATGGCGATTGGGATGGCGGCGTCGCTCATTGATGAGAATCCTAGGGACCGGCCAGCCGCCTGGGACACGATCATGGCAAATCCGACCGCCCGCGCCTAGCCGCCTATTCGGATAATTTGGCGGTTCTTGACCCGTCCTCAGCCATGCTGTACGCCCTGCCGCCCATGATCGGCAATCCCACAATCGACGAACGCCCCCTACCGTCGCCCTGCGTATCGGTATGCGAACTCGATTCCGCCACCGGCTTCTGCAAGGGTTGCTGGCGCACGATTGACGAGATCGGACAATGGTCGGCCCTGGACAACCCCGGCAAGATCGCCGTGCTTGAACGGTTGCGCGAGAGGCGGCGTGCGGCCGGCCTGGCCGGAGCGCGACGCGTCAACCGCCGGCGCAACGGCGAGGTCTGCAAGCCCACGGAGAGCCCATGACCGATTGCCTCACCCGCCTACTCGCCGCCAAGCCGTATCTGGTCGCCGATGGCGCCATGGGCACCAATTTGTTTCAGCGCGGCCTGGCCACGGGCGATTCGCCGGAGCTGTGGAACCTAGAACATCCGGATCGCGTGGCCTCCATCCACAGGGATTTCGTCGAAGCCGGCTCCGATATTATTCTGACCAACAGCTTCGGTGGCAGCCGCCACCGCCTCAAACTGCACGGTGCCGACGCCGGTGCCCGCGAACTCAACCGGGCGGCGGCCCGGATCGCCCGGGAGGTCGCCGACGCGGCCGGGCGTGAAATCTTGGTTGCCGGCTCGATCGGGCCAACGGGCGAGCTGTTCGAGCCACTCGGCCTGTTGACCATGGACGATGCCATCGATTCTTTCGCCGAACAGGCGGCCGGGCTGGCCGAGGGCGGTGCCGACCTGCTCTGGATCGAGACCATGTCGGCCGAAGCCGAGGTGTCGGCCGCCCTTCAGGGTGCCGGGCGTACCGGGCTGCCCCTGGTCTGCACCATGACCTTCGACACCAATGAACGCAGCATGATGGGGGTGACGCCGGCCGATTTCGTGCGCTTCTGCACCTCGACCACGCCGCGCCCGGCTGCCTTCGGGGCCAATTGCGGTGTCGGGCCGGCCGAGCTGCTGCACAGTATCCTCGGCCTGACCGAGGAAGGCCTGGCGCCATTCCACCCAGGGGATAAGCCGGAGGGCGGGCCAATCGTGATCGCCAAGGGCAATTGCGGCATCCCCCAATACCAGGATGGCCGCATCGTTTATGACGGCACGCCCGAGCTGATGGCAGCCTATGCGCGACTCGCGCGGGCGGCGGGCGCCCGCATTATCGGCGGCTGCTGCGGCTCGACCGCCGAGCACGTCCGCGCCATCGTCGCCGCACTTAAGGATTTCAACCCGGCCACGCGGCCAGATCTTGCGGCGGTGGCTGACAAGCTGGGCACGCCCTGGACGCGCCTGGCGTCGGCCAAAACCGAGCCGGAGTCGCCAACCGGAGAGCGCGGCGGACGGCGGCGGCGGCGCGGCTAGTTCGGACGCCAGACCGTGGCGCGAATCGGGGTTAGGTTGTAGCCATTGGCCGGATTGTTCATCTGTGGGCAGTTGGACACCACGGCCAGCACGTCCATTTCGGCCCTGAGATCGACGTAGTCGCCCGCCTTGGATTTGCCGTCGGCAATCGCCATGGCGCCATCGGCGCCGACCGGCACATACATGAAGAAATTGATGTTGGCGACGATATCGCGCATGCCCAGGCCGAACGGCTTAAGACCCTCCAGGAAGTTGTCGCGGCAATTGGGTGTAGGCCACAGGCCGTAGCGCAACCGGTTGCTCTCGCCGCTGCAACAGCCGGCGATGGTGTCGTGGAAGCCGCAACTATCCGCGATCACCGTAAACATGACCCGTCCCAGGCCGGACATGATCCGGGTGTCCTTGGTAAGGAACAGCTTGCCGCTGACCTTCATGGTGTCGCCGGCATTGTAGCGCTCGACCGGGTTGTCGGCATTGTAACAAAGGAAATCGACGGCCTGAGTGCCTTCCAGGTCCACCAGGCGCAATACCTCGCCCGTGCGGATGACACGCGACCAGGGTTTGCCAGGGCCCACGATCTCGTCGTGGAGGATGGCGCCGTCCGGCGCCGACGGGTTTGGAGGCTGATTCATGAAAAAAATCCTCTGAGGCCGAAAAGATTCTAACGGTTCGAAAAAAAATTTGTTATACAGGATTTGCGGTGCGATGCGCGGGGCCCCCACCAGGGTTTGCGCCCGGGTTCTCTAGAGCCCAAGGTTCCGGCAGTCGCAGCGGAGGATCGACGGGGTGGGTATGCCGATTTTCCTGACGAGCGCGTTCGTATGGATGCGCTCCATCTACAACACCGAATTCGAGGTCGGCTGAGTTGACCGGGCATTGGCGCGCGGCAAACCGCGCTGGCCTTCGTCGAACTGCCGGTCGTTTGTCGCCGCGGGGTGTCGACGCGCAGGCGCCGAAGAATCTTCTTGCTATCGCGGACGCGATGCCCGAAAAGGCGCGTCCTTTTTCGACCACACCAACATCTACTGGTTCGGAGGGGAGTGATGAAGTCTAGGAACTCTCTCGCCCAAATGGGGATGGACTTGGCAGCCGAGCATGGCGATGTCCAAGCGAAGGCCCAAGCGGACATAGCCGTCGCCAAGCGTGGCCACCTCAAGGTAGTCGAGGAGCGGCAGGATCACTTCGTCGAGCGCGACGGGGTCGTCTTCGCCGGGACCCATCTGATCGTCGATCTCTGGGGGGCCAAGCGCCTGGACGATCTGGCCTGGATCGAGCAGGCGCTGAAGGACGCGGTCAAGGCGGCCAAGGCGACCCTGCTGCACATCCATCTGCATCATTTCGAGCCCAATGGCGGCGTCTCCGGCGTCGCCGTGCTCGCGGAGTCGCACATCTCGATCCATACCTGGCCCGAACGCGGCTATGCTGCGCTCGATATCTTCATGTGCGGCGTTGCCAAGCCGCACAAGGCGATCCCTGTGCTCCGCCGTGCTTTCTCGCCCGATCAAGTCCTGCTGTCGGAACAAAAGCGAGGCATGGTCGGATGAGCTGGTTCGAGGAGACGCTGTACCGCGACGTCGGTCAGCGCTTCATCGTCGGCCGCACCCTCTACCGCGAGAAGACCGAGCACCAGGATCTCGTCATCTTCGAGAACCCGGTGATGGGCCGCATTTTGGCGCTGGATGGCGTCATCCAAACGACCGAGCGCGACGAGTTCATCTATCACGAGATGCTGACCCATGTGCCGATCATGGCCCATGGCGCGGTCAAACGCGTGCTGATCATCGGCGGCGGCGACGGCGGCATGCTGGAAGAGGTGCTCAAGCACCCGGTCGAGAAATGCACCATGGTCGAGATCGACCGCGCCGTGGTCGATCTGTCGATCAAATATCTGCCCTCGATCTGCGGTAAGGCGTTCGAGGACAAGCGCACCGAGTTGATCATCACGGACGGGCTGAAATACGCCGCCGAGACCCAGGACAAGTTCGACGTGATCATCGTCGATTCGACCGACCCGATGGGGCCGGGCGAGGTGCTGTTCACCACCCAGTTCTATACCGATTGCCGGCGCTGCCTCAATCCCGGCGGCCTGCTGGTGACCCAGAACGGCGTGCCCTTCTTCCAAGCCGAAGAACTGCGTATGACCCGCGGCCGGCTCAAGCCGCTGTTCAAGGATGTTGCCTGCTACCTCGCCGCCATACCCACTTACTATGGCGGCTTCATGGCCTTCGGCTGGGGCACCGACAACGCCGACGCAAGGCGCCAGCCGGTAGAGGCAATTCGTCGGCGCTTCGACCGGATCAAGCTGGATACGCGCTACTACACGCCCGATGTTCATGTCGCGGCGTTTGCGCTGCCCAAGTTTGTGGCGGACTTGATCGGGCAGGCGCAGCACCCTCGATCTATCGCCCCCGCCCACCAAACAACTGCTCGATCTCGGCCAACCTGTCCAAGCCCCTGATTCGCTCCAGCAGCGCCGCCGCCCCGGCCGCGCCGATGACGGGATCTGCACAGGTACGGAATTTGACTTCCAATTGCCCATCCGAGATCGGCTGCTCCGGCATGCCCGTGGGTACGCGCACGGTCCGCGAAATGCGCCGGCCGTCGCCGGCCTCGACCGTCACAACCGCGCCCGCCCCGGCACCTGCCAGAGCGGTCGCCGCCTCGCCCGCGGCGACACGGACTTCGATCCGGTCGATCGCCGCCGCCAGCCGCGGATCGGCTAGGGACGCCGCAGTCAGGTGTGAAGGCGCCACGCCGCCGAAGGCGAGCGCCGCGCCAAGCGCGAATGGCAAGCTGAACTGGGCCTCCGTTGGGTTATTTGGACGGCCATAAGGCATGTTGTCGATGATGCCAGCGGGCACCTCGCAGATCGTTCGGACTGGTGGCGACCCCAGCACGGCCTGAGCGTCTAACAATGCGTCGACGGCAGCCTGACCGTAGGAGCAGATGGGGAATTGCTTGAATGCCATGGGCGCCGCCGCAAAAACATAGCGCCGTCCGAGCTTGGCGACCTCCTCGCGGAGCAGCACGCCATCGTTCAACATGGCCGCAAAGCCATAGCGGCGGCCGATCAAGTCGTCCGGTCCATGAATGCCGGCGCGTGCCAGCTGGGCAGCGCGCAGCCCGGTTTCCGCCGCCAAGCCGCACGCAACTGGTTTCATCGGGCTGCCGACGATGGCACGCAACCCGCTGGCCTGGGCAGCAGCAATCTCGATTGCCGCCACGATCGTTGCGGCGTCGAGCGCCATTGCCTTGGCGGCACCGGCGGCGGCACCGATGGCGCCGAGCATTCCCGTGGTCCAGAAACCGCGCCAAAAGAGATCATGGGTGAAGGCGCGACCGAGGGCGCAGTCCACCTCGACCCCGGCAATGAAGGCGGCCATGGTCTGCCGGCCCGAGGTACCGACCATCTCCGCCGCCGCCAAGACCGTGGGCCATACCACGGCGGTTGCGTGCACCATGCCCTCATAGGACACGTCGTCGAAATCGAGGACATGAGCTGCCGTGCCGTTGACCAAGGCGGCAGCACTGGCCGAGCCGGGCGCGGCGGAGCCCAGCACCGTGCACCGGCCGGGCCCGTGCTCAACCGCTGCCAAAGCGCCGACGCGCCGGCAGGTATCGTGATCGGCACCGGCGAGCGAAACGCCGATCACGTCCAGAATGCTGCGCTGGGCCTCATGGTGCGCAACACCCGGCGCATGATCGAGGGAAAACCCCGCGATCCAATCGGCGATCAGTCGGGCGATGGCTAGAGTTGTCATATCTGGATTATTCCGACAACAAATTCCCCTTGCGATCCGGCAGCTTCTCTCGGCCGGCCACCTTGGCGACCATCGCGCCGGCCGTGGCGAAGGGCAGCAGCGCATGGGACAACACCATACCGTCGGCTCTGGCCTTGACCGGCGTGCGCGTGCCGGTCGTGGCATCGACGATGTCGACCACCGTGTCGCCGGCCCTGACCTCGGCGCAGAGCGGCGCCCGGCGTACGATGATTCCGGCCTCCGGCGCCCTGAGCCGGTCGACCGCTTCCAGCGGCACCGGCGTACACAGCGGCACCGGCACCGGGCCGGGATCGCCGGCCAGTAAGCCGCGGCGCTGAAAATAGCGATAGATGGCGGCCGCGTCGGCCGCGGCGAGCGTGTCGTCCACGTCGGCCTTGCCGCGCAGCTCGACCGTCGCCGCGAAGCAGGGTGCCAACGGAATCGCCGAATTGCCAAACCGCTCGGCCAATTGCCACCACGGCTTCGACAGCGCCTCGTCATAGGGCTCGTCGCCCGAGTCCCGTATGAGCATGACGGCGCGCGCGCCGAGATCGGCGGCCAATGGCGCGGCGACCGGCCATAAATCGGGCGTGGTATAGAGGTGCATCGGTGCGATCTCGTCGCAATGCAGATCGAGCGCGATATCGGCATCGTGAGCGAGCCGCAACAGTTCCAGGCGCAGATGCGCAACCTCGCCGGCCGGCGATTGGGCGGCGATCGCCTGGGCAAAGGCGGCGCGGATAGCTGCCGTGTTCGCCGCGGCATCCGCGCTCAATCGCCCATCCAGTCGTTCGGCGATGGCGTCGGTCAAATTGGGGAAGTTGCGGTTGAAATTAGTGCCGCCATCGAGATCGAAACGACCGATCATGCTGCCGCGCACATGCTGAGATTGGCCGACCGGATTGGCTACGGGTACGATCGCGATCTCGCCCCTGATGGCATCGGGTGCGGCATCGAGCAGCCCCATCAGATGGTGCAGCACGAGATGTCCCGGTAACTCGTCGGCGTGCAGGCTGGCCTGGAGATAGGCCTTGGGCCGGGCTCCCGGTCGGCCATAGCGGTGGACAGTGAGGCTGCGGGCGGTACCCAGACTCGAAGGCTTGAGCGGGAGCTGGATTGTGGTCCTGGTCATACCGGTCGGCCTCCTCACGCCGCGCACCAGCGGCGCCACATCTGGCGATAAGCATCCTCAAGCTCGCGCGCGTGGCGCGGGCCATCCATCAGCGGCGATGCCCGAATTAGATCGCGCAAGCGGCGGCGATAGTCAGCTAGCCGATCCGGCGACTGGGCCAGGTCCGTGGCGAGCGCAACATAGCCCGCTTCATTGGCGGCGACTAGCTCGCCCGTGCCGATGCGATCAAGATAACCGGCACTGTAGCGTCCGTACATCCCCTCGCCACGCAAGGTCACGACGGGCACGCCCATCCACAAGGCATCCAGCGTCGTGCGCCCGCCGGTGAACGGCAGCGTATCGAGCGCAATGTCGACCTCGCCATAGCTGGCGAGATGATCGGCCGGATCGGCAACGACGCCGCGCAACTCAATCCGGTCGGCGCCAAGCCCGGCGGCAACGAAGTCCCGGATCAACCGTTTGGCGATCTCCGGCCGATCGAGCCCTCGCCCCTTGAGGAGCAACCGCGCACCCGGTACGGCAGCCAGAGCCCGCGACCACAGGCGAATCGTCGTGGCCGATATCTTGGCCGGATTGTTGAAGCTGCCGAAGGTGACGTGCCCGCGCGCGCCAACCGGCGGCGGCGCTATGCCGGGTGCGATGTCGAAGGCCTGAAGCTGAAAGCCGCCCGGCAGATGGACCGGCGTTTCCGTCATCAACGCGCCAAGCGCGCCGTCATGATCGAGCCAGCGATCGACGATTGCGTAGTCGACCGCATCGAGGCCCAGGGTCAGCGCGTTGCAATTATAGGCAACCTGAACAGGCGCCGGCTTCCGCGCCAGCACCATGAACCGATTATCCGCCCAGTGGCCCATGGGGTGGACGAGAATATCAATCCCCGCCGCGCGGACGCGCTCCGCCGCCTGATCGTCGTCCAGCCCATGGATGAACGTCCACTCATCCACGAGAGATTGCATGCGCGCCGTCGTCGCATCCGGGTTGGGTACATGGGCGAAGACATGAATCGAAAATCGCTCATGCTCGTGATGTTCCAGCAGCGGAAGCATGACCGGCGCCAGTACGTGGGCGCGCAATTGGGGCGCCAGATAGCCGATGCGCAGCTGCCGCTCGGGATCGGGGGCGTTGTCGTGGGCGCGGCGACGATCGCGCACGCGCGCCTCGTGGCGGCCGGCCCGAGCGCGGTGGGCAGCCGACACTTCGGCAGCGGAGAAGCGATTCATATAGAGCATGGTGACGAGTGCGTTGCTGTCGGCTTCGGGAAAATCGGGGTCCAGATCGGGCGCACGCGTAAAGGCAGCAAGCGCCGAGTCTAGGTCGAGTGCGTCGCGCTGGAGCACGCCCAGATTGGCGTGTGCCTGGGCGAAGCCAGGCCGGCTAGCGATGACGGCAGAAAAAGCGGTCGCCGCCGCATCGGCACGACCGACATCGCGCAAAATCACACCCAGGTTGAACCAAGCCTCGGCATGGGCGGGCGAGCGGGCGAGTGCCCGTCGGCACGCAGCCTCGTCCTCGGCCGGCTTACCCATGAGATAGTAGACATGGCCGAGGCTGGCATGAGCGATCGCCATGCCCGGATCGGCCCGCACGGCCTGACGCAGTGCCGCATGGGCCGCCTCCCGCTCGCCCCTGCGCAGCAACCCGACACCGAGATTGGCGAGCGCCGGCGCCTGGCCGAGAACGAGCTGAAGCCCTGGCGCCGGGACATGTGGTGCATTCCACACGTGGATGGCAACTACGTCGCCTGCACGGAATCCGATGGTTTTGCCTAGGCTGGCCGAATGACCGGCCTTGCACAACGGGCCTAGATAGCTTGGAATGACCGCGCACCCCTTGGATCAGAGGTTTCCATGCGCCGACCCGTGCTCGCTGCCCTTGGCATTGCCGTCCTCGCGATCGCCGCGCCGGCTATCGCCTTGTCCGCCACGCTCCAGGAATACGACGTGCCCCGGGGCAGCGCCCCCCATGATGTGGCGCCGGCCGCCGATGGCGGCGTCTGGTACACGGCCCAGCGCTCGGGCGAGTTGGGATGGCTCGATCCCAAGACCGGCCGGACCAAGCACATCAAACTCGGCGAGGGCTCGGCCCCTCATGGCGTGATTGTCGACGCCAAGGGCGCGGCCTGGGTGACCGATAGCGGGCTCAACGCCATGGTGCGGGTGGACGGCAAGAGCCACGAGGTCAAGCGCCATCCCCTGCCCCAAGGCTATGGCTATGCCAACATGAACACGGCGGCCATCGATGGGCGCGGCCTGGTCTGGTTCACCGGACAGAGCGGCACGATCGGCTGGCTCGATCCCAAATCCGGGCGGCTTGAGGCCGGCGGCGCACCGCGCGGGCGCGGGCCCTATGGCATCGCCGCCACGCCCAAGGGCGAAATCTGGTATGTCTCGCTCGCCGGCAACCATCTCGCCCATATCGATTCCCAGACCAGCGCGATCGCGATTTACGACCCACCGACGCCCAATCAGGGTGCGCGGCGCGTGTGGTCGGACAGCAAAGGCCGGCTGTGGGTTAGCGAGTGGCTGTCGGGACAGGTCAGTATGTACGATCCCGGGGCCAAGGCCTGGCGCGCCTGGAAGGCGCCGGGCAGCGATCCGAAAATCTACGCCGTCTACGTCGACGAGCGCGACCATGTCTGGCTGTCCGATTGGGGCGCCAATGCCATGCTGCGCTTCCAGCCCGAGACCGAGAAATTCGAATCTTTCCCGATCCCCACGCGCGGCTCCAATGTTCGTCAAATCCTGGGCCGCAAGGGCGAGGTGTGGTGTCCGGAATCGGGCAACGACAAAATCCTCGTGATCCGCACGGAATAGGATGCTCGAACCTTGGCCGACCCGGTCCTGGAGCGCTTCGCGCTCAAGCTCCATCGCAACCGCCTGGCCGATCCGGCGGCCCGCTATGGCGACGATCTCAAGTCTATACTGAGTCTCGCACGCGGCGCCGCGGCCAAAGCGGAGATCGCGTCATGGCCACGCTATGCGCCCACACCCTTGATCGAACTGCCCGGCCTGGCGCGGGCCGCCGGCATCAGCCGGCTCTGGTACAAGGACGAGGGCGGACGCTTCGGCCTGGGCAGTTTCAAGGCACTGGGCGGGGCCTATGCGGTCTATCGATACCTGGCCGGCGAAGTGACCAAGCGCACCGGCATGGCGCTGCCCGCGGCCGCGGACTTGATTGCCGGCCAGCATCGCAATGTCGTTCGGCAGATCGCGGTCGCGACCGCCACCGACGGCAATCACGGCCGTTCCGTCGCCTGGGGCGCCGGCTTGTTCGGCGCGCGTGCCGTCATCTACATCCACGCCACGGTTAGCGAAGGCCGGCGGGCCGCCATCGCCGCCTATGGCGCCGAGGTCGTGCGCATCGCCGGCAATTACGACGATTCCGTCCACCAAGTCGCCGCCGATGCCAAGCGCGCGGGCTGGTGCGTGATCTCCGACACCTCCTATCCCGGCTATCGCGACATTCCCTGCGACGTCATGCAGGGCTATACCGTCATGACCGAAGAGGTCATGACCCAGTTGCCGAACGGCGTTCGCCCGACCCACGCCTTCATCCAAGGCGGCGTCGGCGGCTTGGCCGCGGCCGTGCTGGCGCCGCTGTGGGAAAGTTGGGGCGCGCGTGAGGCGCATGGCCGGCCGCGCTTCGTGGCGGTCGAGCCGGATCGGGCGGATTGCCTCTATGTCAGCGCCGTGGCCGGGCAACCGACCAAGAGCGCGGGCGATTTGGAAACCTTGATGGCGGGGTTGGCGGCCGGCGAGGTCTCGCTGGCGGCCTGGGACATCCTGGCGCGCGGCTGCGACGATTTTCTGGTCATCCCCGACGCCGCCGCCGTTCAGGCCATGCGCCTACTGGCCCAAGGCATCGGCGGCGACCGGCCGGTGGTAGGCGGCGAGGCCGGAGTCGGCGGGTTGGCCGGCCTGCTCGCAGCGGCAGCCGACCCTGCTATGCGTACGACGCTCGGGCTCGATGCCGATGCAAGCGTCTTGGTAATCGGCAGCGAGGGCGACACCGATACCGCGCTCTACGAGAAGATCGTCGGGCGCTCCGGCGACGATGTGCGCCGCGCCGCCGCGCGCCCGGCATGACCGGCAATCTGCGCATCGACATCGACCGCTTGATGGCGCGGCTCGACGCGCTCGCCCGTGTCGGCGCCATCGAGGGCGGCGGGGTTTGCCGGCTGGCGCTGACCGACGAGGATCGCGCCGGGCGCAATCTCGTGGTCGGCTGGATGCGCGAACTTGGGCTGGCTGTCACGATCGATGCCGTCGGCAACGTATTTGGGCAGCGCGCCGGACGCACTGACGATAAGCTGGTCATGACCGTCAGCCATATCGACACGGTGCGCACGGGCGGACGCTATGACGGCAACTACGGCGTGCTCGCCGGGCTGGAGGTGGTAGAAACGCTCAATCGTGCCGGCGTCGAGACCATGCGGCCCATCGCCATCGCCTTCTTCACCAACGAAGAGGGCGCGTGCTTCCACCCGGATATGCTGGGCAGCCTCGCCTATGTCGGCGGCATCGGGCTCGGCGAGGCCTTGGCCGCCACGGGCATCGACGGCGCCGTGCTGGGTGAGGAATTGGGCCGCAATGTGCGCGAACATACGGAGCGAACCGATCTGGCGGCCGGCGCCAACGTGTTGTTGCAGGTGATGGTGGAACTAGCGGGCTGAGCTAGGCTAGGCGGCCAGGGCGCGCCAGGCAAACCACGCGGCCATGCCGGCATTGACCAACAGCATCGCTGGCGCCACACGCGCGAGCCGGCCGCGCCAGGCCGCGGGCGCGAGCTGACCGAGCCAGCCGAGGCCGATCAGGGCCGGTGCCGTACCGAGCGCGAACGCTGCCATGGCGCGCGCGCCCTGGAGCGGATCGGCGGTCGCCCCGCAGCCGCAGCCAAGGCGCCATAGACGAGGCCGCAGGGGATGAACCCGAGCAGCACGCCCAGCCCATAGCCGCGCCAGCCCATGGGCGCCGACGCGAGATGAGCGACAACCCCGAGTGCGCCTATGCGCCCAACCCATCCACCGTGACTGCCGCCCTTAACGGTTCGCAGCCGCCAGAGTCCGCCAATCGCTAGAGCGGCCACGGCAATCGCCAACAGAGTGCCCGCGACCCAACCATAGCCCGCGATGCGAACGACCAATCCAACCGTGCTCGCCGACAGCATGCCGAGTAACGCATAGGTGGTGGCGCGGCCGGCGTGATAGGGTAAGAGCGCCGCACCGGCCACACGATGGAACTCGTTCATGCGCGGGGCCGGCACGGAAGCAAGTCGTGCCGTCGTCTGCCCAAGCACGAAGGGGCCGCACATCCCCACGCAATGGGTAATGCCGCCAAGCAAACCGGCCAGGAACATCGCGCCGGGCACGACCAGCTCGGCGATCATGGTTTCGTTCCTCCGGGCCGTTCATCGTCGAACAGAATGCGGTGGGCCGCACCGTCGAGGTCGTCGAATTGCCCCTGGCGCAACGACCACAGGAACGCCACCGAGCCAAGCAGGCCCAGAAGCAGCGCCACCGGAATGAGCACGGCAAGCACGGTCATCGGCCCCTCCCCGCTCGCGCCAGGCGCCAGGCATTGGCGATCACGATCAGCGACGAACTCGACATGGCGATGGCGGCAATCAATGGCGTCACCAGGCCGAGTACGGCCAGCGGCACGGTCAGAAGATTGTAGCCGAGGGCCAGAGCCAGGTTCTGCCGTGTCACGCGCTCTGATCTGCCTCCTTCGGAGTGGTCCATCGGTTAATTTAGACTGGACCTCGAAGGAGACGGACAAAGGGCAAGAAGCACGGGCCTGAGGAGATCATCGGCAAGCTGCGCGCGGCGGAGATTGTGCTGGCGCAGGGCGGGACGA
>SHVW01000116.1 GCA_009694085.1 Alphaproteobacteria bacterium
GCGTTCGCTGCCGGCGCTGACATCAAAGAGATGGCTGACCTGACCCCGGTCGACACCTATGTGCGGGGCACCGACCACTACTGGAAGACGATCGCCGCCTGCCCTAAGCCGATTATCGCTGCGATCAACGGCTATGCGCTTGGCGGCGGCTGCGAGTTGGCAATGCTGTGCGACATTATCGTTGCCGGGACCGGCGCGCGTTTCGGCTTGCCCGAAGTGAAGCTCGGCATTCTGCCCGGAGCCGGCGGAACCCAACGCCTACCGCGCGCGGTGGGCAAGTTCAAGGCCATGCGCATGGTGCTAACAGGCGATCTGTTCTCGGCTGCCGATGCCGCAGCGATGGGATTGGTCAGCGAGGTCGTGGCGGACGACCAGGTGGTCGCCAAGGCATTGGAGATCGCACGCACGATCGCGGGCCTATCGCCGCTGGCCGTGCGCCAGATCAAGGAAACCGTGCTGCGCGGCATGGACGCGCCGCTCGATACCGGCCTGGCGCTGGAGCGCAAAGCATTCCAGTTCCTGTTCGCGACCGAGGACCAGAAGGAAGGCATGGCCGCCTTCATCGGAAAACGCAAAGCCGTCTTCAAAGGTCGCTGACGGGTGCGCCAAATCGACCGCCGCGGCCTGCTGTCGGGGCTGCTTTTCCTGGCAGCTGGCGCGGCCGGATGGGTGCTCGCGCGCAACTATGCCATGGGCACGGCCTTGCGCATGGGCCCAGGTTATGTCCCGCTCGGCCTCAGCCTGATCCTGTCCGGCTTCGGTGCTTTGCTGATCCTGCGCTCGATGCTGTTGGCGGACGAGAAAACCGGTACTTGGAATATACGCGCGATCGGTTTCGTACTTGCCGGCGTGCTGGCTTTTGCCGGCTTGATCGAGACGGGTGGCCTGGTTGCCGCCATTGTTGCCTTGACCGTCATCGCCAGCATGGGATCGCAGGATTCGCGGCCGATCGAAGTCGTAATTGCCGCCATCGTCATGGCCCTGTTCGGCGCGTTGCTGTTCGTGCGCGGCCTGCAATTGCCGATTCAGATCTGGCCGATTTGGCTGCAATCGTGACGGTCGCTTACCCATGACCGAGCTATTCTCAAATCTTGCACTCGGCTTTGCCGTTGCGATGACGCCGGAGAATCTTTTCTACTGCCTCATCGGCACCTTGCTCGGCACGCTGATCGGCGTGCTGCCCGGCATCGGCCCGGTCGCTACAATCGCCATGCTGCTGCCCATCACTTTCAATCTGGCACCTGTCGGCGCGTTGATCATGCTGGCTGGCATCTACTACGGTGCCCAGTATGGGGGATCGACCACGGCGATCCTGGTCAACCTGCCCGGCGAGTCATCCTCCGTTGTCACCTGTATCGATGGCTATGCGATGGCGCGCCAGGGCCGCGCCGGTGCAGCACTGGCGGTGGCCGCGTTGGGTTCGTTCTTTGCCGGCTGCGTCTCCACCGTTTTGATCGCCGTGTTCAGCCCGCCCCTGATTGCCATGGCGCAAAAATTCGGCCCCTACGAGTATTTCTCGCTCATGACCTTCGGTCTGGTCGCTGCCGTCGTGCTCGCCCATGGCTCGATGGTCAAGGCGATTGCCATGGTGTTCCTCGGCCTGCTGCTCGGCCTGGTCGGCACCGACGTCAATTCGGGCGCTCAGCGCTATACCTTCGGCATTCCCGAACTGTCCGACGGCATCGGGTTCGTGCCGCTCGCCATGGGTTTATTCGGCTTCGCCGAGATCATCGCCAATTTGGCCGAGCCGGAACGTCGCGAATTTCTGGCGAAGAAGGTGCGCGGGTTGTGGCCGACCATGACCGATTTCAAGGCGGCCTGGCCCGCCGTTCTGCGCGGCACGGCGCTGGGTTCGCTGCTCGGCGTGCTGCCCGGCGGCGGCGCGCTGCTCTCGGCGTTTGCCGCCTATACGCTGGAGAAGAAAATCGCCCGCGATCCCTCGCGCTTCGGCAAGGGTGCCATCGAAGGGGTGGCGGCGCCCGAATCCGCCAACAATGCCGGCGCCCAGACCTCGTTCATCCCCATGCTGACCCTGGGCATCCCACCCAACGCCGTCATGGCGCTGATGGTCGGCGCCATGACAATTCACGGCATCCAGCCCGGCCCCCAGGTGATGGGCACGCGGCCGGAACTATTCTGGGGCATGATCGCCAGCATGTGGATCGGCAATTTGATGCTGGTCATCATCAACCTACCGCTGATCGGTCTGTGGGTGAAGCTGTTGCAAGTGCCCTATCGCCTGCTCTACCTGGCAATTCTGATGTTCTGCTGCATCGGCGTGTACAGCCTCAACAACAGCGCCTTCGAAGTGGCGCTGACCGCGCTGTTCGGGTTGGTCGGCTATGTCTTTATCAAATTCGGTTGCGAACCGGCGCCGCTGCTGCTCGGTTTCATCCTGGGTCCGATGATGGAGGAAAATCTGCGTCGGGCCATGCTGTTGGCGCGCGGCGATCCCAGCGTGTTCCTGACCCGACCGATCAGCCTGGGCCTACTGACCGCGGCCGCCGCCCTGCTGCTCGTCGTCGTGCTGCCCGCCGTGCGGAAAACTCGGGACAAAGCGTTCCAGGAATAACCGTGCCGTGCATGTCGGCACGGATTGATCTACACTTCGGCCAGAGGTGATCCCGACCATGGCCGCACGCCTACACAACACGGATGTCGAGGCCCGAGGCGACGAGGCCGCGCGCTCATTCGCCGCGACGCTGCATCGCAATCTGCGCTTCGTGCGCGACGACGAGAAGCCTGAACTGGTTCAAGCGCTACGCGAGCGCGGCTGGAGTTATCAGCGCATCGCCGAGACGCTACGCGTCCCCTACAACATCATCGCGCGCTGGCTGTCCGGGCCGGAGGAATCGTTCGTGCTTACGCCGAGCACAGCGCGGCCCGCCCCTGTGACCGGCGGCGCGGAAGGTGCGGCGATCCAGGCGCTAATCGCTCGCGCGGGCGAATTGGAGCGCCGTTTGGCCGAACTCGATCGCCGCCTAACCGAGGAGCGCCAGGCGGCTAAGGGTCGGGAAGAACGGTTGCTCACCACGATCGATGAGTTGAAGGCGGAGATCGCGGCGGCGAAGCGCGGGCCATGACCGGCTCAGCTATCGCACGGTGGGGGCGGACTCAGTTTTTCGGCGCCGGCATGGCGATGCGCCGGCCGGCATCGGCGGGCCGAGGCAGACCCGCATGGGCTTGGGCCAGGCGCAGAACATTCGCGCGCACCCCGGGCAACGCCGGGCAAGCGCGGTTCGCTTTCATATCAACATGGAGCAACATCTGCTCCGCGCTGGCCAGCAAGGTCTCGTCGCGCGTGCGATAGAGCGCGTGGAACAGATGAAGCCGCTTATCGTCGGCGCCAAGCAATTGGGTCGTGGCTTGAACCGCCTCGCCCTCCTTGACCTCGCGCTTGTGCATGATGTGGGTCTCAGCGGTGTAAAAGCTGAATCCGCCGGCAACATAGGCGGTATCGGCGCCGATATGGGCCATCACCGCGTCGGAGGCGTCGCTGAAAAGCTGGAGATAACGGCTCTCCGTCATATGGCCGTTGTAATCGACCCAACCCGGCTCAACCCGCGATTTCAGCAGGCGCAAAGGCTGGGTCTCGTCGACCTTTGCGGCTGCGGCCATCGCCGGCAAGCGCTGGTAAAGCTGCTGTTCCAGGGCGGCTAAGGTGGCGCCAGCGGCGAAGCCGCGCCCCTTAAGACCCTGAAGCACGGCGACCAGACAATCGTCGCGCAGGCGCTCCAACTCGCGGATCGTGGCCGTGCCGGCCTGGGCGTCGGACTGGGCCACCAGTTTGTCCAACAGGGCGTCGGTCAGATCGGGCACATCCGTGAGCTTGCTCCACGGCCACTTCAGGGACGGGCCGAACTGAGCCATGAAATGGCGCATGCCAGGCTCGCCGGCGGCGATGCGGTAGATCAGGAACGTGCCCATGAAGGCCCAACGCAGGCCGGGCCCGAAACGCATGGCATCGTCGATTTCCGTCGCCGTCGCCACGTCGTCGTTGATCATCCACAGCGCCTCGCGCCACAGCGCTTCCATCAGGCGATCGGCGATGAAACCGTCGACCTCCTTGCGGACATGGAGCGGATGCATGCCGAGCGTGCGGTAGAACGCCATGGCGCGTTCCTTCGTCGCCGCCGTGGTTCGCGCGCCGCCGCAGACCTCGACCAGCGGCATCAGATAGACCGGGTTGAACGGATGCCCGACCGTAAAGCGCTCAGGGCGCCCCATGCGGGATTGCAGCCTCGACGGCAGCAAGCCCGAAGTTGAGGACGCAATCACCACCTCCGGCCGGGCCGCACGATCGGCGCGGGCGAGCAGCTCGATCTTCAGATCCTCGCGTTCTGGCAGACTTTCCTGGATGAAGTCCGCGTCGGTCGCGGCCTCCTCGACGGTTGCCACGATGCGCAGCTCGCCGGCGGGCGGAAAGGGCGCGATCGTCATCCGGCTATAGGCGCGCCGCGCATTGGCCATGACGGCGGCGATTTTGCGCTCGGCCTCGGGATCGGGATCGCAGAGGCGCACGTTGAGGCCGTTCAGCGCGGCGCGCGCCGCCCAACCCGCACCGATCACGCCACCGCCAATCAGGCCTATCGTTCGGATTTTCATCGTCAGCGGCGTGTCAGTGGCGATGCGCTCGGCCCATTCACGCGCGCCGCGTCGGCTGCGGCGCTACCGGCCGTGTGGCCGAACACCGCGCCCGACATGAGCCCGGTTCCGCCGGGGTAGTTGAAATAGAAGAGGCCGCCGACCAGTTCGCCCGCCGCGTAGAGGCCGGGAATAGGCTCGTGGTCGGTATCCACCACCTGGGCCGTACCCGGAACGACGCGCAAGCCCCCGAAGGTGAAGGTGATGCCGCAGCCAACCTGATAGGCCTCGTAGGGCGGCTCGTTGATCCGGTTGGCCCAATTCGATTTCGGGATTGCCAGGCCGTCGGTGCGCCGACCGTCCTTCACATTGGCGTTGAAGGGTATATCGGTGCGAACCGCGGCGTTGTAAGCCGTGATCTCGGCCAGAACGGTGTCGGGATTAACACCTTCTAACTTGCCCGCCAGTTCTTCCAGGGTCGGCGCAGTAACCTTGGTCACCCGCTTGATTCGATACTCGCCGCGCAGCAGATGCAACACCTTGCTGTCGAAAATCTGCCAAGCGAACTGGTCGGGCTGCTCCAGAATGACGCGCCCGTATTTGGCATAGGTGTAGTTACGGAAATCCGCGCCCTCGTCGACGAAGCGGCGGCCATGGGCATTGACCATGACGCCGAAGGGGTAGGAATGCTTCTGAAAATTATCGCCGACGGTGAGATCGCCGAATTCGGGTGCGTTGTAATCCCAACCGACGGCGTGACAACCGGACCAGTTACCATAGGGCGAGGCACCGATGTCGAGCGCCATGGCGATGCCGTCGCCGGTGTTGAAGCGCGTGCCCCGCACCTTGGCCAGCTCCCAGCCCGGGCCGAGATAGCGGGTGCGCCATTCCGTGTTGGATTCGAACCCACCGGCAGCGATCACGACGGATTTGGCCGGGAGATCAAACAGCTCCTGCCCATGCTTGACCCGCACGCCCCGGACCCGATTGCCGTCATAGATCAGGGAGAGCGCGCGGGTACCGTAGCGAATGTCGATGCCCTGCTTTAGCGCGATGGCGGTATGCTGCTCGATCAGGCCGGGGCCGCCGCCCCAGGCTTCCACGGTCAGCCCGCCCCAGAACTTGAACCGCCCATCGATCTTGAAGGCCTGGCGACCATAGATCGGCGCGAAACGCACGCCCTTGCCGCGCAGCCACAACAAGGTCTCGAACGACCGCGTCACCAGACGCTCGCACAGTTCGGGATCGGTGCGGTAACGGGTGACGCGGAACATGTCGTCGAAGAACTGATCGGTGGTGTAGGTGCCGAAATCGGTGGTCGCGATCTCGTCGGCGGTCAGGTCCGGCATCAACACTTTCAAATCGTCGACGCCCCGATAGGCAACCCGGATGGCGCCGGCGGTGAAACGGGTATTGCCGCCGCTCTCCGCTTCCGACGCCCGCTCCAGCATGAGCACGCTCGCCCCCTTCTCCCGCGCCGCCAGGGCGGCGCAGAAGGCGGCATTGCCCGCACCAATCACAATCACATCGTGCTCGCCCATTACCGCTCCCCCAGCACCGCTATTAAGCCGAGCATAAGGTATCCCAAGAAAGCGTCAGGTGTCGAAGCAAAGTGCGAAATGTAAGCCGCCTAGCCGGCTGGCTTGTCCCCGCTCTCGATTTCGATGACGCGGGCCGGGCATTGGGCCGCCGCCCGAATTGCCCGGTCGTAGAGTGCCCCATCGGGGGTTTCTTGCAGGAGTATGACGATGCCATCCTCCTCCCGTTGGTCGAAGAGTTCGGGCGCCTGCACGACGCAACGGCCGGCGCCGATGCAGAGGGACTCATCGATACGAATGCGAAACTTCATCCAGCTTCCCTCACCAGTCGCAGCGCCTACCACACAACAGGTAGCCGGTAGATGCCGTAGATCTGCATATCGTTTTTGAACGGAATTTCCTGTGCCGGCACGGCCAGCCTTAGATTGGGAAACCGTTGGAACAGCATGGCGAAGACGACTTGCAATTCGATGCGCGCCAAACCTTGCCCCAGGCAATGGTGGATGCCGTAACCGAAGGTCAAATGCTGGGAGGCATCGCGGTGCAGATCGACGGCGTCGGGTTTGGCGAAAACGGCCTCGTCGCGATTCGCCGAGGGCGAAATCGCAAACACGCCCTCGCCCTTGCGGATGAGCGAGCCGGCAATCTCCACATCCTCCAGCGCAACCCGTCGCGGTGCGAACTGCACCGGCGCCAGGAAGCGCAGCAGCTCTTCAACCGCATTGTCGATCAACCCATCGTCGCGCTTCAACTCGGCAAGTTGATCGGGGTGCTGAAGCAGCAGCATCGTGCCCAACCCGATCATATTGGTCGTCGTGTCGTGCCCGGCGCGCAGGATCATAGAGCAGATTTCGGCCAAATCCTCGCGGCTGAGCGTGCCAGGCAGAACGTGCTCCTCGATCACCCGGCTCAACATGTCATCGGCCGGGGCCTTTTCCTTGACCTCGATCAGGCGGCGGCAGTAATCGACCAGCGCGCGGGCCGTGCGATGGGCTTCCTCCGGGCTTTGCTTCAAGCCGTGCCGGCCGGCGGCACAACTCATGATGAAGGTGTGGTCCTCATAGGGCGAACCGAATAGCTCGCACATGACCAGGGCCGGCAGTTCCACCGCCAGGGCTTCGATCAGATCGACCGGTGGGCCCTTCTTTTCCATGACGTCGAGCAAACCGGCCGCGATCGCCTCGACCTTCGGACGCAGCGCCATCATGCGCTTGGCCGTGAACTCCTTGGTCAACATGCGCCGGTAATGCCCGTGGCGCGGGTTGTCCATGCCCACGAAGGCGCGCTCGCCCTTGTCGATGGCGACGCGGGCCTGGGTGACGGCTGGGAAATCGGGTCGCGCGAATTCGCCACTGAAGCGCGGGTCCATCAACACAGTGCGGAAATGGTCGTGGCGCGTCAGCAACCAAGCGCGCTGGCCATTCCATAGGGTGACTGGAAAAACAGGGCGTTCCGCCCGCGCGCGTCCATATTCGTCGGGCGGATCGAACCGTCGAGTCCGTTTGAAGGGAAACAGCGGCGCTTCGGACATCGTTTCGCTCATATCCTTACCAGTTCCCATTGACCGTGGCGCCGCCATCGACGACCAGGGTTTGCCCCGTGATGTAACCGGCCTCGCGCGACATCAGGAAGCCGACGGCAGATGCCACCTCCTCGGCCGTGCCGAAGCGAGCAAGCGGAATGCCGGCAATCAGGCTATCGCGGTTGGCCGTGCCGCGCTTGATATTATCCTCGACCATGCGTGTCCAGATTATGCCGGGCGCCACTGCATTGACGCGGATGCCGTCGCCGGCCCATTCGACCGCCAGCGTGCGGGTCAACGCCTCCAGCCCAGCCTTGGCTGCCGAATAGGGTGCCCGGCGCGGCCGGCCGATATGAGCCGCGATCGAGGAAAAATTGACCACGGCACCCTGCCCGCCTCGCTTGAGGGCGGCGTGGGCCGAGCGGCAGCAGCGCAAGGCACCGCCGAGATGGACGTCGATCAGGCGTTGCCAGGTCGCGTCTTCCAACTCGGCCACGGGTTGATGCCGGTTATAGCCGGCGCAATTGACCAGGCCGTCGAGCCGGCCATGGGTATCGACCGCGCGCGCGACCATGGCGTCGACCGATGCGCTGTCCGTGACATCGACGATCAGGTTGGTCAGATCGCTTCGCCGCGCCAATCTGGCCAAATCCGTTTCATCTGGCGCGTCCAGGTCGGCTACGACGACGCGAAAACCCCGGCCGATCAGATTGAATACCGTGGCCAACCCGATGCCGCGAACGCCTCCGGTAATCAGGGCAACAGGTCGATCTCGATCGGTCATGTCGCCGATCCCTTGGCGATGCCCGCGGCCTCTTCGATCGGCAGGATAACGGCGGCGATGTCCCGCTCAGACAGGCCGCGCGCCGCCGCATCGCGGTAAAGCTCCATCGCCACTTCGGGTAGGCGCAACCGAATACCAAGCGCTTCGGCAGCCTCGATGGCGCAGGCCAGATCCTTCGTAATCGTGGCGATCGAGGCGGCGGCCTCGAAGTTCCGGGGCAGAAAGTGATTGGGGAAAACCCGTTCCAGCGTGTTGCTGCGCGCCGAGCTTGCGCGCAGAACCTCATAGAGTCGGCGCGGGTCGATGCCGGATTTGACGCCCAGGACCAATGCCTCCGCCAGCAATGCATGAGTCGTGATCGTGATCATGTTGTTACATAGCTTCGCCGAAACGCCGGCACCGACCGGCCCCATATGGAAGGTTTGCTTGCCCAACACATCGAACAAGGGCCGCGCCTGCGCCACATCCGCCTCGGCACCGCCGACAATGATGCTGAGCGTGCCGGCCTTGGCCGCGCCAGGCCCGCCGCTGACCGGTGCATCGAGAAAGCCGATGCCCGCGGCGGCAAGATCGGCGCCGATGGCCCGTGCGGTTGTTGGATCGACCGTGGCGAAGTCGATGCACAACAGATCGCGCCGTGCCGAAGCACATACGCCGGTCGGACCGAGAAACACATCGCGCGACTGCTCGGGCGTGACGCGGCAGGCGCAGAACACATCGACGATTTTAGCGATATCGCATGGCGATGCGCCGATGCGGGCGCCGTCGCGGCCGAGGGCGTCGCGCGCCTCGGCGCTGGCACTGTAGACGATCAGCTCATGGCCGGCGCCCAGCAGGTTCCGGGCCATGGGCATGCCCATCAAGCCGAGCCCGACGAAACCAACTCGCATGGGTGCCTCCCGCACCGTAACGTCAACGGCAATCGCGGGGAGACTATGGTTATCCCAGGGGAATTACAATCGGCCGACCTGAGAAGCAGTCGAGCGCGGAAGCAGCTTGACGGCACGCCGGTTTCCGTTTGCCATGCCGGCCCCATGGCCCAGGCGAGCTGACTCTTTCCGTGACCGCACCAACGATCGATCTACTGTTCCGCCCATTCGCTTTCGGCGCCACGACGTTGCGCAATCGCATCGTCATGGCGCCGATGACGCGGCGGCGCTCGCCCGAGGGCGTACCCGGCCCGGATGTCGCGCCCTATTACCGGCGGCGCGCCGAAGGCGGCGTGGGGCTGATCATCAGCGAAGGTACGTATATCGACCACCCCGCGGCCAGCGCCTATCCCAACGTGCCCAACTTCTTTGGCGCGGCATCGCTGGCTGGCTGGAGCCAGGTCCTCGCTGCCGTCCGCCAGGCCGGGGCGAAGATGATCCCTCAGCTCTGGCATGTCGGCGCCATTCGCCAGTGCGGCATGGAACCCGATGCGACCGTGCCCGGTTACGGCCCCTGCGCCCAGATCGCCGACGGCACCACCCTGGTCAAGGCGATAACCGAGGCGGACATGGACGACATCGCCCAATCCTATGGGCGCGGCGCTCGCACGGCCCAGGATCTGGGCTTCGACGGTGTGGCCGTGCACGCCGCCCATGGCTATCTGATCGACCAATTCTTCTGGGACGTCACCAACCGGCGCGCGGATGGCCACGCCGGATCGATCGAGAACCGCTGTCGCTTTGCAGTCCAAGTTATTCGCACGATCCGGCGCGCCGTCGGGCCGGGTTTTCCCATCGTGTTCCGCTTCTCCCAGTGGAAGATGAACGATTACGATGCCCGCATCGCCAACACGCCGGAAGAACTCGGCATTATTCTTCGCGCCCTGGCAAAAGCCGGCGCCGATATCTTCGACGTCAGCGCGCGGCGATTCTGGTTGCCGGCCTTCGCCGGTTCCGACCTTAGCCTCGCCGCCTGGGCGCGCCGTCTGTCGGGCAAGCCCGTTATCGCGGTGGGCAGCGTCGGCTTGGACCAGCCCCATCAATCCAAGGTCTATCGCCGCCCCGACAATGTGGATGCCAAGGTGACCGATATCGGCACCGTGATCGAGCGCATGAGCCAAGGCGATTTCGATCTGGTCGCCGTGGCACGCGCGATCTTGGCGGATTCCCAATGGGTCGAGAAAATCCGGCGCGACGCCTTCGGTGAGATCAAGCCATTCACCCATGCGGCGATGATGGCCTACGAGTGATCGGCTTGATAGAGCACGATTTGCCTGGCCCAGAGACCGGACAAGGTAGCAAATTCGGCCCTGGCGAGAGCCGCGCCGAGTGCCGGGAGATCGAGACCCGCCGGATCAGCCACGGAGATTTCGTCGATACCGTCCACCGCAAGCCCGGACGGCAGACCCGCCGGGGCGGGAAAGTTCTGGATGTAACCGCCCGCCGCAATGGCGCTCTGGACGCGCGTGGCGAGCACATCGCGCCGGAAGGCAGCGAATTGATCGGGCGCCATATCGGCGCGGCGCGTGAACAACAAAAACAGCGTGGCCGCCGCCCCGGGCGCCGGTCGATACACGAGTTCCCTAGCCATGTAGGAGAACGCGGCGACCGGCCGGGCGAAGGTTTCCACCTCGTCGCGCTTCATGATCGCGCGGGCATCCTGATCGGCGACATGGCGTTGGCGCGCAGCCTCGCTGCGGTACCACAGCAACGCCACGCCATCGGAGGTGCGGGCCGATACGCCAGGCGGCAGCGCGAGGGCAAGCGGATCGCAATGGACGTAGCGGTGGATATTGACCCAGCGCGCCATACTCATGCCGAGCCGCGCATGCTGGCGCCAGCGCCGGGTGAAACCATCGGGATCGAAGCTGGGATGGCGCTCGGCGCAATAGATCAGTTTAGGACGCGGCGCGGTCGAGGGCGCGCTCATTCCCGCGCTTGCTGGACCGGGTTGGCGAGCGTGCCGATCCGCTCGATCGTTGCTTCGACCCGGTCGCCGTCCTTAAGATAGAAGGGCGCCGGATCGGGTCGCGCCAGCGCCACGCCGGCCGGCGTGCCCGTGGTGATCATGTCGCCGGGCTCGAGACCCAGGCTCGACCAGTAGGAAACCAGCTTGGCGACGGAAAAGATCATGTCGGCGGTGCTGGCGTGCTGGCGCTCCTCGCTATTAACCGTCAGGCGCACATCGAGAGCCTGGGGATCGGGGATTTCGTCGGCCGTAATCAACCACGGCCCAAGCGGCGCGAAAGACTTGAAATTTTTCGCCATGACGATGCCGATCTGGTGCTCCATCTCTGCGCGCTGGATGCGGCGGGCGCCGACATCGTTGCAGATGGTGTAGCCTGCGACGTAATCGAGCGCGTCGCTCTCCGACACCCGATAGGCCGGTCGGCCGATGATGGCGACCAGCTCGATTTCGTAGTCCACGTCTTCGATACCTAGGGGCAGCAGAATCGGATCGCCCTGGGCGACGATGCTGGAACTCAGCTTGATGAAGGCGGTGGGGAAACTTGCCTGTTCGACCTTCTTGCCCCGCGCCGCCCAAATCTTCTGCCCCTCGCGCAGATGGTCCATGTAGTTGCGGCCGGCGGCGATGAAGGTCCGGGGCCGGGGCACGGGCGGCCCGATCTTGATCTGGGCCTGGGGCACAACAGCCGGAATAGGCCATTCCCGTTCCGCCGCTAGGATCGCGCGCACCAGCGCAAGACCGGGCCGGTCGAGCCAGGTGCCGTTCTCGGCGCCGTGAGTCAGCCGCGCGACCGCCGCACCATCCAAGGCATGACCGCGCGCGCGCAGCCCGTCGGCCGCTACGGCAAGGTCGAGCACACGGTCGCCCGGCAGGAAAGCGGCCGAGCGCCAGCGCGGTTCGCCCAGGCGCGCAAAGGTTCCCAGTTTCATGATGATACCGCGTCCGGTCCGGTCAGAACTGCTCGAACGGCAAGGCCTGGCCCTGGGGCGCCCAGCCGATCGCCAGCAGTTCCGTGTCGGCGCGCGCCTCAAGCGCGGCATGGGGCTCGCCGCCGGGGAACATGAAATAGGACAGGGGATCGAAGGTCTGGTTCTCGAACCCGACCTCGCCCGACAC
>SHVW01000117.1 GCA_009694085.1 Alphaproteobacteria bacterium
GAATGCCACCGATCACGGTGGCAAAGGCGATGCCGCGCATCGTGTAGGACTGGATATCGAAGAAGATTTCAGTATGCATCACATTCTGGCCATGGGCACGGACCAGATAAGCCCAGGTCAGATCGTAAAAATCTTGCTCCGCCACCAGCACCGACGTGCCCCGGTGATAGAGATCGAGAAAATCCTGGAGATTGCCGAACCGATAGGATGCGCGCACGGCATCGGCCGATCCATAGGGCAGCGCCACGCCATTGCGCGCCGCCAGCGCCATCAACATCTCCGGCTCCAGCGTGCCATCGAAATGCAGATGCAGCTCGACCTTGGGTAGGGCGTGAATGAAGGTGGCCATATCGGACAAGGCAAGCGCTCCCCGGCGGTGGCGAGGTCCGGAGCAAGTCCGGCACCATCGCCGCATGCGACGGCACTTCACGCCGCTTCGCGACTGACGAACCTCCGAAAGACCGAGTAGCCGCCGCCAGAACCGAACGGCGCAGGCGGCGGCCGCTATCGGTTACCGCACCTCGCGGCTACTGCAACTTTACCCATTTCACAACGATGAAGTTGTCGGCGCGGTGAACCGCTTCGACATTGCGTGCCATCGCCCACGGAATCGCGATGTGATAGAGCGGGATGTGCCCGACATCGGCGTTGTGGGTCGCGAGCGCCTCGCCGATAAAGCCGCGCCGCTTGTCTGGGTCGATCTCGCCGGCCACTTTCGCGATCAGGTCGTCGACCTTCTCATTGGCATATCCACCGGCGTTCCACGAGCCCGACCCCACCTTTTCCTTCGACATGATGATGCCGCGCAGGGTGTAGAGCGCATCGAGCGTCGGCACGCCCCAGCTCAAGGCATAGAAGCTGGTGTCCTGGCGCGCAAACTTCTGAAACGTCAGCGCGGGCGCTTGCAGATTCACGTCGACGGTAATGCCGATCCGCGCCAATTGGCCGGCAATGGCCACGCAGGTTTCCTCATAGTTGCCGTTCGGGCAGTCGAGCGTGACCCGAAACCCGTTGGGGTGCCCCGCCTCGGCGAGCAGCGCCTTGGCGCGGTCGCGGTCGAGCGGTAGCCGTACGTCGTTCGCCTTGGTGTAGCCATTGACGAACGGGGTCCACATCGATCCCGTCGGCGTCGCCTGGCCGCGCACGACGCGCGCCTTGATCGCCTCGATATCGACCGCCATGGCAACCGCCCGGCGCACCCGCACATCCTTGAAGGGGTTCTTGCCCTTGACGTCGGAATAGAGCAGCTCGTCGCGCTTCTGATCCATGCCGAGGAACAGGGTGCGGTTCTCCATGCCCTCGACCACTTTCATGCGCTGATCGCGCTTCAGCCGCTCGAGGTCCTGATAGGGCACATAGTTGGTGAGGTCGACATCGCCGGCAAGCAGCGCCGAAATGCGCGTGGCGTCATTGGCGATCGGCATTTGGATGTAGGTTTCGACATTGCCTTCGTGTTTGCCCCACCAATTCGCGTTCCGGTTCATCACGATGCGCACATCGGGCTCGCGCGAGCGCAAGACATACGGTCCGGTCCCCATGGCGTTGCGGCTAGCGAAGCTCTCCTCCTTGGCGGCGAAATTCTGCGGCGGCTCGCTTTTGTTCGCCGTCGCCCAGTTCTTGCTGAGGATGAACACGCGGGTCAGTTTGTCGGGCAGGATCGCATCGGGCGCCCGCGTGACGACATCGACGGTGAGATCGTCCACGCGCATGACATCGACGATCGAATCGATATAGATCGTGTAGTTCGATGGCGGCGTCATCGCCCGCTTGAGCGAGAACACCACGTCGTCGGCAACGAACGACGATCCGTCGTGCCATTTGACATTGGGCCGGAGCGTGAACCGCCAGCGCGTCGGCTCGACGCGGTCCCACTTCGTGGCCAGGCTCGGCTCGACCCCCAGATCTTTGCCCCGCGTGGTCAGGCACTCATAGACCTGTTCCAGCGTCATATTGTTGAGGAAGGCGTTGTTGGCATGGGGATCGAGCGTCGTCGCGTCGGCGTTGATGGCGACCCGCAGGGTCTTGCCCTGGGCGAATGCCGGACTCGCCGCAGCGAGCGGGACCAGCGCGACGGCAATCGCAAATCCTTTGAGCATGGCATTGATGATCACGACTTCCTCCTGGTTCTCCGGCACTCCGGCGCCGCATGGGCACACACTGGCGCGAATTTAAGCAAAACCGTAGCAACCCTCACGGACCCATGCGAGTCGAAAGTTTCCATCCCCGACGTCATCCGATATATTGGCGATATATTGGCGCGCCTACAACCGGGAATCGAAGGCGGAGAGCGAACAGATGGCGACAGCGGCAACTGCGCGCCGGCTCGACGACCGAAACGACGATAGCACCGGCACGCCCGCCGGGTCGGCAGCGCGGGACACCGCCGCCGGCCGATGATCGCCTACATCGTTCAGCGTCTTCTCCAATCCGCCGTCGTGATGGCGGTGGTGGCACTGGTGGCGTTCTCGCTGTTCACCTATGTCGGCGATCCGATCACCATCTTGCTCGGGCAGGAATATTCCGAGGCCGAGCGGGCGCGGCTTGCCCTGGAGCTTGGTCTGGATCGGCCGTTCTACGAGCAGTTCGTGCGTTTCGCCGGCAACGCCATGCGCGGCGATTTCGGCATTTCCCTTCGGCTCGCGCGGCCGGTGCGCGATGTCGTGCTCGAGCGGCTGCCGGCGACCCTTGAATTGAGCCTTGTCGCCGCGCTGCTGGCGCTGGCGGTCGGCGTGCCCATGGGCGTCTACACCGGGCTTAAGCGCGATTCCTGGCTGTCGCGGGTGTTTCTCACGGTGTCGCTGGTCGGCATATCGTTGCCGACCTTTCTGATCGGCATTCTGCTCATTCTGGTCTTCGCCGTTCTGCTCGGCTGGCTGCCGTCCTATGGGAGGGGCGACACGGTGGCGCTGGGTTGGTGGACCACGGGATATCTGACCAAAAGCGGCCTGCGCGCGCTCATCCTGCCGGCCATCACGCTCAGCCTGTTCCAGATGACGCTGATCATGCGGCTGGTGCGATCCGAGATGCTGGAGGTGCTGCGCACGGATTATATCCGATTTGCGCGGGCGCGCGGGTTGACCGACCGTGCCGTGCATTTTCGCCACGCGCTGCGCAACACGCTGGTGCCGGTGATCACGATCGCGGGCCTACAGCTCGGCTCCATCATCGCCTTCGCCATCATCACCGAGACCGTATTCCAATGGCCGGGCATGGGATTGCTGTTCATCCAGTCCGTTGGCGCCGCCGATGTGCCGGTGATGGCCGCCTATCTGTGCCTTGTCTCGTTCGTGTTCGTGACGATCAACCTGGTGGTCGATCTGCTCTATTACGCCGTCGACCCGAGATTGCGGATCGACCGTGCCGTGGCGGGCGGCCATGAGTGAGGGCGCGGCGGGGACCGCGCTACCGCAGCGCGCCGGAATGTGGCGGCGCGCGCTCGCCAGCGACATGCTCTGGAATTTTCTCCGGTCGCCGGTGGCCATGTTGGCCGCGGCCGTGACCTTGGCGATGTTCGCCGGCGCGGCCTTCGCGCCGTGGATCGCGCCCCATGACCCCTTCAACCTGCGAACCCTCGACTTGCTCGATGCCCTGCTGCCGCCGGTGTGGGTCGATGGCGGCGATCTCCGCTATGCGTTCGGCACCGACAATCAGGGCCGCGACGTGCTCTCGACTGTCCTCTACGGGTCCCGCATCTCGCTCCTGGTCGGCATCTGCTCGGTCCTGTTCGCCATGACGCTGGGCACCGGGCTCGGGCTGCTGAGCGGATATTATGGCGGCGCGCTCGACGCCTTTTTGATGCGCATCGCCGACGTGCAGCTCAGCTTTCCCGCCATCCTGATCGCGCTGCTGATCGACGGCGTCGCGCGCACCATCCTGCCGCGCAATGCCCACGACGCCACGGCGATCTACGTGCTGATCCTGTCGATCGGCGTATCCGGATGGGTGCAATACGCGCGGACCGTCCGCGGCACCACCATGGTCGAAAAGGGCAAGGAGTATGTGCTGGCGGCCCGCGTGATCGGCCGCCATCCCGCGGCGATCATGCTGCGCCACGTTCTGCCCAACGCCATGGGGCCCGTCCTGGTCATCGCGACCATCCACCTCGCCGTCGCCATCATCACCGAGGCGACACTCAGCTTTCTCGGCGTCGGCGTGCCGCCGACCCAGCCGTCGCTCGGCACCCTGGTTCGCATCGGCAACAATTTTCTGTTTTCGGGCGAATGGTGGATCACGGTCTTTCCCGGCGGCGCCCTGGTCATGATGGTGCTCGCCGTCAACCTCTTGGGTGACTGGCTGCGCGACGCGCTCAACCCCAAACTGCGCCGCTCGTCGTAACAGATCGCGGCCTTAGCCTCGCAGCTCGGCCAAATTCCGATACAGCTCCAGCGCCTCCGGGTTAGCCAACGCCTCCACGTTCTTCACCGGCCGGCCATGGACCACGTTGCGCACGGCCAGTTCCACGATCTTGCCGCTCTTGGTGCGCGGGATATCGGCGACCTGGATGATCTTGGCCGGCACGTGGCGCGGCGTGGCGTTCTGGCGGATTTGCTTCCTGATCTTGTCTTGCAACGCCTGGTCCAATTTCACGCCCTCGCGCAACTTGACGAACAACACGACGCGCACGTCGTTGTCCCAATCCTGGCCGATCACCAGGCTTTCCAGCACGGCGTCTACTTGCTCGACCTGGCGGTAGATTTCCGCCGTGCCGATGCGCACGCCGCCGGGGTTGAGCACGGAATCGGAGCGGCCGTAGATGATCATGCCGCCATGCTCGGTGATGGCGACGTAATCGCCGTGGCACCAGATGTTCGGGTATTTGTCGAAATAGGCGGCGCGGTATTTGGCGTCGCCGGGATCGTTCCAGAAGCCGATCGGCATGCAGGGGAAGGGCACGGTGCAGACCAACTCGCCCTTCTCGCCCGCCGGGCAGGGCTTGCCGTCGTCGTCCCAGGCCGCCACCGCCATGCCCAGGCCGAGCGCCTGGATCTCGCCCTTCCACACCGGCCCGATCGGGTTGCCAAGCACGAAGCAGGACACGATGTCGGTGCCGCCCGAAATGGAGGACAGGCAGATCTCCGATTTGACCTTCTGATAGACGTAGTCGAAGCCCTCGGGCGACAGCGGCGAGCCCGTCGACGTCATGGCGCGCACGCTGGCGAGCTTATGGGTCTTTTTCGGCTCCAGCCCGGCCTTGGCGAGCGCGTCGATATATTTGGCGGAGGTGCCGAACAGCGTCATGCCCTCGGCATCGGCATAGTCGAAGATGATGTTGCCCGAGGGGTGGAAGGGCGAGCCGTCGAACAGCAACAAGGTCGCACCGGAGGCAAGGCCGGAGACCAGCCAGTTCCACATCATCCAGCCGCAGGTGGTGAAGTAGAACACCCGGTCGCCCGGCCGCACATCGGATTGAAGCTGATGTTCCTTCAAATGTTGCAGCAGCGTGCCGCCCGCGCCGTGGACGATGCATTTGGGCACGCCGGTCGTGCCCGAGGAGAACATGATGTAGAGCGGGTGGTTGAAGGGCAGGCGCGCGAAGTCGATGTCGCGCGGCCGGTGAGCCGCCACGTAATCCGCCAGCATGACGGCGCCGGCGAGCCCGGCAAGATCGGGACGCTGGCGCGTATAGGGCACGATCACCGTGCGCTTGGCGGTCGGCAGCTCTTTCAAGATATCGCGCACCTTGTCCAAACTGTCGAAGGCCTTGCCGTTGTAGTAGTAGCCCTCGGCCGCGACCAATATCTTCGGCTCGATCTGGCCGAAGCGGTCGAGTACGCCGCGAACGCCGAAATCGGGCGAGCAGGACGACCACACCGCGCCGAGCGAGGCAGCAGCCAGCATGGCAGCAATCGTTTCCGGCATGTTCGGCAGGTAGCCCGCGACCCGGTCGCCGACGCCCACCCCCTCAGCCCGGAAGGCCTGGGCCAGGCACGACACCAGGTCGTAAAGCTCCTTGTGGCTCATCCTGCGTTTGATCTGGTCCTCGCCCCAGAACACCAGGGCATCCGACTCGTCGCGCTGGCGCAGCAGATTCTCGGCGAAGTTCAACTTCGCGTCGGGAAAGAACGTGGCGCCCGGCATTTTGTCGCCATCGACCAGCACGCGCTCGCCCCGCGTTTCGGCGATCACGCCGCAGAAATCCCAGATCGAGGTCCAAAAGCGCGCGGGATTTTCGATCGACCATTTATGGAGCGTGCGGTAATCTGCCGTCTTGAAACCCCAGGCGCGGTCGACCGCCGCCATGAAGCGCGTCAGGTTGGTGCCGGCGATGCGCGCCGCACTGGGTTGCCAAAGCGGTCGATCCATCGGTCCGATCTCCCCCGGGGTGGCCAGCCGCGCCTGCATGGCAGGGCTGCGCACGCACCCCTTTCGCTCTTGGGCCCAGCCCGCCTACACTGGCGGTTCATGTTGCCCTTTTCGACCTATACAAGGCGCGGCCAGGCCGGGCAAGGCCGGGCGCCATCGCCGCCGGTATCGATTCCGTGAACCGATGACCGCAACCAACCCGTTGACCGCCAGACTGAAGGCACACCTGGCCGGACTGCCGCCGCCCATCCAGGGCGCGCTGTGGATGCTGGGCGCCGCGACGATCATGAGCGGCATGAACGTGATCGTGCGCATCGTCGCCGAGACGCTGCACCCCTTCGAGGCCGTGTTCTTCCGTAACCTGTTCGCGCTCGCCTTCATGGTGCCGTGGGTCGTCCGCGGCGGCTATGCCGAGCTACGGACCGGCAGCATCAGGCTGTATTTCACGCGCGCCGCGATCGGCCTGGTTTCGATGCTGGCCTGGTTCTATGCCATCACCGTGATGCCGCTGGCCGATGCCGTGGCGTTCAGCTTCACCGCGCCGCTATTCGGCACCATCCTGGCCGCCACGGTGCTGCACGAGGTCGTGCGCATCAGGCGCTGGGCGGCGACACTGGTCGGTTTCCTTGGCGTCGTCATCATCGTCAGGCCCGGCATCGACACGATCGATCTCGGCACCGGCGCGGCGCTGCTGTCGGCGGCGACCACGGCGATTTCCGTCATCATCGTCAAGCGCCTGACGCGCACGGAATCGGCGACCGTCATCGTCGCCTGGCTAACGCTGATGCTAACGCCGATGTCGCTGCTGCCGGCGCTCACCGTCTGGGTCTGGCCGGATTGGGCGGCACTGGCCTGGCTGGCCCTGCTCGGTTTTTGCGGGGTGTGCGGCCATTGGTGCATGGCGCGCGCCTTTGCCGCCGCCGACGCCTCGCTCGTCATGGTCTTCGACTATGCGCGCCTGCCCTTGGTTGCCGCGCTCGCCTATTTCGTTTTCGCCGAGCGGACCGATATGTGGACCTGGATCGGCGCCGCCGTGATCGCGGTGGCCTCGATCTACACCGCCCGGCGCGAGGCCTTGCTGCACCGCAGCCGCGTCGCCGCTGCTACGGTCGCCGAGCAAGCCCAGGCGGCCGAGCGCACCGCGATCAGCCCGAATTCCGGTCCTGGGGGTCCGCCTCGCTAAGAAAGGCGGCGGCACGCGCCCGATGCTCCCCGGTGATATGGCCCGAAACGGTCTTGATCGCGGCGAGCAGCACGGCAGCGTCGTCGGTATAGCCGAGCCCGGCAATGAAATCCGGAATCGCGTCGATCGGCAGCACGAAATAAGCGAGCGCGCCCAGCAGCACGGCCTTGACGTGGAGCGGCGTCAGCGGATCGGTCGCGGCGTGGAAGGCAGCGAGCGCGTCGAAGATGAAGGGCGCGCGGCCCAGCGTGGCGCGCACCTTGCGCCAGAAACCGCGGCGCACCGTGCCCTCGTCTTCCTCCAGGCGTTTCTTGTCCACTTGCACCGGCAGATTGGCGCTCATGATCTCGATATAGGCGCAGCCCCGCATCATGACAAGAGATGGCGCGATCTGCTATGTACCGGCCCACACCCTGGGCAGGAGGCAGACCATGGATATCAAGGGACATGCGGCGATCGTGACCGGCGGCGGCTCGGGCCTGGGCGCGGCAACCGCGCGCGCTCTCGCCGCTGCCGGCGCCAAGGTGGCGCTGCTCGACGTCAACATGGACGGTGCCGAGGCGCTGGCGCGCGAGATCGGCGGCAAGGCCTTCAAATGCGACGTGTCGAGCGCGACGGATGCCGAGGCAGCCGTTGCGGCGGCTAAGGCCACCCACGGCGCCGCGCGCGTTCTGGTCAATTGCGCCGGCGTCGCCACGCCGGGCCGCATCGTGGGCAAGGATGGCCCGCTCAAGCTCGACGCCTTCCGCCGCGTCGTCGAAATCAATCTGATCGGCACGTTCAATCTGATGCGGCTCGCCGGTGCCGATATGCAGAGCTTGGCTCCGCTCGCCGATGGCGAGCGCGGCGTGATCGTCTCGACCGCCTCGGTCGCCGCCTTCGAGGGCCAGATCGGCCAAGCCGCCTATGCCTCGTCCAAAGGCGCGGTGGCCGCCCTCACGCTGCCGGCGGCGCGCGAATTCGCCCGCTCCGGCGTGCGCGTGCTCGCCATCGCGCCGGGCCTGTTCGCCACCCCCATGCTGCTCGGGATGACCCAGGAAATTCAAGACAGCCTGGCCGCCGCGATCCCCTACCCCAATCGCTTTGGCAAACCCGAGGAATATGCCGGCCTGGTCATGCACATGATCGCCAACGTCATGCTCAACGGCGAAGTGATCCGGCTCGACGGCGCGATCCGGTTGCAGCCGAAGTGAGGCTGAAACCTACGAGGCGATCCCGTCGATAAACTTCGCGAGCTTCACGTCGCGCTCGCTTAGGCCGCCGCAATCATGCGTGCTGAGCGTGATCTCGACGCGGTTATAGACGTTGCTCCATTCGGGGTGATGGTCCATGCGTTCAGCCATCAGCGCCACGCGCGCCATAAAGCCCCAGGCCTCGTTGAAATCCTTGAACCGGAGCGCGCGGTGGATGGCATCGCGGCCGGTCACCTCGCGCCACTGCCTGAGTTCGCCCAGCGCCGCCTGCCGCGCCGCGCCGTCCAGTTTCTGCACCATCTCGCCCTCCCGCGATAAACCTGTGATCCAGCCTCGCCCGGCTTGGCCCGGGGATCAAGGTCGCGCTATGGTCCCGCGCCATGACAACCCTTGCCGCCATCATACCCACACATAACGGCCGTGCCTTTATCGCGCGCGCGCTGGACAGCGCGCTGGCCCAGGACGCGCCGGCCGATGAGATCGTGGTGGTGGACGATGCCTCGACCGACGGCACGGCCGATCTCGTGGCCGAGCGATATCCGACCGTTCGCCTGGTCCGGCTGCCCCGCAATGTCGGCTCCGGCGCGGCGCGCAACGCCGGCGTCGCCGCCTCGACCGGCGAGCTCATCGCCTTTCTCGACCATGACGATGCCTGGCATCCCGGCTATCTCGCCGCCCAGCGCGCGTTATTTGCTGGCGCACCCAAGGCGATACTGGGCCGCACCGGTCTGACCGTGATCGACGATCGCCGCGGCATACAGAGCACGATCGGGGTGACCCCGGTCGCCGATCGCGACGAGACGATCCGGAAATTGCTATGCGGCCAGAACCCGATTGTCACCCTGTCCGTAGTGGCGGTCCGGCGCCCGGCCTTTGAACAAGTCGGCGGTTTCGATCCCAATTTGCGCGTGCTCAACGACCGCGATCTCTATCTCAAGCTCATTCGATCAGGCGGTTTCACCGGCACAGCGCAGGCGCTCGTCACCAAATACATGCATGGCGATAATTTGCTTTTCGAGAAGGGCGGCGCCACCTGGCTCGCCGAACATCTCGCGATCCTCGACCACTTCTTTGCCGACCCCGCCCATGACCGCTTTCGTCCCCTCGAAGCGGAAGCGCGCCGGCAAGCGCAAGCGCGGGTCGAGCAGGCCCTCAAATCCCAGCGGGCCCAACCATGACCCCGCCGCGCCGCCACACCACCGCCCCCACCATCGCCGAAATCGAAGCGATCGCGGCGGACGCCTTCGCCTCCATTCCCGACAGCCTGCGCCGCCATGTGCGCAACGTGAGTATCCATGTCGAAGATTTTCCCGACGCCGAGACCGAGCGCGATATGGAATTGGAAAGCCCGTTCGACCTGCTCGGCCTCTATCTCGGCGTGTCGCTCGACCGCAAAGGCATCGGCGATCAGCCCCACGATCTCGACCGCATCTTCCTCTACCGCCGGCCCCTGCTGGATTACTGGTGCGAGGGCGAGGAGGATTTGACCCATCTGGTTCGCCACGTGCTGATCCACGAGATCGGCCACCATTTCGGCCTCAGCGACGAAGCCATGGAGGCGATCGAGCAGGAAGCCGACGAAACCGATTAGGACGATACCGCGCACCGTGCCTTGAGTGCCGCAGCCAGCGTGCCGTCATCGAGGTAATCGAGTTCGCCGCCAACGGGGACGCCATGGGCGAGCCGCGAGATCGTAACGCCGATACCGGCGAGCTGGTCGGCGACGTAGTGCGCCGTGGTCTGGCCGTCCACCGTGGCGTTGAGCGCCAGGATCACTTCAACGACGCCGCCCAGACGCGCGCGGCGGACCAGCGAGGCGATGGCCAAATCGTCGGGCCCGACGCCATCGAGGGCCGACAGCGTGCCACCCAGCACATGATAGCGGCCGCGGAAGATCGCGGCGCGCTCCAGGGCCCAGAGATCGGCCACATCTTCCACCACGCAAAGCAGCTTGTCGTCGCGCTTGGCGTCGGTGCAGATGATGCAGGGATCGGCAGTGTCGAGATTGCCGCAGGTCGAGCACGACTTGATCTGACGCGCCGCCTCGCCCAGCGCGTCGGCCAGCGGCCCCATCAGGGCGTCGCGTTTTTTTAACAGATGCAGCGCCGCGCGCCGCGCCGAGCGCGGCCCCAGCCCGGGCAATCGTGCGAGCAAGCCGATCAGGCGCTCGATGGCGCCGGGAGCCATGGGACAAGCCTCAGAACGGCAGTTTGATGCCGGGCGGCAATTGCAGCCCACCCGTTAGTTTCGCCATTTCGCCGCTCACATGGGCCTCGACCTTGGCCTTGGCGTCGTTGGCCGCGGCCAGGATCAAATCCTCCAGCACCTCGACATCCTTCGGGTCGACCAGAGCAGGATCGATCTTGACCCGGCGCATCTCACCCTTGCCGTTGAGCGTGACCTGTACCATGCCGCCGCCCGATGCCCCGGTCATCTCGACCTGATCGAGCTTGGCCTGCATCTCGGCCATTCGGGCCTGCATCTGCTGGGCCTGCTTCATCATTTGACCGATATTCTTCATCGCCAATCGTCTCCATCGGACATGTCTGGGTCGGCATCGTAAACGAGATCGGCGCCCGGATCGGGCGCGGCCGCGGGCACCCCATCGGCTGGGAGCGCGGCATCGCCGCCTTCGGCGGGCTGGGCTGCCATGGGTTGACTGAGATCGCGCACGGCGGTGATCGCGGCGCCGGGAAAAGCGGTCATAACGGCGCGCACCAGCGGATGTTCCGCCGCCTGGTCGAGCCGCTTGGCCTCGTTCTGTTGACGTTGATCGGCCAGCGTGGGCGTGCCCGGCTCTTGCGACACGGAGACCACCCAGCGCCGGCCGGTCGCCTCGGTCAGGAACTGGCCGAGCTTGTTGGCGAGATCGGCCGGCGCGCGCGCCGCCGGCCGGAATTCGATCCGTCCGGGCTCGAAAGCGACGAGGTGAAGCGAATTGACCAGGTGGGTGCGCAGCCCGGCCTCCCGTCGCGCCTCGGCCAGCGCCACGACCTGCTCGAAATTCTGGGGCTGGGGCCGCGCATCCTCGGCGGGCATTGGCGCAATTTGAGCGCGCGCCGCACCCGATCCGGAGGGTCCGCCCGGTCGCACGGTCGAGGTTCCGATGGCGCTCGCTGCCGGCCCACCACGCGCACCGCCGCCGCCGGACGATCCCGCGGTCGGAGCCGGCGCAGTACCGCCGGATTGCAGCGCGCGCACCAGATCGGCTGGGCTGGGCAGATCGGCGGCATAGGCCAGCCGGATCAACACCATCTCGAACGCCTGCAAGGGAAGGGGCGCGTGCTGGACCTCGGCCAGCCCCTTGAGCAGGAGTTGCCAGGCCCGTGTCAAAGTGGCAATCGACAGTTTGCCCGCCATCTCGCCGCCGCGCTTGATCTCGGTCTCGGAGGCGCCAGCCGAAATATCGGCGCTCGCCTGGGGCGCCACTTTCACGCGCGTCAGCCAATGGGTCAGTTCCATCAGATCCTGGACCAGCACGACCGGATCGGCGCCGGCGCGATAGAGCTGGCCCGTGCGGTCCAAGGCGGCGGCGATATCGCCGCGCATGAGCGCATCGAACAGCTCGAAGCTCTCGCCGCGATCGGCCAGGCCCAGCATGTCGCGCACCAGCGCCGCCGTGACCGCCTCGCCGCCCAGCGCCATGGCCTGGTCGAGGATCGACA
>SHVW01000118.1 GCA_009694085.1 Alphaproteobacteria bacterium
CGTGATCGTCACGGTGGTCCACGATTTCCGGGCGCGCGTGCGATCGTATGAGTTGGTGGCTGAAGCGTTCGGGATGAATCATTGAGAAACGCTTGCGACATGTCGTTCGATAACCGATAGTTTTCAAGCCGATGACGCTGCTGATAGAATAGAAGTCGGTGATCGCCAGGGCCAAGGCCTTGCTGGCGCAAGGGTGTCACAAGGCGTTCTTTCGCCTGGTGTTGACGAGCGAGCGAGCAGCCGACATGCGCGCCGTCACCCGTGTGCTGTGGCAAGAAGCGATCCATCATTTCTGGGCGCGCGGCGATTGGCGCCTGACGGCCCATCTCTATCGGCGTTGTGCTACCCATGATCGGCAGTTCCGCGCCATTCTGAAAGATTACGATCATCGTATTCCGCGCCCGTTGGAGCGGAATGGGGCGGATGCGGTCCTTCGCCGGCTTGAGGAGGCTCTGGCGCGTCATGAGCGGGTGCAGGTCATGCCGCCGCGCCATCTGTTTCTGTCGTCCGACATGGATCGTCCGCTCGAGTCCTTCATCGGCACGCGAATCCTGTTCTTCATGCCGTTGCGATCGCCGCGCGGCGTATCGCTGATATTCTCGCGCGCGTTCCATGACACAGCTCGGGGGCTTGGCCTTCCCGTCGAGATGGTTGCGCTTGATGACGAGGCGAGGATCGGCGTGAATGCCTGCCGGCGCCAGGCCATCGCGGCGATCGAGCGCTTCAGGCCTGACCTCGTCATTGTCGAAAGCAACAATCCCTCGGATGGGCGGGCCTTTGATACCGGATTCGTGCGCGCGATCAAATCCCGGTCTAGCTTGGCATTCTGCGTCGTGATCATGGACGCCCACAACCGCGCCAAGCACGCGGCTAAATTCGAATACTGGAGACGCGACGCTGATCGAATCATCTGTTTTGAGCCGGGTTTTCAAGTCGCGGATTCGGAGGTTGGCCGGGCCTTCCTCGCGCCCACAATCTGCGATGAAACCTTATTCCGCGACGCCGGCAAGGTCCGGGA
Source organism: Alphaproteobacteria bacterium (assembly GCA_009694085.1). Classification (GTDB taxonomy): domain Bacteria; phylum Pseudomonadota; class Alphaproteobacteria; order SHVW01; family SHVW01; genus SHVW01. The sequence continues at coordinate 1,019 of SHVW01000118.1, forward strand.
TATCGCCGTCAGTTTTACCGGTGCGTTCAAGTATGCGCGCGCCTGTTGGTTGGCGGCGGTCGCGAACGCTGCGATCGGGCTCCATATGCCGCGCGACGTGGACGGCCGACCGATGACGCCTCGCGAATATGTCGATGTCATGCAACGTTCGCGAGCCGTCTTGAACTTTGGCGGCCGTGAAGCTGGAAACTACATCGTCACCGGCCGGCCCTGGGAAATTATGCATTGCAGGACGTTGCTCTTGGAGGAGGAGGGCTCCCACCTCGACAGCTTTTTTCTACCCTATGTACACTACATACCGTTCAGTTCGGCCAGCGACCTGGTCAACAAGTGCCTATTTGCAGAGCGCCAGCCGGAGCATGCGGCGGCGGCGGCGGCGCGTGGTGCGGAGTTCAATGCGCAATGGTACGGCGCGCGTCGGTTCTGGACCCGGTTCCTCAATTCCTTCTAACTATCACCCGCCGAACCGTCCCTTCATCTGCACGCCGGTCAGCTCGGCAACCGCATGCGCGGTTAGCACGAGCAGGATCACCAGCAGCGTCATCGACAAAAACAGCCAGGGCACCAGTTTGGGCTTGAACGGCTCGGCCGGCCGGCGCTCGCGCCACAGTGTGAAGCCGAGCGCCGCGCCCGTTAGCGCCATCAGGGCGAGTGTCAGCTCAAGAGACAAGGCCGGCGGATATCCTCGCGAGATTGCAGGCTTCGTCATTGCAATCGGCGACGACGAAGCGCTGGCACTCTAGCATCGGGCTCCGCTAAAACAACGCTCATGGACTGGACCGACGAAGCCATCGTGCTCGCCGCACGCGGTCACGGCGAGGCGGCACTGTTGGTGGTGCTGCTGACCTGCGACCACGGCCGCCATGTCGGCTTCGTGCGCGGGGGCCAGGGCAAGCGTGCGCTCTATCAGCCGGGCAACCGGGTGCGGGCGTCATGGCGGGCGCGGTTGGCCGAGCATCTCGGGCATTACGACTGCGAGCCCGTGGCCAGCGTGGCGGCCGGGCTGCTCGACGACCCCTTGCGGCTGGCCGGCCTGTCCGCGGCTTGTGCGGTGGCGGAGGCAGCCTTGCCCGAGCGCGAGCCCCATTCCGACATCTTCGCCGGCATGGCAGCGCTGATCGACGGCTTCGCCGGCCCCTATTGGGCTCAGGCCTATGTCCGCTGGGAACTTGGCGTACTTGCCGGGCTCGGTTTCGGCCTCGATTTGACAAGCTGCGCCGCGACCGGCCGCAATGACGACCTCGCCTATGTCTCGCCCCGGTCGGGCCGGGCGGTGTCGCTATCTGCGGGCGAGGCCTATCGGGACCGGCTGCTGCGCCTGCCCGGTTTCCTCGCCGGGCGCGGGCGTACCGACCCGGAAGGGGCGGATGCCGAGGTGGTGGAGGGGCTGGCGCTCACCGGGTATTTCCTTGAACGCCACGTGCTCGGCCCCGCCGGGCATGCCATGCCGGCGGCCCGAACGCGATTTGTTGACCGTTTCGAGCGATCCGCTACTATATCTGGTAGTAGCTAGAATCCAGGAACCTCATGGCTGAATTACCTGCCTTTGCCGGCGAGATACGGCCGGCGCCGCTCGCTGATGCGTTGGGCGAGCGCTATCTGTCCTATGCGCTGTCCACCATCATGGCGCGCTCGCTGCCCGATGTGCGCGACGGTTTAAAGCCGGTTCATCGCCGGCTGCTCCATGCCATGCGCCAGCTCAGGCTGGAGCCGGGCCAGGGTTACAAGAAATCGGCGCGGGTGGTGGGCGACGTCATCGGCAAGTTTCATCCCCATGGCGACCAATCCGTCTATGACGCGCTGGTGCGCCTCGCCCAGGATTTCGCCCAGCGCTATCCCCTGGTCGATGGCCAGGGCAATTTCGGCAATATCGACGGCGATAACGCCGCGGCCATGCGGTACACCGAGGCGCGGCTGACACCGATCGCCCAGGCCCTGCTCGACGGCATCGACGAGGACGCGGTCGATCTGCGCTTCACCTATGACGGCGAGGGGCAGGAGCCGGTGGTGCTGCCCGCCGCGTTTCCCAATTTGCTCGCCAACGGCGCCCAAGGCATCGCGGTCGGCATGGCGACCAGCATTCCGCCTCACAATGCGGGCGAGATCTGCGACGCGCTGCTGCATCTGATCAAGACGCCGAAATCGACCATCGCCAAACTGGTCGATTTCATGCCCGGCCCCGATTTTCCCACCGGCGGCGAGTTGGTCGATAGCCGAGAGACCTTGGTCGAAGCCTATTCGACCGGGCGCGGCAGCTTCCGCGTGCGCGCGCGCTGGACCCAGGAAAAACTGAAGGGCGGGCTGTGGCAGATCGTGGTCACCGAGATTCCCTATCAGGTGCAGAAATCGCGCCTGATCGAGAAGATCGCCGAGTTGATGGCGGCGAAGAAGCTGGCCATGCTGGCCGATATCCGCGACGAATCCACGACCGATGTGCGCATGGTTCTGGAGCCGAAGAGCCGCACCGTCGAGCCCCAGGTGTTGATGGAATCTCTGTTCCGCCAGACCGATCTAGAAACCCGCGTGCCGCTCAACATGAACGTGCTGGACGCACACTCCGTGCCGCGCGTGATGAATCTGCGCGAGGTACTTCAGGCATTTTTGGATCATCGCCAGGAGGTGCTGGTCCGGCGCTCCAAATTCCGGTTGGGCGAGATCGATCGCCGGCTGGAGATGTTGGACGGCTATCTCATCGCCTATCTCAATCTCGATGCCGTCATCCGCATCATCCGCACCGAGGAAGAGCCGAAACCGGTGTTGATGAAGCGGTTCAAGCTGACCGACAACCAGGCCGAGGCGATCCTCAACATGCGCTTGCGCAGCCTGCGCAAGCTCGAGGAATTCGAAATCAAGCGCGAGCATGCGGCGCTGTCGAAGGAGCGCAAGGAGCTGAAGGGGCTGTTGGCCGACGAGGGCAGGCGCTGGGAGGCGATCGCCGAGGAAGTCCGCTCGATCCGCGAGCGTTTCGGCAAGAAGACGCCGCTGGGCAAGCGACGCACCGAGCTGGGCGAGCCGCCATCGGACGTGATCGTACCGTTGGAGGCCATGGTCGAGCGCGAGGACGTGACCGTGTTGTGCTCGGAAAAGGGCTGGATTCGCGCGGTGAAGGGTCACCTTGCCGATGACGGCGAGACCAAATACAAGGATGGCGATTCCGGCAAGTTCTTCCTGCCCTGCCAGACCACGGACAAGCTGGTCGTCTTCGCCACCGACGGCAAATTCTATACGCTGGGCGTCGACAAGCTGCCGGGTGGGCGCGGCCATGGCGAGCCCGTTCGTCTGATGATCGATTTGGCCCAAGACCACGACATCGTCGCCGTGCTCGTGCATAAGCCCGGACGCAAGTTGATTTTGGCTTCGAGCGACGGACGCGGCTTCATCGTCGAGGAGGATGAGGTGCTGGCCCAGACCCGCGCGGGCAAGCAGGTCATGATGCCGAGCGACGGCGCACGCGCGGCAGCCTGCGCGCCGGCCGCCGGCAACACCGTGGCGGTGATCGGCGAGAACCGTAAGCTGCTGTTGTTCCCCGTGGCGGAGATGCCCGCACTCAATCGCGGGCGCGGTGTGATCTTGCAGAAGTACCGTGGCGGCGGTCTGTCCGACGTGAAGGTGTTCGACCGCGCCGAAGGGTTGAGTTGGAAGGCCGGCGGGCGGACCATGACCGAAACCGATTTGACCCCCTGGATCGGCCAACGCGCCCAGGCCGGTCGCATGCCGCCGCGCGGCTTCGCACGCACTAACAAGTTCGGGTGAGGTGTGTCGATCTCAGCGCTCGGCAGCTTGTTTCGTTCGCAAGCGTCCGGGTTTACCGGCGCGGCCGTCCGCGCTATAAGATGCCTGATCGTTCGACCAGCAAGGTTTCGTCATGACAGGCATCGGGCCTCGCGAATCTCGGGCTACTTTGATCGGCGCGCTCTGGCCGACCGAAACGCAAGGCGGTCTGCTGCGCGCGGCGGCCCTCCTAGCCGTGCTAGGCACGGCGATGCTGACGCTCTCGGCCAAGCTGCAAGTGCCGTTCTGGCCGGTGCCCATGACCATGCAGACCTTCGTCGTACTGGTCATCGGCATGGCCTATGGCTGGCGGCTGGCCGGTGCGACCGTACTGCTTTACCTGCTGGAAGGCGCGGTCGGGCTTCCCGTTTTTGCCGGTACGCCGGAACGCGGTATCGGGCTTGCCTATATGGCCGGGCCGACCGGCGGCTATCTGGTCGGCTTCGTCGTCGCAGCCGCAATGTTGGGATGGCTAGCGGAACGAGGCTGGGACCGCACCCTCGGTCGCACCCTCGTGGCCATGGCGCTGGGCCATAGCGTAATCTTTGCCTGTGGCGTGGTCTGGCTCGCGAACTCGGTTGGCTGGGACCGGGCCGTGACCGTCGGGCTGACGCCGTTCTGGGCAGCGACAATCCTGAAGACTTTCCTGGGTGCTGCCGTACTGCCCCTGGCCTGGCGCTTCGCGCGCAGGATTTAAGCCCGCCCAGTCTGAGCTTGGCGTTCCCCGCGGTTTAGGCTTCAAAACCGCAAACCCTAGTGTATGATCCGGGTCGGCCAGGCATGGGGGTGGCGCCTTGTTCCGCCCGGGGCCTGTTCGTTCAATCGTCATGAACTCGGGAGGTTCTCAATGAAAAGACGTGTATTCCTGAAATCCGCCGGCGTTGGCTTGGCGGCAACCGCGGTTGCCGCGCCGGCGATAGCGCAGAGCATGCCGGAGCTGCGCTGGCGCCTGACCGTGAGTTGGCCGAAGAGCCTGGACACGCTGTACGGCGGTCCAGAGCATTTGGCGAAGCGGGTTGCCGAGCTTACGGACAACAAATTCCAGATCCGCGTCTTCGCCGCCGGCGAAATCGTGCCGGCCTTGCAGGTTCTGGACGCGGTCCAGAACGGCACGGTCGAAGCCGGTCATACCGCGAGCTACTACTATGTCGGCAAGGATCCGACCTTCGCCTTCGATACCTCGATCCCCTTCGGCCTCAATGCCCGCCAGCAATACGCCTGGATGCATTTCGGCGGCGGCAATCAGCTGTTTCAGGAGTTCATGAAGGACTACGGCGTTCACCCGATTCCGTGCGGCAATACGGGCGCCCAGATGGGCGGCTGGTTCCGCAAGGAGATCAAGAAGCCGGAAGACCTCCAAGGTTTGAAGTTCCGGATCGGCGGTTTCGCCGGTCAGGTGTTGACCAAGCTCGGCGTTGTTCCGCAGCAGATCGGCGGCGGCGACATCTATGCGGCGCTGGAGAAGGGAACGATCGACGCGGCCGAATGGGTCGGCCCCTATGACGACGAGAAGCTCGGCTTCAACAAGGTTGCCAAGTACTACTACTATCCCGGCTGGTGGGAAGGCGGGCCGCAGGTCTCGCTTTACGTCAACATGAAGCAATGGGAGAGCCTGCCTCCGATATACAAGGCAGCCCTTCAGGCTGCCTCGGGCGAGGTCAATGCCTGGATGGTGGCCAAGTACGATGCGCAGAATCCGCCGGCCCTACGCCGCCTGATCGCGGGCGGCACCGTGCTTCGGCCGTTCACCCGCGAGGTCATGGAGGCTTGCTACAAGTCGGCCAATGAACTCTACGCGGAAACCTCCGCCAAGAACGCCAAGTTCAAGAAGATTTACGATAGCTGGGTGCAGTTCCGGAACGAGCAGAACCTGTGGTTCCGCGTGTCCGAGCAGGCTTTCGACCGCTTCATGAACGACAAATCGGCACAGCGGAAGTCTTGATCGATTTCTGCCGCATATACACGAGAAAAGCCCCGCGCGAGCGGGGCTTTTTTCTGCGCTCTATTTGAAGACGGCTATTGGATGACGACGGGCTCGTCTGCGTCGCTATCGGAATCGGGCTGCTCGATATTGATCTGAATGGAGTTGGGATCGACATCGTACGGCCTACTCAATAGGCCCGTCACCATGATCGGGAACGCGATGACGAGCGCCACCATGATGACTTGCAGCCCAACCCAGGGGAGGGCGCCCCAATAGATGTCGGAACTCTTGACCTCCTTCGGCGCTACGCCGCGCAAATAGAACAGCGCGAAGCCGAAGGGTGGATGCATGAACGAGGTCTGCATGTTCACGCACAGGATGACGCCGAACCAGATCAGCGCCGCGTCCGGCCCGACGATGGGAGCAAGCAGCTTGGCCGCCGCGGGTGCCAGAAGCGGGACGATGATAAAGGCGATCTCGAAGAAATCGAGAAAGAAGGCGAGGAAGAAAACGAACAGGTTGATGAATAGAAGGAAACCCCACGCGCCGCCCGGCAGGGAGGACAGCAGGTGTTCGATCCAGATGCCGCCGTCCACGCCCTGGAAAACGATGGAAAAGCAGGTCGAGCCGATCAGAATGAACACCACCATGGCGGTGATGCGCATGGTCGTCTTGTAGGCTTGGACGATCAGTTGGCGCAAATCGTCGATGCACGCCGCCTTGATGCAGAGCCAGACGATCGCCAGGTACAGAAACGACACCGCGACCTTGAACGGCACGGATTTGAACGCATAGATACCGATAACGGCGGCAATGCCGGCAGCCGCGAGACCGCCCAGGAATATGCGCTGCCCGGTCGTGCCGAGTTCGGGATGGCGGATGACGGCGAGAACGAGAGCACCGACCGCCCCCATGGCCCCGGCCTCGGTCGGTGTCGCGAGGCCCATCATCATGGTGCCGAGTACCAGGAAGATCAGCACCGCCGAGGGCACGATGCCCCACAAGCACTTCTTCCACAACGCCCAGCCCTGGAGCGTGCGGTGCTCCTTGGGCACGGGCGGCACCCATTCCGGTTTCACCAACCCGAGAAAGAAGGTGTAGAGCGCAAACAGTGCGATCTGGACGAGCGAAGGCCCCCAAGCGCCGAGATACATGTCGCCGACCGACTTGCCCAACTGGTCCGCCAACACGACCAGGACGAGCGATGGCGGCACGAGCTGGGTGATGGTGCCCGACGCCGCCAACACGCCGGTCGCGTAGCGGATGTTGTAGCGGTAGCGCATCATGACCGGCAGCGAGATGAGCGTCATGGCGATGACCTGGGCCGCCACCGTCCCGGTGATGGCGCCCAGGATGAAGCCGACCAGGATGATCGAATAGCCCAGCCCGCCGCGCACGGGGCCAAACAACTGGCCCATGGAATCGAGCATGTCCTCGGCCAGGCCGCAGCGTTCCAGGATCGTGCCCATGAAGGTGAAGAACGGGATGGCCAAGAGCAGGTCGTTGGCCAGGATGCTGCCGAACACTCGGCCGGGAATGGCCTGGAGGAAGCCGAAGTCGAAGAATCCGAGCTGGATCGAGATGGCGGCGAACAACAGGCCCACCGCCGCCAGGGAGAACGACACGGGGTAGCCGATCAGCATGAAAACGACCAGGCCCGCGAACATCAGCAGGGGCATAGTCTCCAAGGCAATCATTGGGTCGGCCTCTTATAGGTATTGTCGTCGACGTAACCTTGGAGCGCTGCTGCCCGTTTGACGATTTCCGAGATGCCTTGCAAGGCCAGCATGGTAAAGCCGGCGGGAAGCACGATCTTGATCGGCCAGCGCAGCAACCCGCCGGCATTGCCCGACATCTCGCCGATCGAATAGGACTGCATGAAGAAAGGCCAGGACAAGATGCCAAGCACGACGCAAGTCGGTAACAGGAAGAAGATGCCACCCAGGATATCGATCCAAAGCTTGCCCCGCTCGGACAGGTTCAGATACAGGATGTCCACCCGCACATGCTCGTTGCGCTTGAGCGTATAGGCCGCGCCGAACATGACCAGCACGGCGAACATGTACCACTGCACCTCAAGCCAACCGTTCGAACTCAGGTCGAAGGCATAGCGGAACATGGCGTTGCCGGCACTGATCAAGCATGACAGCGGCACCAGCCAGCCCGCGAGAATGCCGAATTTTTCGTTGATCCTGTCGATGAATCCACTGAACGCCAGCAGAATTCCCAAAGCTGATGCCTCCCATGCCGCTCGTTAGTCGAGCCGATTGACTCTGCACTTAGCAGAATCGGACTGAAAATGCAGCGTGATTCTATATGCCTATACTGCACGAGAAATAGGCAGGGGAGGATTTATCCTTGCGGCGTGCCCGGCTCAAGGTCGCGCCATCCGTGGAGGCCAAGAGCCTGAAGCGGCTGGAAGCGCATCTTGTAGGACATCTTGCGGCTGTCGGCGATCCAATAGCCGAGATAGACATGGGGCTGACCGGCTGCACGCGCGCGTGCGATTAAGTCGAGGACCATGAAATTTCCCAGGCTGCGCGGGGCGAGGGCGGGATCGAAAAAGCTATAAACGGCGGATGGCCCGTCGCTCAACAGATCGACGAGGCAAACTGCCCGCAGGGCGTTCGCACCGTCGCGATATTCCAGGAGCGCCGTGTCGACCGGCGTCTCCTCGACCATGGCGCGGTAGTCGGCAAACGTCATGAGCGCCATATTGCCTTCGCCATGGCGCACCCGCTGGTAGACGCGGAACAGTCGGAATTGCTCGTCGGTGACACGTGCCGCGACGATCAGCCCGGTTAGATCGCCATTGCGGCTTACGATCCGGCTCAACGTCCGGCCCGGCCGAAAATCGGCAACGCGCACGCGAACGGCCACGCATTCGGCGCAGCCAGCACAAGCAGGGCGATAGGCATAGCTGTGGCTGCGGCGGAATCCGGCGCGGCTCAACTCGTCGAATCGTGCCGGTGCGTCCCCACCTGCGAGGTCAACGATAAGCCGCCGCTCCGTGCGGCCGGGCAGATAGGGGCACGGTGCCGGCATGGTACGGAACAGTTGCAGGGGCGGGCGTATCGTTTGGTGAATTGAGTTCATTCGCCCTCGTCGTGGCACGCGGCACCACAATTTAGTATGGCGGCACGATCGGGACGTTGTCGATGGGCTAGAGCGGAAGCAGGGTTCCTTTGTCGAGGTGCGTGGCTTCGGTGTAGAGTCGAGCAGCCACCGCCGCATCCGCTAGCGCCAAGCCGGAAAAAATAAACATAGCCCGTTCGGCGCCGTTGCCACGGCCGGGCTTTGCGCCGCCCACCAGCTCGGTCAGATCGGCGTCGTAATCGCCCGGCCAAGCGAGCCGGCCCGATGGCGCCATCGCCCGGCTTTGGCCGTGATCGTCGGTGACCAGGCGATCGAGGTCGCGCAGCCCGGCCTTGTGCCAGCATCGGCCGAGGTCGACAGCGGCGACGAACGCGCCGGGCTTGAGCCAGGCTGGGTCGAGAAAAGGATCCAGGCCGGGCTGCTCCGGTACGCTGGTCACGACGATATCGGCATGGGCCACCGCCTCGTTAGGTGCGGCCGCAACGACCGCTTCGAAGCCCTGGCCGCGCGCCTCGGCAGCGAAGGCTTCGGCCGTAGCATGGCGATGGCCATAGGCAATGACCCGGCGGAGCGGCAGCATGGCAGCGAGTGCGGCCAGATGGCTGCGTGCTTGGGTTCCGCATGCGATGAAGCCGATGGTCCGGCTATCCGGCCGCGCGAGGTGGCGGGCGGCCACTGCACTCATGCCCGCCGTACGGGCCGCGGTCACCCATTCGCCATCCATAATCGCGACGGGCAAGCCGGTGACGGTATCGCTCAGCACAATGACACCGCTGATATGGGGCAGGCCGCGCGTCGCGTTGTCGTGGGCGAGGCCGATCCACTTGACGGCTGCGATCGGCGGATCGCCCAGCGCCGCCGGCATGCTGAAGAAACTAGTACCGCCCGCTGCCTTGAAATGGCTTTTGGGCACCATGCTCGTGCGCCCCGCGGCCTTTTCAGCGAACATGGCGGCAATAGCATCGGCTACGGCAGCTGGCGGCAGCGCGAGAGCGGCGATATCCGCGCGCGAGAGGTAGCGAAGTCGATGCCCGCTCATGCCCGCTGGCGTTGGGCTGGGTGGGCGTCGGGCCGCTTGCTGCCATGGGTCTGGGTGATCGCCCGGGCGATCTGCAGCACCACGGGCAGCAGCTTGGCTTTGACGTCGGCCACGCTCCAGCGCGAGGCGGGCACCGCGATATTGACGGCGGCGATCGGCTCGTTCACGGGCGAGAACACGGGCGCGGCCACGGAATACTCGCCGACGAATATCTGTTCCGTGACCAGGGCATAGCCATCGCGCCGCACCTGGCGCAGCACGTCCATCAGCTTGGCCGCATCCGTAATGGTATGGTGTGTGTGGGCCTTCAGCTCGGAGCGATCGATGATGTCGCGCGCCCGATCCTCCGGCATGAAGCCCAGGATGGCGTGTCCGGGTGCGGTGCAGTAAGCGGGCAAGCGCGTACCCAGCAGGATTTCGACATTGACCACGTGGCGGCTCGGCACGCGTGCGATATAGACCACTTCGGTCTCGTCGAGTTCGGTCAGATTGACGGATTCTTCGGTACGGTGATGGGCGTCGCGCAGATAGGTCATGGCGGGTTCGACCAGCGCGTCCACGCGCAAATAGGAGAAGCCGAGGCGCATCGCTTTGGACGACAGGCTATAGCGCTTGGTGACCCGGTCCTTGCGCAGATACCCCAACACGTAAAGCGTGTTGGCGAAGCGCTGGGATGCGCTTTTGTCGAGTCCGGTGACGGCGGCAATCTCGGTCAGGCTGAGGGTGGGGTGCCGCTGATCGAAGGCTTCCAAAACCATGAAGCCCTTGGCCAAGGATCCGACAAAGAGCGGGGAGGGGCGCATGCGCACTTGCGGCACGGGCCGGGCGGCGGTCATGGATTCGACGATCTGCGGCGGCATGGATACTTTCTCCCTGGGTTAAGAACGATATTAGATCGCGGTTTTTTCTATCATAATGCAATAGAAAGTGTAATGCGAGTAAAAATTTATTAGTTTGTCGGCTGCTTGATTGTATCCGGTCGGGGGGGTGGTCGGCGCAGTTACCAAGCCTTCAAGCCAAGCCGTGGAAGCGCGCCCCTCGCCCAGGCACCAGCGCCGAAAGCTACCCAGACCGCGATTGCTCCATTCATAGTCGGCAGCGACATAACCGGCATCGCGCGCCGCCGCCAAACTTTCGGGGTTCAAAGATGAGGTCGCGCGCACCCAGCGCACGGCATGCCCAAGCCCATCGACGGCTAGCTCTGTCAATCCGCTGCAATAGGTGGCAACGCCGGCGGCATAATAAAGTGCACTGAGGCGATGGCGGTCATCCTCGCCATTGCCGGCGCAGGCGGCGAGCAGTAAAGCGGCAGCGGCCGTGCCGCAACGCATCGTGCGTCTAGTACCTCTGCACAGTGATTATGACTCTTTGGTTTGGTCTGGGTAAGCGCGGGCCATTTTATCGCGGGCGCGCTCGGTGGTGAACATCCATTTGATGCGGGCGCCGTCAGCGTTGCGCTGACGCTCCCATGCGGCGATCTCGGCGA
>SHVW01000119.1 GCA_009694085.1 Alphaproteobacteria bacterium
GCTTGGATGCGATCTCTTGGACCGTCTTGTCCCCGCGCAATGCCTCAAGTGCCACACGAGCCTTGAACTCGCCCGTAAACCGTCTCCGCGTCGTCATGTCGTATCCCTCCGTTAGCCGGCGGAATACACATTAACCACCTGTCCGATTTTCCAGGACCAGCTCAGTACACATACTGAAGAAGGGTGTTGGGGTTGAGCGTCCAGGCTAGAGACTATTCCCTGCGGGCAAACCGGCGCGCCAGCGCGCCGATGGTCGCTGGGCTGCAAATTGTGCTGCGCCATGGACCGACCATCCTGGCCGCCTTGTCGGTTTTCGTCATCGGAGCGTCCCTTGGCCTGATTTTTGGCCCGAGCGGGTTTGGCGCGCGCGCGCCCGACAATGTCGTGGCGAAAGGCGAAGCGCCGGCGAAGCGCGCCAGCGTGCCCGCACCCTATTGGCCTCCGGCCTATCGCGCCGCGGCGAAGCCCCAACCCGCTCCGTCGCTTGAACCGACGGCCGCCGAGCCGGCGCCTTTGCCTGCGCCGACCCTCCTCGTCGCTGCAGCACCATCGTCGGTGCGCGCCCTGCCGGCGCCGCGACCGGCGCTGCCACGCACCACACCAGTCAACTTGCCGCCGGCATCCGCCATGCCCGGCTATGGCGAGCGCCCGCCGTGGCTTGCTTATGCCCTTCCCGCGCCGGCCAATCATGGCCGTCCCGTCGTCGCCATCGTGCTCGACGATCTCGGTCTCGACCGCCGGCGCAGCCAGCGCAGCGCCGAGCTGCCCGGCCCGCTCACGCTGTCCTACATGTCCTATGCGCCCGATCTGCGCGAGCAGGCCGAGCACGGCCGACGGCGCGGCCACGAGTTGATGCTCCATTTGCCGATGGAGCCGGAGGGCCCGTTCAACTATCCCGGCCCGAACGCCCTGATGACCGGTTTGAGCGCCGAGGAAAATCTACGCCGGCTCTACTGGTCGCTCGACCGGTTCGAGGGCTTCGTCGGCGTCAACAACCACATGGGTAGCCGCTTCACGGCCTCGCGCAAGGCCATGACCCTGGTGCTGGCCGAACTCAACCGGCGCGGCCTACTGTTTGTGGATTCCCGCACGGGTGGGCGCTCCGTCGGCACGGCGGTGGCGCGCGACTGGAACGTGCCCCATGCCGGCCGCGACTTGTTCCTCGACGACGTCGACCGGCCCGAGATCATCCGCCAGCGCCTGTCCGATGTGGAGGCCACCGCCTATCGCCAGGGCCACGCGATCGCCATCGGTCATCCGCGCGAACATACGCTCGACGCGCTGGAGCCCTGGCTGCGCGGGCTGGCGGCCAAGGGACTTGTGCTGGTGCCGGTCAGCGCGATCGTACGGGCAAGGGTGGCGGGGGAATAGAGGCTCGCGGTCAGATTTTTCCTGGCCGTACCTTTCGAAAGATGGAACGCAGATGAGCGACAATTCAACAATCAGCCTTTCGCGGTACCAGCCTATGCATATCCATAGCTGCCTGACCAATGCCAACCGGAAAGCAGTCGCACAGCAGATTGCCAGCATCCTGCCGGCCGGCTCTTGGTCTCGCGAACGGCGCTGACCGAGCGCTATGCCCCCTTGACCTTCCCCTTAGAGGAAGGCCCATATCTTATTTATCGTTGCCCGCCCGAGGAAATCTCATGTCCCAATCCTATCGCGTCGCCGGCATGACCTGCCAAGGTTGCGTCAGTGCCGTTACCCGCGCCATCCAGCGCCGTTTGCCCGATGCCAAAGTGGCGGTCGATCTACTCAAGGGCATCGTGGCAGTCGAGGCAACTGGGTTGGCCGATGACATGGTCAAATCGGCGGTGACCGATGCCGGCTTTACCTATGGCGGTGTTGCCGTCTGACGGTCAAACGCCTTTCAGCGCTTTGCTCCAGTCGTGGTTCACGGTCGTGCAGGTCAGCAGCATGTTGACTCTCACGCCATCCTCCGAGAATGGCACGGACACTTTGACATAGCTCAAATCGCCGACCGGGCTTGCCCAAGATATGCTGTGGCGATCGGCGCCGCGGCGGCCACCGCCTCTTTATAGGTCTTAACGATTGCGGTGCGATATTCCGAAGGGGCGATATCGTCGATGGTACAGTTCGTATAGTCCCGCCCTTGAACTTCGGCGATCATGGAGCCGACCAGACGGAAGCGAAAGCGCGGCGGCGTGTCCCTGACCTCGAGCAAATTGACCCAGCCGAGTGCGGTGGCGATATCCTCCGGCAGAATGTCCGCGCGTCGCGGCATAACGCGGCCACCTCGCACCCTCCGCCAAACCGCGACGACTTGCAGCAGCGGCGGCGAGGTCACCTGATCGAGCGACAGGATACTGGCTCGAGGTGCGGACATGGACATTGGCTGCTAGGCCGCTTACTTCACAGTCTTGCCCAATGCCACGTCGAGATCGCGCATAATGTCCTCCGCATTTTCCAGGCCGATCGACAGCCGCACCACGTCGGGACCGGCACCGGCAGCGGTTTGTTGCTCCGGCGAGAGTTGGCGGTGGGTGGTCGAGGCGGGATGGATGATCAGCGAGCGGGTGTCGCCGATATTGGCGAGGTGGGATAGCAGCTCGACCGATTCCACCACCTTGACGCCCGCAGCATAGCCGCCTTTGACGCCGAAGGTGAAGACCGAGCCCGGCCCCTTCGGCAGGTATTTTTTGGCCAGCGAATGATACTTGCTCGATTTTAGACCGGCGTAACTCACCCAGCTCACGGCCGGATGGCCTTCTAGGAACTCGGCGACCTTCTGGGCGTTCTGCACATGGCGATCCATGCGCAGACCCAGGGTTTCGATGCCCGTGATGGTGAGAAAGGCATTGAGCGGCGCCATGGTGGGGCCGAGATCGCGCAGCCCCATGGCGTGGCCGTGAATGGTGTAGGCGAGGTCGCCGAAGGTCTCAGTGAAGGTCAGGCCGTGATAGGCCGGCTCCGGCTCCGACAGCGAAGGAAATTTGCCCTTCTTGGTGAAGTCGAACGTGCCGGAATCGACGACCACACCGCCCATGGCGTTGCCATGGCCGGACAGGAACTTGGTCGTGGAATGAATAATAATGTCGCCGCCCCACTCGATCGGCCGGCACAGATAGGGCGAGGCGAGCGTGTTGTCGACCACCAGCGGCACGCCGGCATCGTGGGCCATCTTCGCCACGGGCTCGACATCCACGATCACGCCGCCCGGATTGGCCAGCACTTCCAGGAACACGGCCTTGGTCTTGGGCGTGATCGCCTTGCGGAAATTCTCGGGATCGTCGGGGTCGACGAAATGGGCGTTCCAGCCGAACTTCTTGAAGGTGCGGCTGAATTGGGTAATGGACCCGCCATAGAGTTTCTTCGATGCCACGATCTCGTCGCCCGGCTGCATCAGCGGAAACAGCGCCAGCAATTGCGCTGCGTGGCCCGAGGCGCAGCCCGTGGCACCGCGCCCGCCTTCCAGGCTGGCGACCCGCTCCTCCAACACCGCGACCGTGGGATTGGTCAGGCGGGAATAGATGTATCCGAAGGTTTGCAGGTTGAAGAGCGAAGCGGCGTGGTCGACATCGTCGAACACATAGGCCGTGGTCTGATAGATCGGCGTCGAGCGCGCGCCTGTGCTGGGGTCGGGCGCGGCGCCGGCATGGATCGAACGGGTTTCGAAGCCGTAGCTGAAATTCTTCTCGGTCATGGAATTACCCCTTTCGCCGCTTGCTCGATATGACACCGGAATTGAAGCCGTGCCAGCCCAACTCGCCGCAGAGCCGGCCGTACTCGATCTTGGGACAGCGGTTCATGATCACGGTCAGGCCGGCGGCCTCGGCGCGCACGGCGGCCTCGTCGTTGCGCACGCCAAGCTGCATCCACAGCACCTTCGCACCGATAGCGATGGCCTCGTCGGCGATCGGTCCGGCCGCCTCGGAATTGCGGAACACGTCCACCATGTCCACGGGCACGTCGATATCCTTGAGGCCGGCCACCACCTTTTCGCCCAGAATCTCCTGACCTACCGCGCCGGGATTGACCGGGATGACGCGAAAGCCCTTGTGCTGGAGATACTTCATGGCGAAGTAGCTGGGCCGATTCCAGTTCGGGCTGGCGCCGACCATGGCGATGGTCTTGACGTTTTTCAGGATGCGCCGGATATCGGCGTCGGCATAGCTATCGTGATGGGCGAGGGGCATGGCAATCGGTCTGGTTGGGCACTGATCCGTTGTAGCGGCTTGACCCGATCAACTCAAGGCGACGCTGACCAGGCGTTGTCGTCGAGCGGATAGATCGGCCTGATCACCCGGCGATAGGGCAGGCGGCGATAATTCACGTCGATGGCGCCGGGTGCCGAGAGGTAGATGATGCGGCGGGCGAGCGGCGCGAAACCGGCACGGAAATGGTTCATCGATTTGACCACCACGTAGCGCTTGTCGGCGGGATCGATGCCGAGTTGGGTGAAGGCATCGGGGCTGAAGGTTTGGGCGCGCACGGTGTTGAGCACGACGTCGAAATCTTTGGCGCCCGCGATGGTCAGCGCTGCCATGTCGCCCATGCGCGCCTTGGAGCCGCCGAAATAGTGCTGATGCACATCGCGCCGCAGCGCACGCACGATAACGTCCAGATCGAGCGGGTCGCCTGACATGGGACCGAGCTTGCCGCCGACACGGATGGTCAGCCGCGCGCCCTCGCCGGCCTCGAAGGCGAGCGCCACGGCGCCGGGATCCCAGAAGCAGCCGATCGCCGTCTCGCCCATGCCGCGCCGGAGCATTTCCGCAAGCACGAAGGTGGAGTCCGAGGGCGCGCCGCCACCTGCATTGTCGGATACGTCGCCCAGCACCACCGGCCGCTCGCCGCAGGCCTCGGCCTCGTCCAGCCCTTGGCCCAGCGGCGTCCAGAGCGGCTCGATCTTCGTGCGCAGCCCACGCAGTTCCCGGCCCAGCTCGGCTGCGACCTTGGCGCCAAGGGCCGCGTCATTGTCGGTGATCACCAGCACGCGGGTACCCAGCTCGGGCACATCGCCCCAGGGGAAACCATGGGCGAGCGAGATCGATAATACGCCGTCCCGGCCCTCCCGGGTCCTCATACGCTGGACGAAACCGGCCATGGGCTCCAGTGTCGTGGGATAGAGCCCGATCATGCGGCAATCGAACAGGCTCATGCGCGGGCGCGTCTTGCCCTCGGCGGTGGATGCGATGATCTCGAACAATTCGCCGGCCCGGTCGGCCGCATCGATATGGGGGTATTCCTTGAAAATCACGATGGCGTCGGCGGTAGCAACCAGTTCCGCCGTCAGGTGGCAGTGCAAATCCAGTTCCACGCCGATCGGAACCTTGGGCCCAACTATGGCGCGGATATGGGCGACCAAATCGGTCTCGCCGCTGGCGATGCTCTCCACCACCATGGCGCCATGCAGGCTCAGCAGCACGGCATCGACGGGTAGGGCGCGTTTGAGATCGGCCAGGATTTCGTCGCGATAGGCGGCGTAAACGCGGTCGAGCGTGGGGCCCGCCGGCACGGCGAAGGCACACAGGCTTTCCGTCACCCGCCAACCCCGCGCTTTGGCGCGGTCGCGGAACACCATGAGGGGAAGCGCGAACAGATCGGGATTGTCGCCATAGGCGCCGCCGCGCACCAGATAGGTTTCTTCGAACAATCCCCTTCCCGTGGGGATGGGCGAGAAGGTGTTGGTTTCGGTGCCGAGACAGGCGGTGAAGATGTGCATGGGTGCGGGCGCTCCGACGGGGCTTTGGAAGGCTAGCACGCTCGGGCTTGATTGCAGAGGTGCCGGGCGATAAGACTGCGCGCTCGACCGATTCTGGAATGACCGGAGGTATTCATGCGGCTCTCGGATTTCACGACCCTCACCTTCGATTGCTACGGCACACTGATCGATTGGGAGAGCGGCATGATCGCGGCGCTGAAGCCGCTGACCGAACGGGTTAAGCCCTCTCTGACGCGCAACCAGATTCTGGAGTGCCATGCGCGCCATGAATCTTCCCAGCAATTGTTCACGCCGGCGCGGCCGTACTGCGATCTCCTGCCCATCGTTTACAAGCGCATGGCCGAGGAAAGGGGCGTGGCGGCGCCCTGGGCGGAATGCGTTGCCTATGGCCGCTCAGTCGGCGACTGGCCGGCCTTTCCCGACTCGGCCGCGGCGCTCGCCTATCTCAAGCGGCACTACAAGCTTGTGATTCTCTCCAACGTGGACAATGAGAGCTTCGCGCGCAGCAATGCGAAGCTCGGCGTCGAGTTCGACGCCATCATGACCGCGGAGGATGTGGGCTCCTACAAGCCGAGCCGGCGCAATTTCGACTATATGTTGGAGAAGCTAGCGGGCTGCGGCATCGCGAGGGCGCAAATCCTGCACACGGCGGAAAGCCTGTTCCACGACCACAAACCGGCCAATGAGCAGGGCATAACCTCGTGCTGGATTTATCGCCGCCATGCTGACCGGGGTTTCGGCGCGACGATGGACCCAGGCGCGCGGCCGCATACGGAATTTCGCTTCACCGGCATGGCGGAGATGGTGAAGGCACATAAGGCGGAGCGAACCTAGGCTGTTAGGGCGGCGCCCCGAGATTGACAGCGGCGCCAAGAGATATTCAGTATACGCGTGTGCGGGGTTGACTAGGCGCAGAGGAGAACTGCGGTAGGCAACTGTACGGGTTACGGCTGAGAGAAAGCGGCGCGCATGCTGACTCGCCGACATGCAACCTCCCCGCACCGCCGGTTTGGTCACGGGCTGCGCGACCAACGCCAATCTCGGACGCGACCAGCTTATTCTGGTCACCGACGACCACCTGAAATCATTGGGCGATCAAACCTGGACCAATATCCGGGAGAAGCAGAAGCGCGCGGACGAGCCGGCCAAGCGCGCGGAGTTGGAGGCCGTGGGCAAGCGGATCGTCGACGCGTCCGGCCGCACCGACGAGAACTGGGAATTCGAGATTTTCGAGGGTCCGCCCAACGCCTTTGTGCTGCCCGGCGGCAAGGTCGGATTTTTCAGCGGCCTTTATCCCCATATGGAGAACGAGGCGCAGATCGCCAACGTGCTCGGTCACGAGACCGGCCATGTCGCGGCGCGCCACGCCGCCGAGCGCTATTCGCATGCGATTCTGGCGTCGGTTGCGGTGAGCATCGCGGTGGTGTTGATCACGCGCGGCCGCGGCAATGCGCTCAGCACCCAGGCGATCGCCGGCGTGCTCGGTACCGGGGTCACTTACGGCATTCTCAATCCCTATAGCCGCGAGCACGAGCTGGAAGCCGACAAGCTCGGCCTGAACTATATGGCCGGGGCCGGCTACGATCCGCGCGAGGCCCCCAAGTTCTGGGACAACATGGCGCACGACAGCCGCCGGCGCGAAAAGCCGCTTGAGTTCCTGAGCACTCATCCCGCCGACGAGGTGCGCGTGGCGGCGCTCCAGGCCGAGATGCCCAACGCGGTCAGATTCTACGATCAATCGCCGGCGCGACGCATGGTCAGCGCGCCCGCTGCCGCGCCTGCGACAGCACCCGCCCCTGAACCTGCATCGGTCGCCGTGCTGTCAACGGCACCCATGGCTAGCCCTGCCCCGGCGCCGCCTGTGCTGCGCCCGCCGATCTCGGCGCCGCCGACGATGCCGGCTGTGTTGGCGCCTGCGGCCAAGGCACCGGCAGCATCAGCCGTCGCGATCAAGTCGTCGGCCCCGAGCCTCACCTCGACCGTTGCGCCCGGTGCGGCATCTGGGGTGGATGTCACCTGCCGTGTGCAAAGCCTGACCCTGCGCGTCACAGCCGAGCGCTGCCTGGATGTCGGCGGCGTGATCGCGCCGTAGACGAGAGGGCAGCGAGGATCGACAAGCTCACAGCGAGGGTAAGAAATTAGGAATGTCCCCAATCGGTCCCAAAATCTTTGCCAGGATTTACCGCCGCCACGCCGATCAAGGCTTCGGCGCCACCATGAATCCGGGCGACACGCTGCACACTGATTTCCGCTTCACCGGCATGGCGGAGATGGTGAAAGCGCATAAGGCGGACCAGGGCGGGCGAGTGCGCAGGCTTCCACTACCCTGAAAGCTTGCCCAGGGTTACCACGGGCAGGATTAGGCGCATCGTGTCGTTGAGCTGAATGAAGCCGTGGGTTCGATAGAAGCGAGCCGCGGCTTCGTCGAGGGCGTCGACCACGATCATGGATGAGCCGACCGTCTCCGCGTTGTCGTAAGCGAGGCGTAGGGCGCGCGCCAGCAGCATGGAGCCCAGCCCTTGTCCCTGGTTGGAGGTAGAGACAGCCAGTCGCCCGATCAGTGTGGCGCTGATGAGGGGATAACGTGCAATGTGCTTGCGTATCTCGATTGGTACTGCGCCCGGTTCTATGGCGAAGGCGCACAGCGTAAAGTATCCGATGATGTGGGTTGGCTTGTCCGGCTCGACCAGGACGAACACCGCATTCGCCTTGCGCCGCATGTCCTGGGATGCCTGGGTCTTTAGGTAGCGATCAAGACTATCCTGGCCGCAGGCGAAGGCGGTGCGGTCATGGTGGTTCGCTAGGGGCTCGACACGGTAGTCGAAACGGGTCGGCGCCGTCACGGCGCGATGCGCGAACGCTCAGACCGGAAAGCGCGCTTGAGCCGGGCATTCAGCGACGGCGGGTGGATCAGGGCATCGAAGAAGATGCGCCGGTCGCGTGCCGAAAGTTCCAGCGCCTCATGCCGGGCAATGGTGCCTTCCGCCGCTGCCGTGAGCGCGGTCAAACAGAAATCCGTCAGCTTGCGCCGTTCCAGTCGCGCCGCGCGCTCAACCAGCGCCTTGGTCGCGCGGTCGACGCGGAAACCCAGGCGATCACTGCGGCTACGGCGTTCTTCGGTGGCAGCGACCGTCGATGCGCGCGCCATGTTCTATCCTCATATGAATCAAGAGAGAGATTGTACGCCCAATGGGAGAACATTTCAAGTGCGTCAAAATGCGCTGCGGTGACCCGGACCCGTCGTCCCGAATGTGGCCGCGATATCTCTCACCCCCCACACCATTTCGGCTCCCGCTTTTCGATGAACGCATCGATGCCTTCCGCCGCGTCGCGCGCCAGCATGTTTTCCGTCATCACGCGCGCAGCGTAGTCATAGGCGCCGGCCACGGGCTGCTCGACCTGGTGGTAGAATGCCTCCTTGCCGATCTTCAGCGTATAGGGCGATTTCGATGCGAGTTTGGCGGCGAGCGCGGTCACCGCGCCGTCGAGTTCTTCGGTGGGCACGGCGCGGTTGATCAGGCCGATTTGTTTGGCCGTGGCGGCGTCGATCATGTCGCCGGTCAGCAACATCTCCATCGCCTGCTTGCGCCCGACATTGCGCGTCAGCGCCACCATGGGGGTGGAGCAGAACAGGCCGATATTCACGCCGGGCGTCGCGAAGCGCGCGGTGTCGGCTGCGACGGCGAGATCGCAGGTGGCGACGAGCTGGCAGCCGGCAGCAGTGGCGATGCCGTGCACCCGGGCGATCATCGGCTGGGGCAGGCGGTTGAGCGACAGCATTAGTTTCGCGCATTGGGCAAAGGTGGCCTCTTGGAAGGCGCGGCCGGGATTGGCGCGCAGTTCCTTGAGATCGTGGCCGGCGCAGAAGCCGGGGCCATTGGCGGCCAGTATCACCACGCGCACGGCGCGGTCGGCGGCGATGGCATCCAGTGCCGATTGGAGTGCGCTCATCAGACCCTGGGATAGCGCGTTGCGCTGGGCCGGTCTATTGAGCGTCAGGGTCGCGATGCCGTCGGCATCGTGGCGCAGGACCAGCGGCTCGGTGCCGGCGGCCTTGGTGGCGAGGGACATGGGCGTGCTCCGCAAAGAAATACGGATTATTTAGCAGACTCCGCGCCCCCGCGCAGCCTTGCCACCAGCCCATCCAAAAATCGCGCGAGCAGGTCGTCGGCCCTGGCATCCAGAGTCTTTAGGCGGCCCGTGCGTTCGGCCACCAGGATGCCGATCAAATGGGCGAACACGCTGACGGTTTCGCCATGGGCGGTCAGGGGGTCGCGCCGGCCGAACCGCGCGATAGTGTCGGCGATGCGGCGGAGCACGGCGATCAGCCGGTTGTTGAGGTCGCGGTCGTGCGCCGGCGACAGGCCGTGGGGCCCCAGGCCTTGGAACAAATAGAGGCCGAGTTCGAGGTCGCGCGGATGGTCGCGATAGTGATTGAGGAAGCCCGCGATGCCGGCCCGCATGCGCGCCTCGTCGTCTGTGGCTCCGTCGATCGCGCCGTTGACTGCGCGCCGTAACCGGTCGAGCGATTGCGCCAGCAGATCGGCATAGATCGCTTCCTTGGCTGGGTAATAGGCGTAGAGCGCCGCCGCCGAATAACCCGCAGCCTCGGCAATCGCCCGCATGGTCGCGCCTTCGAGACCGGCGCGGGCAAAAACCTCGGCTGCGGCGTCGAGCACGGCGGCGCGACGAAACTCATGGGAGGCGGTACGGCGGGCGAGGGCGGTGGACATGGGATGGGCATTATGTTAACATTGTTTAGTAATATAAACAATGTTTGAAATTGCCAACGAAATTGAGGGGATACTCCAATGGCACGCGGCAAACCGACCTCGTCCTCCGCCAAGAGACGCGCGGCCAAGTCTCCGGTGCGGGTTGAGAAGAAAGGCCCGGTCACCACGGTCATCATCGACCGGATCGAGCGGCGCAACGCGGTCGATCAGCGCACCGGCGATCTCCTGGTCGAGGCCTTTCTTGAGTTCGAGCGCGATCCCAAGGCATCGGTGGCGGTGTTCGCCGGTGCCGAGGGCGCGTTTTGTGCCGGCGGCGACCTCAAATCCGTGGCCGACGACAACGGCAAGTTCTGGCTCAAAGACCGGCGCTTCCACGAGGACGGCAATGGCGGCGTGCCGCCGGGCCCGCTGGGGCCGTCGCGGCTGCAACTCTCCAAGCCCGTGATCGCGGCCGTCGCCGGGCCGGCCGTGGCGGGCGGCATGGAGCTTGCCCTGTGGTGCGATTTGCGCGTCATGGAGCGCGACGCCTATTTCGGCGTCTATTGCCGGCGCTGGGGCATCCCCTTGATCGATGGCGGCACCATCCGCTTGCCGCGGCTGGTTGGATTGGGCCGTGCGCTCGACATCATCCTGACCGGCCGCAAGGTGACGGCGGCGGAAGCCTTGCGCATCGGCATGTGCGACCGGGTCGTGGCCAAGGGCAAAGCTCGGCAAGCGGCCGAGGCCTTAGCGCATGAAATCGCACGCTTCCCCCAGGAATGCATGCGCGCTGACCGCAATTCGGCCCATCGCCAGCACGGACTGCCGATTCGCGCGGCGCTGCGCCAGGAATACGAGAACGGCCTGTCCTGCTTCCGCAACGAGGGCGTCGCCGGGGCCAAGCGGTTTGCCGATGGCAAGGGCCGCCATGGCGATTATCGTGACATCTAAGGCGAAGCTATCGCGCCACGCGCAACGGTCGCGCATCACGCGCGCTCAGTTCGACCGCATCGTCGCGCGCGGCCTGCCGCTGGCGCCCTATCTGGGCCTGACACTCCAGAGCGTCGGCGCGGGCAAAGCGGTCGCGCGGCTGGCCGGCCGGCCGGAGCTGTTGCGCCCGGGCGGCACCATCGCGGGCCCGGCGCTGATGGCGCTGGCGGATTTCACCTTGTATGCGGTTGTCCTGAGCGTGATCGGCCCGGTCGAGGGCGCCGTCACCACCAGCCTGACCATGAATTTTCTCCGCCGTTCCGCGCCTGGCATGGTGATCGCCGAGGGCCGCATGATCAAATGCGGCAAGCGGCTCGCCTATGGCGAAGTCACGCTTTATTCCAAGAGCGATGCAGATCCGGTCGCTCACGCCACCGCCACCTATTCGGTTCCGCCGAGCCCTGGTTCTTGATCGCATCGCGGTGTCGGTAGCAAGTTAATTTGACCGATATACGTAGTACATCAATTGACCGCTGCTGTTGTTGTTGGACCAGTGGATATGTGGACAACGCGTAGCGTCGTCCACATATCCACTGGTCCGGCGCGCCGAGCGGTTTTAAGCGGCCTTTGCGGTGGTCTCGATCAAGCTTCCCGTTGTGGTGTAGCGCGCCAGACAGCGCGACCCGTGGAAGACGGCGAACGCGCCATCGGGGTATTCGTGAACCCGGACACGGCACTTGACGTAG
>SHVW01000120.1 GCA_009694085.1 Alphaproteobacteria bacterium
CACGGCCGGCCCGAACGGTTCTTGCGCGCCACAATCCGCTGTTTCCAATGCGGCCGGAGCTTCCGGCTCATCGCCAGAAATTGACCCGGCGTTACGCCGGTCAGTGACCGAAACGGCCGCCGGCGCACAAGGCCCGCGCTGCTAAATCTCGCCATCGGAAGGGCCCTCCAACGCCCTCCCATCTTGAATCACGTCGCGCCACCCTTGGGAATCCCCTCATTTTCGCAACAGGTCTAATGGTCCTTTTTGAAATGAAGCGGCTCTACGACCCCAAGCACCCGGAGGTCGTGCGGATCAATCCGAAGCAGCAGGTGCCGGTCCTGATCCACGGCGATCTGGATATCTTCGACTCCACCCAGATCTTTGAATACCTGGAGGATTTGAAGCCCGATCCGGCGCTCTGGCCGGCCGGAATAGGCGACCGCTCGCGCGCGCGCCTGCTCGAACATAAGTCCGACGAGGTCTTCTTTCCCTATGTCATTCGCCTGATGGGGCTCCAGGCGACTCCGGACGACCCCGTGGCGATCGCGGCGCGCGCCGAGGCTGCCCGCTACTATCGGGAAATGGAAGAGCTTCTGGCGGACCGCGCGTTCCTCGCCGGGCCGTACTCCTTCGCGGATATCGCCTTCTTCATGGCGCAACTATTCGGCGCCCGGATAGGCGCGCCGATGACCGAGGTCACGCCAAGACTGCGCCAATGGCGCGACTGGATGACGGCGCGGCCGGCGGTGCGGCGCGTGGTCGGCCCCATGGCGGCTTACATCGTTGCCCAGGGGCGTCCGCTGCCGGACTTCTTGTCCACACTCGCGCCGCCCGGCAGTACCTTCTTCGGTTGAGTGGGGGTCGGTTATCGCGGAGTAGCGGCGCCTGTCGTCACCGCCACGTTCTCCAGATACCACCGATAGGTCTGCCTTAGCCCATCCGCCAGCGTGATCCGCGCCCGCCAGCCCAGTGCCGCCAACCGGGACACGTCCAGCAGCTTGCGCGGCGTGCCATCGGGCTTGGTCGTGTCGAACTGGAAGCCGCCGGTGTAGCCGACGGCGGCGGCGATCATCTCGGCCAGTTCGCGGATGGTCACGTCGGTGCCGGTGCCGATGTTGAGGTGGGACTCGTCGGAATAGCGTTCCATCAGGAACACGCAGGCATCGGCCAAATCGTCCACATGCAGGAATTCGCGGCGCGGCGTGCCCGTGCCCCAGATGTCCACGGTGTTGGCACCCGAACTCTTCGCCCGGTGGATTTTGTGCATGAGGGCGGGGACGACATGGCTCGCCTTGAGATCGTAGGTATCGCCGGGGCCGTAGAGATTGGTCGGCATGGCCGAGATGTAGTCGCAACCATACTGCCGTCGATAGGCCTGGCCCAGCTTGATGCCGGCTATCTTGGCGATGGCGTACCACTGGTTGGTCGGTTCGAGCGCGCCGGTCAACAGCGCGTCCTCGTTCATGGGCTGGGGCGCGAATTTTGGGTAGATGCAGGACGAGCCGAGGAAAAACAGCTTGCGCACGCCGGCGCGGCGCGACGCCTCGATGATGTTGGCCTCGATGGCGAGGTTGTCGTAGAGAAATTCGGCGGGCCGGCTGTCATTGGCGAGGATGCCGCCGACCGTCGCGGCCGCCACGAACACGGCGTCCGGTTTCTCCCGCGCCACCCAATCCTCGACCCGGGTTTGCCGGCGCAGATCGACGGTCGCGCGCGGCACGGTCAGGATTTCGGCGCCGGTCGAGCCGAGCCGGCGCATCAACGCCGCGCCGACCATGCCGCGATGGCCGGCGACCCAGACGCGCCGGCCCTTGAGGTCGAAAGGTTCAGGCCGAGCGGTCATGGCGCCGTTGCAACTCCACGGTCTTGAGATCGGCCGCGACCATTTCTTTGACGAGTTCGCCGAACACGATCTTGTGCCGCCATCCCAGCCGGGTGCGCGCCTTGGTAGGATCGCCCAGCAGATAAGGTACCTCGGTCGGGCGGAAATAGCGGGAGTCGATCTCGACCAAGGTTTTTCCCGTCTTGGTTTCCACGCCCTTCTCATCCACGCCCTTACCGCGCCACGAGATAGCGCGGCCGACGGCGGCGAAGGCATGCTCGACGAATTCGCGCACCGTGTGCGCCTCGCCGGTGGCGAGTACATAATCGTCGGGTTTGTCCTGCTGAAGGATCAACCACATGCCCTCGACATAGTCGCGCGCATGGCCCCAATCGCGCTTGGCGTCGATATTGCCGAGGAACAGCTTGTCCTGTAGGCCGAGATGGATGGATGCGACGGCGCGGCTGATCTTGCGCGTGACGAAGGTCTCGCCGCGGGTTGGGCCCTCGTGGTTGAACAGGATGCCGTTCGAGGCGTGCATGCCATAGGCTTCGCGATAATTAACCGTGATCCAGTAACCGTAAATCTTGGCTGCCGCATAGGGGCTGCGCGGGCGGAACGGCGTGGTCTCCGATTGCGGCACATGGGGTGTGTCGCCGTAGAGTTCCGAGGTCGAGGCCTGATAGAAGCGCGTGCGCTTTTCCATGTTCAGGATGCGCATGGCCTCAAGCAGGCGCAACGTACCGATGCCATCGGCGTTGGCTGTGTATTCCGGGGTTTCGAAACTGACTTGGACGTGACTCTGAGCGGCCAGGTTGTAGATTTCGGTCGGTTGTGCCTCCTGCACCAGGCGAATCAGGTTGGTCGCATCGGTCATGTCGCCATAGTGCAAGATCAGGCGGCGATCGGTTTCGTGCGGATCTTGATAGAGATGGTCGATCCGCTCGGTATTGAACGACGATGAACGCCGTTTGATGCCATGAACGCGATAGCCCTTGCCCAGCAGAAACTCCGCCAGATAGGCGCCGTCCTGCCCGGTGACGCCGGTAATCAAGGCAACTTTGTCGGACATTCTTGTTCCACTTCTCGTACGCGCATTGTCGGCGGCGGGGGCAGGGCCGGACGCGCGCATTCTGCCCCAGGCGAGGTGAGTGAGGCAATGAGGGTATCTGGTTAGGGATGCAAAACGGTGAATTTCCCCTTACTGTGCACCCATGACCAAGCCCCTCGTCATCCTATGTGCCGGCGGCCATGCGCATCTGGCGACCCTGAGATCCGAGTTACGCGCACGATTTCGCCCGGCGTTTCGAGGCCGCACTGGGCTCGATGTGGCAGCAATGGT
This sequence comes from Alphaproteobacteria bacterium, assembly GCA_009694085.1. Taxonomy (GTDB): domain Bacteria; phylum Pseudomonadota; class Alphaproteobacteria; order SHVW01; family SHVW01; genus SHVW01. Next base: position 3,147 of record SHVW01000120.1, read on the forward strand.
GCGACGCCAATTAAGACGCGCGTCCGTGGACCTGATGCTCGTCCGGTTCGTAAACAATGATGCGGCTGCCGTCGCGGCCGATCTCGACCGGCACCGGTATCAAGTGCTTGAGCGCTTCAATAACCGCCGGGCGTTTTTCCGGTTCGACGAAGAACAGCATGAAGCCGCCGCCGCCGGCGCCCAATAACTTGCCGCCGGTGGCCCCGGCCTTGCGCCCGGCCTCGTAGATGTCGTCGATGGTCGAGGAGGTGATCGAGGCGGCCAGCTCGCGCTTGAGCAGCCAGGATTCGTGTAGCAGCGCGCCGATCTCTTCGACCGAGCGGCGCGGGTCTTGCAAAATGGCCTGGGCCTCGTCGACCATCTGCATCATCGTGCGGATTTGCTGCGCTTTCTTTTCCAGATTGGCGATCTTGTCGCCGGCAATCGTCGAGGCGTTGCGCGACAGTCCAGTGAACAACAGTAACATGGATTCCTGAAGGCGCCGGCGCTTGCGGTCGTCGGTAATCAGCGGCACCACGCCGATCGAGCCGTCCGTGAGGAAATTGACGCGGTTGAGTCCGCCATAGGCGGCCCAGACTTGGTCCTGGGAGCCGACATTTTCGCGGATCACGTCTTGCTCGATGCGGATGGCGTCGTCGGCAAGCCGTTTCTTACTCATCATGCGACCCTCAAGCGCGTGGAGCGCATTCAGCAGGCCGACCGTGAAGGACGAGCTGGAACCCAAGCCGGAGCGTGCAGGCAGGTCGCCGTCGTGGTGGATTTCCAATCCTTCCGTGATGTTCATATCGCTCAGCACGGCGCGCACGGAGGGGTGATCGATCTCGCCAATTTCCTTCACCAATTCGATGCGGGAATAGACGAGGCGGTATCGATGCTCGAAGAAAGGCGGCAATGGCCTGATCGTGATGTAGCAATATTTGTTGATGGTCATGCCCAGCACGGTACCGCCGTGCTGGCGATACCAGCTGGGATAGTCGCTGCCGCCGCCGAATAGGGAGACGCGGAAGGGGGTGCGGCTGATAATCATGGCTGTCCTGCCAGAACGGTCGGTGCGGCTTCGAGGGATTCCGGCGTGCCGATATCGATGAAACGGCCGTCGGTGATCACGGCATGGATGGCGCCAGCGGGCATGCGTTCCAGAACGTCGCGTTCGATGGAGGCGGCGGTACCGCCCATGATGCCGTCGATCACTCCACGGCCGAGCAGGTAGATGCCGGCATTGATAGTTCCGGTGCCGGCCTTGGGATCCTTCTCGACAAAACGCCGGACCATGCTATCCGCGCCGATATCCACGCGGCCGTAGCGGCCTGCATCGGTCACCCGGGCGCAGAGCATGGTCACGTTCGCCTCAGTCGTGCAGTGATGGGTCAGCATGGCACCAAGATCGGCATCGACGAAGGTGTCGCCATTGATCACCATGACGGGGTCGCTCGCCAGCCGGCTTCCGGCGAAACGCAACGCGCCGGCCGTTCCCAGCGGGCCTGGCTCCACGATTTGCGCGATCGACAAATCGCGGCGCGGGGCTTGAGCCAAATGGCGCTCGACACGATCGGCAAGGTGGCCGAGGCAAAGGACGATCCGTCGCGCGCCCTGCCGGGCCAACCAATCCAGCAGGATGTCGAGGAACGGGCGCGTCCAGCCGCCGATGGTAATGGGCGCCAATACCTTGGGCGTGTCGCCGAGCACGCCGCGGATGCGCGTTCCGAGCCCACCGGCGAGGATGGCGATGTCGATTTCGGCAAGGCCGGTAGCGGAGAGGGACGTGACGGGAGTTCCCATGGGCTCACGCAACCCGCGCCCGGCGGCCGGCCGGCATCGCCAACGCTTGTTTAAACCAGTCGTAGGTTCGTGCCAATCCATCGGCCAGGATGGTGCGGGGGCGCCAACCCATGGCGAGCAGCCGAGTCGCGTCGAGGCGTTTCAGCGGCGTGCCGTCGGGTTTATCCGCAGCATAGGCAAAGCCGCCCTTGTAGCCCGTGGCGGCGGCTGCGGCATCGGCCAGCTCGCGGATGCTGACATCGGTGCCGCCGCCGACATTGATGATGTCATCGGCAGCATAGTTCTCCATCAGGAAGACCAATGCATCGGCGGCATCGTCGACATAGAGAAACTCACGGCGCGGCAGGCCCGTGCCCCAGATTTCAACCGGTCCACCCCGCCTCTTGGCTTCGTGGCACTTACGCAGCAGCGCCGGTACGACGTGGCTTGCGGCTAAGTCGAAATTATCGCCGGGGCCGTAGAGATTAGTCGGTACGACCGCTATGAAATCTTTTCCATGCTGGCGGCGATAGGCTTGGGCCAGCTTGATGCCGGCGATCTTTGCGACGGCATACCACTGGTTGGTCGGTTCGAGCGCGCCATCCAGCATGGCATCCTCGATCATGGGCTGGGCGGCATGTTTGGGATAGATCCAGGAGGAGCCCAGCACCATCAGTTTTTCCACGCCGCCTGCGCAAGCGTCCACGACATTGGATACGATGGTGAGATTGTCGTAGATGAACTCGGCCGGACGGGAATCATTGGCCAGAATACCGCCAACCGTGGCGGCCGCGATGAAAACGGCATCGGGTTTGAGGGCAGCGACCGTTGCCTCTACCTGGTCTTGCCGGCGCAGATCGGCCCGGGCGCGCGGCGCCGTTAAGATCACGGCTCCGGCTTCGTCCAGGCGGCGCGCTAGAGCCGCGCCGACCATGCCGGTATGGCCGGCAACCCAGACTCGTTTGCCCCGGAGCCGGTAAACCGGTTCAGACATTGCCGTAGATTGAATTCTTCAGCATGGCGTAGCCCTTCATCAACTCCTTGATGCCGTCATCGAGCGCGTATTTCGGCGCGAAGCCGGTCTGCTCGATCTTGGAGTTGGACACGATATAGTCGCGCTTGTCCGGGTCTTTGCCGATCGGCGCCTCGACGAACACGAAATTCGGCACATGGGTACGGATGCGCTCGCACAGCTCCCATTTCGATAAATTGGCATCGGATAGGCCGACATTATAAGCCTGATCCTTCATGTCCTCGAAATTGTCGATGCCATGCATGAAAGCGCGCGCAACGTCGCGGACGTGGATGAAATTGCGCTTGAAATGGGGCTCGAACAGCACGACGGCACGATCGTTGGCGGCGCGATAGACGAAATCGTTGACCAGCAGGTCGATGCGCATGCGCGGCGACATGCCGAACACGGTGGCGAGCCGGAAACTGATGGCGTTGCCGCGGTCGAGCGCGGCGCGCTCGGCAGCGACCTTGGTGACGCCATAGAGCGAGATCGGCTTGAGCGGGCTGTCCTCGGTGCAGAACTTGCCGGCCTCGCCGACGCCATAGCCGCTATTGGTGATCGGCATCAACATGCGCTGCGTCTTGCCCATCAGCTTGGTCAAGGTGACGACGGCGTCGTAATTGGTGCTGGTGGCGCCAATCTTGTCGCGGTCGCAGAGCGGTGCGCCGACCAGTGCAGCCAACGGAATGACGATGTCGGCCTTTTTCAGCAGCGGCTTCAGCACGGCCTCATCCCGCGCATCGCCGCGGGCGGCGGTGAAGTTAGGATCGATGCAAACATGGGCCAGCGGCGATTGCCGGAACATGAAATTGTCCAGCACCGTGACTTTGTGCCCGGCCTGGAGCAATGCAGGGGCCATGATCGAGCCGAGATAGCCGGCCCCGCCGGTGATCAGTATGGAATGTCCGCCAGCCATGCGCTCAAACTCTCCGTCAGTTGCAGGCGCGGTCAAGCACCTCGCGCAGCTTAGTGATCTGCGGCGTTAGGTCGAAGGGGTGATTGCCCACGAAGAAACCGTGATCGTGGGCAGTATAGGCGTGTTCGATCCGTCCCACGATCTCGTAATCGTAGTGCTTGATCACGTCGTGGCGCAGGAAGCAGCCGCCGGTGATGATGCGATAACCGATATCGGCATCCTTGAGCGCCCGGAATACGCGCTCGCGGTCAAGGTTGCGCGCGGGGTTGAGGATAATGGTGAAGGAGAAGCTGGAACTCTTGCCGTGTTCGCGCTGGATGATGAAGCGAGGGTCGCCGGCAAATAGCTGGTTGAACAGCGCCATGTTCTTCCGCCGCTGCACGGTCATGGCTGGCAACTTTTTGAGCTGCTCGACACCGATCGCACCGCTCAGTTCGAGAGGGCGGACGTTGTAGCCCGGCAGGATGAAGCGATAGGCCTCGTAGAAGTCGTGATTGGTGCGTTCGTAGAGCGGACTATCCGCCGGCAGATCGCGCGTCCAGCCATGGGCCCGCATGCAGCGGGAGAGGTGGGCGAGTTCGAGGTCGTCGGTCAGAACCAAGCCGCCTTCCATGGTCGAGATGTGGTGAGAGAAGAAGGTGCTGAATGTGTTGAGATGACCGAACGTGCCGGCCTTCTTGCCGTTCAACTCAGCATCCATGGACTCGCAATTGTCCTCGATGAAATAAAGGCCGTGGCGGTCGCAGAAGGCGCGCATGACGTCGAGCGCGCAGGGATTGCCCAGGATGCTGACCGCCATCAGCGCGCGCGTGCGCGGGCCCAGTGCGCGCTCAAGCTGCTTGGCATCCATGTTCAGCGTGTCCAGCTCGACATCGATGAATTTGCACTTCAGCCCGTATTGCTGGAGCGGGTGATAAGTTGTCGCCCAGGAAATCGCGGGCACGATGACCTCATCGCCGCGCTGGAGCGGCCGGTCCTTCTTGTAGAACAGGGCGGCGACCGCGATCAGGTTGGCAGACGAGCCGGAATTCACCATGATCGCGTGCTTGACGCCGAAATAATCGGCAAAAGCCTGCTCGAAACGCGCGACGTTTTCGCCCATGGTGAAGCGGCCGGACTTGATGACGCGCTGCATGGCGTCGATCTCTTCCTGGCCCCAGGTCGGCGCGGCGAGTTCGTAAAACATCAGCTACCTAGGTTCCTGGATTAAGAGTTGTTGTCCGCTTGACTTCGCCATCAACTCTCGGCTCACCAAAGCTATTTGAAAGACTCTGCGGGCGCGCAGGAACTTCTGGTGACTCGACAAAGTGCGCGGGTACAGGGCGCTCTTGGGAGTTCTTCCGAGGGTGGTAAACGGAGATTGGCAAAGTATTTTTGTGATTGGCCACATCAAGGAAGAAAGCTTGAAACGCGGCTTCGCGATTCTCTTTATTCCGCCAACCTTCCGGAGCGTATCCGCCTTTGAAGATATCCAGTTCGGAGATGTTGAACCCTAGATCCGTTGCCATTTCCGAAAGGAGTTTTGCCAGGATCGTGTCAGCATCGTCGTTCCATTTATTCCAAGGTGCGTTGGGTGCTGGCGGGCGACTAAGATGTTCCATGTACTGACGCCAACCAGAAATAACCTTGTTGTTGCCATAAAACTCAATCTCGACTTGGTTGAGTGCCGATACATGATCGAGTGATATTCTCATGCGCCGAGTGCTCATCAAAATTCGAAAAATACGCAATTTTCCGTCTCGCCTCTCTCGCATTTTGTCCACTACGCGCGTTACGACTACTGCGAGTATCGGGCCAAATAGCGTAGCAAAAATGATTGCCCTTTGATCCATGGTTATCCCTCAAAACGATCAGAAAGGCCCACGGAACTGGCGCTGATAGGCAAGCTCGGCGCGCTCGGGCGCGGGCGACCAGGCCGGCGCCTTGGGGTTGACCATGGCGTGAACGGCCGCCGCGATGGTCGCGGGGTTGGGGTAGAAGGCCTGTTCGAGCGCCGGCGTCGTCGGGCAAGTGGTGGGCGCAAAGCCCATCCGGCGCATCGTGATCGGCTTGCCCGTGCCGCCGGAGGTTTCCTCGACGATGCGCGCCAGGATTTCCGCGCTCGCGCCGCAATTGGTCCAGGCATTGTCGACCACGAGCACGCGGCCGGTACGCCGCGCCGAGGTTAGGATGGTCGCCATGTCGAGCGGCACGAGGGAGATCGGATCGATCACCTCGGCGGCGATGCCTACTTCCGCCAGCAATTCCTGGGCGCGTAGGCATTCGATCACCATGTTGGATACGCCGACGAGCGTGATGTCGTCGCCGGCCTTGGCAATACGCGCCTTGCCGAATTCAACCGTATAGGGCGCTTCGTCAACATAGGCTTCGGTGCTGTAGAGCAGGCGATGCTCGACGAAGATCACGGGATTGTCGTCGCGGATGGCGGCGATCAGGCAGCCCTTGGCGTCGTGAGCGTTGGACGGCGCCACCACTTTGAGGCCGGGGACATGCATGAACATGGAGTAGAGGCCCTGGCTGTGCTGGGCGCCTTGGCCCCAGGACTTGCCGATCATGGAGCGCACCACGAGTGGCACGCTGACCGTGCCACCATACATGTAGTGCATCTTCGACGCCATGTTGACGATCTGGTTCATGCACAGCATGAGGAAATCCATGCGAATATGGACATGGATCGGCCTCATGCCGGCGATTGCCGCGCCGATCGCGACGCCGGTCATGGCATCCTCGGACAGCGGCGTATTGAAGACGCGCTGGTCGCCGAACTTAGCCTGCAATCCCAGGGTCGAACCCTGGATGCCCTTGTGATCGTCGACGTCGAGGCCAAGCACGAAGACGCGTTCGTCGCGCTCCATCTCTTGTGTTACCGCTTCGCGCAACGCATCGACATAGCGCAGCAGGCGTCCACCCTGCACGCCTGGCTTGGACGCGCCGGACCGTGGCGCCTTAGCTTTGGCCGGCGAAGACATGGGCGTATAGCTCCTCGGGCCCGGGGAAGGGGCTCTGTTCGGCGAAATCGATCGCGGCCTGGATTTCCTTCTCGATCTCCAAGTTCACGCGCCGACGCGTACTGGCATCGACCAGCGCGCCCACGCGCTCGACTTGATCGGTGGTGCGCCAGGTTTCCATGTCGGTGCGGTCGCGATAGCCGGCCTCGTAATCCTCCATGGGGCCGACATGCTCGCGCCAGCGATAGGTGTGGCACTCCAGGAAGACGGGACCGCCGCCCTCGCGCATGTCGGCCACGGAATCGGCGACGATGCGGCGGATGGTGAAGACGTCGGAATCGGTGATGCGGTGGGTCGGGATGCCGAAATTCGACACGCGCCCGCACAGTGCCTCGGACGCCCAGCGCTTCGAGATCGGCGTGTGGATGGCGTAGAAGTTGTTCTCGCACACGAATACGACGGGCAGTTTGTGCAGCGAGGCGAAATTCAGACTTTCGTAGAATACGCCTTCCTCGGTGGCGCCGTCGCCGAAGAAAGACGCGGCGACCCGGCCCTTGCCTTCGCGCCGTAGTGCCATCGCATAGCCGACAGCGAGCGGGATCGTTGTGCCCACCACAGCCGAAGCACCCAGCACGTTCTTCGACATCTCCACCAGATGCATGGAGCCGCCTTTGCCGCGCGCGCAGCCCGTGGCCTTGCCATAGAGCTCGGCCATCATGGCCTTGAGATCGCCGCCCTTGGCGAGATATGTCGCGTGGCCGCGATAGGTGCCGGACACCACATCGGCATCGGTCAGCGCGTCGCAGACGCCAACGGCGACGGATTCCTGGCCGATCGACAGATGGACCGGGCTCTTGATCCGATCGGTCGGATAGATGCGCGCAACCTCTTCCTCCGTTCGCCGGATTAGGCGCAGGGAGCGGTAGATGCGCGTGATGTCGGCGGCGGTCAGCTTGGTGGAAGCGGGCATCGGGACCGGTCTCTAAGGCATTGGGAATGACGCATTCTAACTACCAGCCAAATCGCGGCAGGTACAGGAGGAAGGCGGAGAATCCCTCGTTTGCCCGGGACTTGCGCCGGTCTGCGCGGCTGGGATGGGAGCTGGCCGGCCACCGGATCCGCACGTCTTGCGTCGACTCGGAAGCTGACGGTCCCGCCATCGCCTTTCAATAATTGACCATGCCTCTTGGCAAGTCCGGGCTTGATGGTCAATGCTCCGGTCCCCGAGAACCTGAGGCGCCCAGCATGAACCTGCCCTTTCCCCGCAACGACGAGACCATCGACGATCTGCTGCATCGCGCGGCCGACGCGCGCGCCGACTTCCCCTATTGCCGGTTCGAAGGCGAGACCGTTGCGCTCGGCGATCTCTCCCGGCGGGTGGCACAATTGGCCGGCGCGCTGGACCGGCTTGGCCTGGCGCGAGACGAACGGGTCGCCGTCATGCTCGGCAACCATCCGCACTACATCACGACCTTCTTCGCCTTGATCCGCATCGGCGTCTGCCAGGTGCCGCTCAACATCCACCTCCGCGGCGATGGGCTCGCTTATCAACTCCGCCAGACCGAGCCCTCGGCTATCGTCGCGGATTGGGACGTGCGCGATCAGATCCTGCCGGCTCTTGGCGAGGTCAAGCCGCGCCACATCGTCTGGCTCGGCCGGCCGGCGGGCGAGGCCGCCGATGGAGATCATGATCTGGAGCGGTTGCTGACCGATACAGGGCCGCCGCTGGAGCGACGCGCGGCGCGTGCCGACGATGTTCGGCTGATCATGTTTACCTCGGGCACGACCGGACCGGCCAAGGGCGCCATGCTGACCGATTGCATGCTGCGCGTGTCGGGCTGGGCGGCGGCGCTCAGTTCCGATGTGCGGCCGGGCGATGTGTTTTTTTTGTGGGAACCGCTCTATCACATCGGCGGCTGCCAGGTTCTGATCACGGCGCTGATGGAGCGCGCCACCATCGCACTGGTCGAGCGCTTCAGCGCGTCCCGCTTCTGGGACCAGGTGCGCGAGACCGGCTCCACCCAGATCCATTTTTTCGGCGGCATCCTGGCGATCCTGCTGAAGGAGCCGCCGAACACGCGCGACCGCGATCACAAGGCGCGCGTCGCCTGGGGGGCCAATTGCCCGCCCGCGATCTGGCGTGCCTTCCAATCCCGCTTCGGCACGCGCATGCGCGAGGCCTATGGCATGACCGAGGCGTCCAGTTTCACCAGCATCAATTCCGACGAAAAGATGGGGTCGGTCGGTCGGCCCTTGCCCTATTTCGAGGTGCGG
>SHVW01000121.1 GCA_009694085.1 Alphaproteobacteria bacterium
CTTGTGAGCGACAGGCCGATATGTTTTGCTACCGCCTCGGATAAGGCGTGCGAGAATATCGATTGCATGAGCGCGATCCTTCGCTGCCAGGCAAGGAATCGCCCTTATGAATCAACTCAACGCCTTATCAAACTGCGTCGAGTACTATGCGAGCTAACATGAACTTGCACCATGAAATCGATGATTTTGCTATATAAGTTTTGTTGTGCTTCCTCATGGTTGATGACACAAAGTCTTGCGGTAGCTGATGCTTTTTCGGGACGTGCGGCACCATGATCTGGCTGATGAACCGAACGCAAGCCGACCCGCCGAGGTGGCGATCGGCCGTGCTGCTGATCATGGCGCTGACCGTTGGCTTGGGCTGGCGTGCTGCGGGCGCTCAACAGCCGGCGACACCCCAACTTGCCTTACCGCTGGCCTGCACGCCCGGGTCCGATTGCTTCATCATGAATTATGTTGATCACGAGGACGGGCCGGGACGACGCGACTATCAATGCCGCCATTTGACCTATGATGGTCATCGCGGCACGGATTTCGCGTTGGCCGATCCTGCGGCGATGGCGTCCGGCGTGGCGGTTCTTGCCGCCGCGCCAGGTCTGGTCGTGGCCACGCGCAACGATATGGCCGATATCCACCTGCGCGAGGGCGGCGCAAAAGCCATTGAGGGCCGTGAATGCGGCAATCGGGTTGCCATCGACCATGGCGGCGGTTGGGTCACGGATTACTGTCATCTGCGCGCCGGTAGCGTCGTCGTGCGACGCGGCCAACGGGTAGCTGCCGGCGACCGCCTCGGTTTGGTTGGCCTGTCCGGCGCAACCGAATTTCCCCATGTTCATCTGGGGGTGACTTGGCGCGGACGGGCGATCGATCCCTTCGTCGGCCCAGTCGAGGATATCCATACAACTTGCGGCCCCGGCCCGGCATCGCTGTGGTCGAAGCCAGCGTTGGACGCGCTGACCTATCGTTCCATCGTGGTCTATCTAGCCGGGCTCATGCCTGGTGAGGTCACAGTCGAGGACATCCGCCGTTTGCGCGCGCGGTCGGTTGCCAGCCACAACGCGCCGACCGAGATCGTTTCCTTCTTCTACATGGTTGTCGGTTTGAGCCGGCATGATGAATTGTCCTTACGTCTGATCGGTCCGGACGGGCGCGCAGTTGTCGACCGTACCGGCAAGTTTAACGAGGATCGGTTCGTTCATGCCGACCGGCTTTGGGCTCGCAGCCGTTCGGGAGCTTTGCCAAAAGGTTTCTATCGCGGCGAGATCGTCGTGAAACCTGGCGCGGGCAGCAATGGCGAGACCATCCGGCGCAGCGAAACCATCGAGTTGCGCTGACTCCCGCGCAGGTTATAAATGGCCCGCTGTCGCCGCGACGGCACTGCAATCTACGAGAGCAATCATGGCGTCAGCCGCGCCCCACCTTCCGCCCAGACCCTCGCCTCTTGCCTGGCCCGACAATGCCTGGTCGCGCATCTATGGCACCTATGTCTTGCCTGCGCTGGTCGGTCTGGTGCCTCCGATTGCCTTTATTGTGCCGAAGGCGCTGGTAATTCTTATCGCGGCTGCGGGCGTGCTGGCGCTACCCCTATTGTTTCATCGCCAGAGCGCACGGCAATCCTGGCCGCGTTGGCTGATCTGGCTGACCGTGGTGGGCGCGCGCGACCCGACCCTGTTGTTCTTGATGGCGCTGGGGACGGCTTGGGCGTTGCTCGCAGCCCTATGGTCGCCCAATACATGGGGGGCGATCGGCTTATGGGCGCGGCTCGGCGCCATCTCATTTTGCGGTATGTTGGTGTTGACCGTGATCGATCGCCTCGATCCGCCGCGCCATCGCCGCGTGGTCGATGCCCTGATCGTTGGAACGATCGGCGGTCTGGTGGCGGCTTACATGATCTGGGCTTACTTCCATTTCCCAGCCCTGCGCGGTCTGGTGGCGTTGCCCTACGTTCATCTACACGAGCTCAATCGCGGCGCTGCGGTGTTTGCCGTATTGCTTTGGTCTGTGCTTTACGTGTTATGGCAGCGTGACCGGCGTCTCGCTGCAATACTGTTGCTGCCGACCGCCGCATATCTGGTCGCCCGGCTGGACAGCGCATCGGCCAAGACCGCGTTCGCCGGTGCGGGACTGGCGTTTCTGTTGGTAATGTTGCTGCCGCGCACCCTGCCGCTGCTGCTGGCCGGAATTGCCGCGATGTCGACTCTCATGTTGCCCTGGGCATTCAGCCTGTGGTTGGCCCCCGATGCGGTGATCCTGTCCTGGCCCCAACTTGCCCCGTCGGCCCAGCACCGTTTGTTTATCTGGCAATTCGCGGTTGAGCGTATCGCCGAACACCCCTGGCTCGGCTGGGGTTTCGATGCCTCGCGCGCTCTGCCTGGCGGCAAGATCAGACCTCCGGTCGGTCTTGAGGTCATGCCGCTTCATCCGCATAACAGCTTGCTTCAGGTTCGCCTGGAGCTTGGACTTGCCGGGGCTGCCATTCTGGCCGGCTTGATCGGCCGGGGCTTAGCGCTGGCGGCACGCGCGCCGATGCCGTCCATTGCCGGCGTTCATGTCGCCATGCTAGCGGCCTACCTGATTGTTGGGCTGTTCGGCTATGGCGTCTGGCAGAGCTGGTGGATCGCGGCGGGTTGGCTGGCCTGGGCGATCGGACAAATCGCGCTTGCCCCGCTGACCCAGGCCAAGGGTTGATTACCCCACGCCGCCATGCATACTCCGCCCGCCCGCGACCGGGGGCCGGCCGTACTCAGCAGGATTTCTCACGATGCACGCCTACCGCACCCATACTTGCAACGATTTGACGACGACCTATGTCGGTCAGGAAGCGCGGTTGTCCGGCTGGCTGCACCGCAAGCGCGATCACGGCCAACTCTTGTTTGTCGATCTGCGCGATCACCACGGCATCACCCAATGCGTGATCGACGTCAGCCACCCGCAATTTCCCGCGCTCGAAGCGGTGCGACTGGAGAGCGTGATCACAATCACTGGCAAGGTGGTTGCGCGCAGCCTGGAGACCGTCAATGCGCAACTCAAGACCGGCCAGATCGAACTGCGCGTTGCCAATTTCGTCGTGCAATCGGCTGCCGAGCAAGTGCCCCTCCAAGTCAACAGCGACCAGGACGCGGGCGAGGAAATCCGGCTTAAATACCGCTTCCTCGACCTCCGGCGCGAGAAGATCCACCGCAACATCGTGTTGCGCTCGGCGGTCATCTCCAGCATCCGCCGGCGCATGATCGAGCAGGGTTTCATGGAGTTTCAGACGCCGATTCTAACGGCGTCGTCGCCTGAGGGCGCGCGCGACTTCCTGGTGCCGAGCCGGCTGCATCCCGGAAAATTCTATGCGCTACCTCAGGCGCCCCAGCAGTTCAAGCAGCTCATCATGGTCGCCGGCTTCGACCGCTACTTTCAGATCGCGCCGTGTTTCCGCGACGAGGACAGCCGGGCCGATCGCTCGCCCGGCGAGTTCTATCAACTCGATTTCGAGATGTCCTACGTCACCCAAGACGACGTGTTCGCCGCCATCGAGCCCGTGCTTTCCGGTGTGTTCCGGGAATTCGCCGATGGGCGCGGCGTGACGCCGCCGCCTTTCCCACGCATCACTTTCGCCGATGCGCTGCTCAAATATGGCACCGACAAGCCCGATCTGCGCAATCCGATCGAGATCGCCGACGTGACCGAAGTATTCGCCGGTTCCGGCTTCTCGATCTTTGCGCGCAACATTGATAAGGGTGCGGTGGTGCGCGCTATACCCGTGCGCAAAGCGGCCGACCAACCCCGCAGCTTCTTCGACAAGATGAACGAATGGGCGCGCGAACAGGGCGCGCCGGGCATGGGCTACGTCATCCTAGCCGATGGCTGCGGCAAGGGGCCGATCGCGAAGTTCATTGAGGGCGACAGGCTGGCCCGCCTCAAGGCGCTGACCGGCACGGGCGACGGCGACGCGGTGTTCTTTGCGTGCGATAAGGCCGCAGGGGCTGCGAAGCTTGCCGGCCTTGCCCGCACCAAGCTCGGTCACGACCTCAATCAGCTTGAGAAGAACGAATTTCGCTTCTGCTGGATCGTCGATTTCCCGATGTACGAGAAAGATCCGGACACCGGCAAGATCGACTTCTCGCACAACCCTTTCTCCATGCCCCAGGGCGGGTTGGAGGCGCTGGTGACCAAGGACCCGCTGGACATCCTGGCCTTCCAGTACGACATCGTGTGCAACGGCGTGGAACTGTCGAGCGGGGCGATCCGCAACCACCGGCCCGACATCATGATCAAGGCGTTCGAAATCGCGGGCTACACGAGCGAGCAGGTCGAGACCAAATTCGCCGGCATGCTCAACGCCTTCAGATACGGCGCCCCGCCCCATGGCGGGTCCGCGCCCGGCATCGACCGCATCGTCATGCTGATCGCGGGCGAGCCCAATATCCGCGAAGTCATCCTATTTCCGATGAACCAACGCGCCGAGGATCTGATGATGAACGCGCCCTCGGATGTCACGGAGCGGCAATTGCGCGAACTGCATATTCGCGTGAACGCGCCGAAGAAATAGCCGGGTTGCGGATTGCCGCGGTCGCGCATAATCTGCCGCGGCCGGTGCGCAGAGGGGGAACGGTTAATGAGACAGTGGGTAGTTTCGGTTGCAGCATTGATCGCTGCGACGGTGACTGATTCGTCCTTCGCGCAGCAATCTGCGCCCGCTTCCGCAGCTCCCGCGGCCGCGCCGGCGCCACGTAGCCGCTACGACTATCTCGCGGTGCGGCTGACCGGCGGTCCCGCCGCCATTAGCGATGTTAAAAATGTCGGTACGCGCGCGGGCGTTCCCACCAACACCGAGGACAACGACCTCGTCGGCGCGGGCGGCGCGGCGATCGGTTTCGATTGGCAGAAATTCGGTTGGCCCGTGCGGACCGAGCTCGAATACAACCTCGCCTTCCGCTTCGACTACAACGCGCGACCGCCGCTCAGCACCAATGGCGGTTTCGGGCTGGAGAACAATCTGAAATCCCATGCCTTCATGTTGAACGCCTATTACGATATCCGGAACAAGACGCGATGGACGCCCTATCTCGCAGTCGGCGTCGGTCTTGCGCGCAATACGTCCGAAGGTACCTTTTCAGAACTCGCCCAGATCCCGGGCCGGCGCATACAAACCCGCGAAGACACCAAGAACAATCTGGCATATTTCGGTGGGCTCGGCGTGCGCTATGGTTTGAGCGAAAGCTGGATCGTCGAGGCCGGCTATCGCTTCATGTATCTGGGTAAAGCCAAGACGGGCCCGTTTTTCGACGGCACGTCCATTGAACTCAACAAGTACACTAAACACGATTTTCTGATCGGCATGGCTTACGCCTTCTAGGTCCGCGTGATTGCTCAGGTGGGCCCCCGCGGTTGGCATGGCGCGTTCCATGAGCAAACCGACGATCAAAGAGCCGCGCGCGGGCTATGTACTCGAAGATCAGGTTGGTCATCTGCTGCGCCGCGCCCATCAACGCGCGACGCAGATCTTTCTCGCGCGATTCGCCGCGAGCGGCCTGACGCCGACCCAGTTCGCCGCGCTCGTGCGCCTGTCCGAGCATGGCGCGCTGTCGCAGAATCATCTGGGCCGGCTGACCGCCATGGACCCCGCGACTATCCAGGGCGTGATTCGCCGGCTCAGTGCGCGCCGGTTGATCCAGCGCGTGTCGGACGCGGACGATCGCCGGCGCGCCCTACTGAGCCTCAGCGCGGATGGCCGTGCCTTGATCGAGGGTCTATTCGACGCCGGCCTGGAGGTTAGCGCCGCCACCCTTGATCCGTTGTCGCCGCAGGAGCGGCGAGCTTTCCTTGACCTGCTCCAGCGCTTGACCTGAGAGTTGCCGCCTCTTGACAGTGCGGACCGGGCAATGCGCAGAATATATGTACACATATGATCTGTGCTGGGGTTCGAGCCCATAATCTGCGGCGGGCCAACCGGCGCGAAACGGACGGGGCGATGGGCCGGTTTCTACGACCGCATCACGTGAATGATGCCCTCGGCGTGCTCGCAACGGGCGACTGGACCGTGCTCGCCGGCGGCACCGACCACTATCCCTCGCGAGTCGTTGAGCAACGTGATGAAGATGTGCTCGACATTACCGGCATCGCCGCACTCCGCGGTATCGCCGATGCCGGCGATCACTGGCGTATCGGTGCCCTAACCACTTGGAACGAGGTGATCGAAGCCCACCTACCCGCCATGTTCGATGGGCTCAAGGCAGCGGCCCGCGAAGTCGGCGGCGCGCAGATTCAGAATCGCGGTACCATCGGCGGCAATCTGTGCAACGCTTCACCCGCTGCCGATGGCGTGCCGCCCTTGATGAGCTTGGATGCCTCGGTGGAGTTGGCGAGTGTTGCGGGTTCGCGCTACCTACCTCTCGATCGCTTTATCCTCGCCAACCGGCGGACCGATCGTCGGTCGAACGAATTGCTGACTGCGATCCGGGTTCCTAAGCACCGCCATTCCGCACGTGCGACCTTTCTCAAGCTGGGTGCTCGACGCTACTTGGTTATTTCCATTGCTATGGTGGCGAGCTTGATCGAAATCGACCGCGGCACGGTGGCGGCAGCCCGCATTGTTGTCGGTGCTTGTTCTACCGTGGCCCAGCGGTTGCCGGCGCTCGAGGCGGCGCTGGTTGGCCGCTCTATCGATGGTGGTCTTGCCGATCTGGTTCGATCCGATCATCTCCAACCGCTCCAGCCGATCGACGATGTGCGCGCGGACAAGGACTATCGCCGGGATGCGGCGCTCGTCCTGGTGCGTCGATGCTTGATCGCCCTGGCCGGCGAGCAGCGGGAGAAGGCCGCATGAGTTCGATCGCGCTGGCCTGTCGGATCAACGGCCGCGCCGTTCATCTCGATGTGGCGCCGACGCGGCGGCTCGCCGATGTGCTGCGTCACGACCTCGGTCTCATCGGCACTAAGATCGGTTGCGACGCTGGGGATTGCGGCGCCTGCACCGTGCTGATCGACGGGCGGCAGAGTTGCGCCTGCCTGACCGCCGTCGCCCAGGTTGGCGGTGCCGAGATTGTTACCGTCGAAGGTCTGGCCGATGGCGCGCTGCAACGCGCCTTCGCGCGCCATGGCGCCGCCCAATGCGGCATCTGCACACCCGGCATGCTGATGGCGGCAAGCGATCTGCTCGCCCGCAACAAGCAGCCAAGCGAGACCGAGGTCATGGATGGGTTGGCCGGCGTACTGTGCCGCTGCACCGGCTATCGCAAGATCGTGGCCGCCGTGCTCGACGTCGCGAATGACGCTTCTGCCGTCGAACCGGCGGTAGGCGCAGCCGTTGGCGCTCGGCTCGCGCGCGTCGACGGCGTCGCTAAGCTAAACGGCGCGGAAATCTTCGGTGCCGACCAAGCGCCGACCGATGCGCTGTGGTTGCGTGCCATACGATCACCTCATGCCCATGCACGCTTCGCCATCGGTTCGCTGACTACGCTCTTGCGCAAGCATCCTGGCTTGGTCCGCGTGTTCTCGGCAGCCGATGTGCCCGGTTCCAATCGCTTCGGCATCTATCCCACACTCAAGGATCAGCCTGTTTTCGCCGAGGGTCGCGCGCGCTTTCGCGGCGAAGCGATTGCCGCCCTGGTCGGGGATCGCGCCACCATCGCGGCACTCCGCGATGACGAATTGCCCATTGTCTGGGAGGCGTTGCCCGCGATCTCGGGCATCGCGGCGGCGCTGGCACCGGGCGCGCCGGCGATCCACGACAATGTAGCCGACAACGTATTGGTCCGCGGGCGTGTGGAATCCGGCGATGTCGATCGGGCCATGGCGGATGCGCCCGTGGTCGTCGAGGGGGCCTGGTCAACCGGCTTCGTCGAGCACGCCTATATCGAGCCCGAAGCCGGCTATGCCCAACGTGTCGGCGAGCGCATGGAGATTTTCGCCTGCACCCAGACGCCCTATATGGACCGCGACGAGATCGCCTTGGTTCTGGGGCTAAAACCGGAGGCCGTGCGCATCGTGCCGAGCGCAGTTGGCGGCGGTTTCGGCGGCAAGCTCGACATTTCGATCCAACCGCTGCTTGCCGTGGCGGCTTGGCATCTGAATCGACCTGTGCGCGGCGTCTATCACCGGCCGGAATCGATGCAATCGACCACCAAGCGTCATCCGGCCGAGATGCGCGCGCGACTCGCCGCCGATCGCCAGGGCTGCCTGATTGGTTTTGAGTTTTCGGGCGACTTTAACACCGGCGCCTACGCCTCGTGGGGGCCGACGGTGGCAAGCCGCGTGCCTGTCCATGCCCACGGCCCCTATTTCGTGCCCCACGCGCGCTGCCTATCCCGCGCGATCTATACCAACGACACGCCAGCCGGCGCCTTCCGCGGTTTCGGCGTGCCCCAGGCGGCGATTGCTCATGAAGCGCTGATGGACGAAGCGGCGTTGGCGCTCGGCATCGATTTGCTGGAGTTCCGTCATATCAACGCGCTGCGCGCCGGCCAGCGCACGACCTGCGGTCAGCTACTCGAACACAGCGCCGGCCTGGCCCGATGCCTAGAGGCGCTGCGCCCGCGCTGGCAGGCGTTGCGCGCCGAGGCAGCGGCATTGAATCGCACGGGCGGCACGACACGGCGCGGCGTTGGCGTGGGCTGCATGTGGTACGGCATCGGCAACACGTCCCTGTCCAATCCCTCGACCATGCGGGTCGCCATCGACGGCGCCGGCCGCATCACGCTCTATAACGGCGCGGTCGATATCGGCCAGGGTTCCTACACCATCATGCCGCAGATTTGCGCCGACGCCCTCGGCCTGCCCGTGGCGTTGATCCATCAAGTCACGGGCGACACCGATTTGACCGAGGACGCGGGCAAGACCTCGGCCTCGCGCCAGACTTTCGTGTCCGGTCGCGCCGCTCAGCTCGCGGGCGAGGATTTGCGGCGGCAGATTCTGCGCCTTGCCAAAGCTGGGACGCAGGCGCGCCTAGCGCTCGATGGCGCCGCGCTGATCGTGAGCGACGGCGCCGAAACCCGGCGCGTCGATCTAGCCCGGCTCAAACCCGATAATCGCGGCGACGTATTGGTCGGGCGCGGCAATTTCGATCCGCCGACCCGCCCGCTCGACGAGAAAGGTCAGGGCGTGCCCTATGCCACCTATGGCTTCGCCGCCCAGATTGCCGCGGTCGATGTCGATATCGAACTCGGCACGGTCAAACCGTCCCTGATCGTGGCCGCCCACGATGTTGGCCGCGCGATCAACCCCACCCTGGTGGAAGGGCAAATTCATGGCGGCATCGCCCAGGGACTGGGCCTGGCGCTGATGGAAGAATATGTGCCGGGCCGCACTGAGAATTTGCACGATTACCTCATCCCGACCTTCGGCGACGTGCCGGAGATCGAGGTGATCCTGATCGAGGATCGCGAACCGCTCGGTCCCTTCGGCGCCAAGGGCATCGGCGAGCCTGCTCTGATCCCGACCGCGCCCGCCATTCTGGGTGCCATCCGGGACGCCACGGGCGCGCGCATCCGCCGGGTGCCAGCCCTGCCCCATCGGGTGCTGGCCGCGATCAAAGCCGCACGGGGGAAGTAAGCCATGAGCGAACCCGCCAACGTCGAATCCGGAGTAGAGAAAGACGATGGCATCGTGCGCTGCGACGCCTGCCCCGTGCTCTGCCGCATCCGGCCGGGCAAGATCGGCGCTTGCGACCGCTATGCCAATGTGGCCGGCGTGCTCACGCGCACGGACCCGCTGGTTCTGGCGCAGCGAACGGTGGCGGGTCAAGGCCGCATGGTTCCTTTCCTGTCCGACGCGGAGAATTGGAATGGCGAAATTGTGGCCGGCCGGCCGACTTTCGTTACCGGCATCGGCTCGGGCACGACCTATCCCGATTACAAGCCGGCACCTTTCATTGTGTCTGCACGGCATGAGGGCGTCGACACCGTCACGGTCGTAACCGAGGGTATTTTCAGCTATTGCGGTGTCAAAGTGAAAATCGACACCGACGAGCATGTCGGCCCGGAGCAGGCCGTGGTGCGCGCCGAGGGCGAGCCCATCGGCCACGTCACGACCGCCGAATACGGCTCCCAGATGCTCTCGATCGGTGGTGTGCGCCATCTGACCGGTGGCGGCAAGCGCGAGGGCGCGGTCGCCTGCGCCACCATGCTGGCGCTGTGCAACAAGCAGGCGGTCGAGCTGGAGGTCGAGGGCGGCGCCAAGTTGATCGTCCAGGCGGGCCGGCCGCCCATGGTCAACGGCCATGCCGAGGAACGCATGCGGGTCGGCTGCGGCTCCGCCACCATCGGCATGTTCGCCAAGCAATGGATCGGCCATGCCGACGAGGTGATCGTGGTCGACGACCACATCACCGGCGTGCTGACCGAGCATCAGGCCGGGCGCTATCTCGACATGCGCCCCGCCGGCATCCGGGTGCGCGGGCGCAAATCGACGCCCGGGCGCTATTTCCAGGTCGCCAGTCCCGGCTCCGGCTGGGGCGGCACCGATGTCACCGATCCGCTCGCCATCATCGAGAAGATCGATCCCCGCACCGCCTGGCCCGGCCAGCGCCTGCTCATGGTCAGCACGACCGGCGAGGACGCCGCCTTTTTCGAGTTGGACGACAAGCTCAGACCCGTGCCTGCCGCCATGCCGGCACCGCTCCAAGCGGTGGTCGAGCGCATCGGCGAGAATTGCGAGCCCGCTTTGTGCTCCGTGCTGTTCATGGCCGGGGCCGGCGGCAGTTTGCGTGCGGGCGTGACCGAGAACCCGGTGCGCCTGACCCGCTCGGTACGCGCGCTGGTCACGCGGGTCACCAGCGGCGGCGCCCCGGTCTATGTCTGGCCCGGCGGCGGCATCACCTACATGGTGGACGTGCTGCGCATGCCCGACGCGTCGTTCGGCTACGTACCCACGCCGGCCTTGGTGGCGCCGCTGGAGTTCACGCTGGCGCTGGAGGCCTATCGCATCCTTGGCGGCCATGTCGACAGCATCGTGCCGCTGGAGCGCGTCATCGAAACCGCGCGCGCCCGGGCGAGTTCATGGCGCCAGGACAATCCCTGGCCGCTGGATCGGCAGGTGCCATGACCAGCACTATGAGTGGCCCGATCGCCGCGCGTCTGCCCGACGGACGCCTGCATCTTCAGCACGGGCCGATCGACCTGATCGTCGCGGCCGACGGTGCGCCGGACGAGGTGGCGGCGGCCTATGGCCAGGCCTGCGCGCGCTTCGCCGACGTGCTGGAAACGCTAGTTGGCGAACTCGCCCTGTTGCGTAGCGCCATCGGTGCCGAGTATCCGCTGGCGCGCGGGCCCGTGGCGCGGCGCATGGTGGCGGCGGTTTGGCCCCATCGTCGGGTGTTCATCACGCCCATGGCGGCGGTGGCCGGCGCGGTCGCCGACGAGGTGTTGGCGGCCCTGGTCGCGGGTCGCCGGTTGGCGCGTTGCTATGTCAATAATGGCGGCGACATCGCGCTTCACCTGGCGCCGGGCGCGTCGTTCAAGATTGGCGTCGTCGGCTCCGATTTCGATGCCGCCATCGATGGCGTGGCGACCATTGCGGCGGCCAGCCCGGTGCGCGGCGTCGCCACCAGCGGCTGGGGCGGGCGCTCGCTCTCCCTCGGCATCGCGGACGCCGCCACCGTGTTGGCGCGCTCGGCCGCCGCCGCCGATGCCGCAGCCACCCTGGTCGCCAATGCCTGCACCGTCGATCACCCCGCCATCCACCACAAGCCGGCGCGCGATGTGGTGGACGACAGCGATCTCGGCGATTTGCCCGTGACAGTGGCAGTCGGGAAGCTGTCCGAACCTGTCATTTCCGTCGCCCTCGACGGGGGTGCCGCGGAGGCCGGGCGCCTGCTGCGTGCTGGACTCATCGAGTCGGCGATGTTGGTATTGCAAGGGTGCACACGCGTGGTCGGGTCCGTCCCCCTATTACCTCTGCACAGTGATTATGACTCTTTGGTTTGGTCTGGGTAAGCGCGGGCCATTTTATCGCGGGCGCGCTCGGTGGTGAACATCCATTTGATGCGGGCGCCGTCAGCGTTGCGCTGACGCTCCTATGCGGCGATCTCGGCGAC
>SHVW01000122.1 GCA_009694085.1 Alphaproteobacteria bacterium
CATGCTGTTGGCGGCAAGTCTGCTGATGGCGGCGACGGGCTTTGGATTCGCTTGGGTCAACGCTTTCTGGCCGCTGTTGCTGATCGCCTTCGTGGGCACGCTCAACCCGTCGGGCGGCGATGTCAGCGTGTTTCAGCCCCTGGAACAGGCGATTCTGGCCCAGTCGGTGGCGCCAGCGGAGCGCACGGCGCTGTTTACGCGTTACAGTTTTTTCAGTTCGGTCATGGCGGCGCTGGGCGCGCTGGCGGCCGGGGCGGTCGACGCGCTGTCCCTGGTGATCGACCGTGCTGCCGCCATCGACGGTATGTTCGTGCTCTACGGGTTGATCGGGCTGGCGGCATTCGCGGTCTATCGCCCGATGACGCCCGATCATGCCGATATCGCGGGCCGCCGCCAGGCGCCGCTTGGGCCTTCGCGGGCCAAGGTCTGGCGGCTGGCCGGGCTGTTCGCGCTCGATTCCTTCGGCGGTGGCTTCATCGTCAATTCGCTGCTGGCGCTCTGGCTGTTCCAGCGCTTCGATCTGTCGGCGGCAACGACCGGCACGATCTTTTTTGCGACCGGCCTGTGCTCGGCCATCTCGTTTTTCATCGCCGAGCGTCTGGCCGGCCGTTTCGGCCTGGTCAACACCATGGTGTTCTCTCACCTACCGGCCAATGTCCTGCTGATCGCCACCGCCTTCGCGCCCGACCCCTGGCTCGCCACGGGCTTGCTGGTCGTGCGCGCGCTGTTGTCGCAGATGGATGTGCCGACGCGCGCGTCCTTCGTCATGGCGGTCGTGACGCCAGAGGAGCGGCCGGCGGCAGCGAGCTTAACCACCGCGCCGCGCAGCCTGGCCTCGGCGCTGGCGCCGACGCTGTCGGGCTGGCTGTTGGCGGCAAGCAGTTTCGGTTGGCCGCTGGTATTGGCCGGCGTCATCAAGATCGTCTACGACCTGGAACTGTTGCGCCAGTTTGCTCGGGTCAAGCCGCCGGAGGAAAAGAGCCCATGACCACGCTATTGTTGACTGGCACCGAAGTCGCACAATTGCTGCTCATGGCGGACTGCATCGCGGCGGTCGAGTGCGGGTTTCTGGCACTGGCAGAGGGCCGTGCTCCGGCACCCGGCGTGCTCGGCACCCATGTGGAGGGTGGCGGGTTTCATATCAAGGCGGCCGTGCTCGACGGCTGTTACGCCGCCAAGATCAACGGTAATTTCCCAAGCAATCCTGCGCGTTCCGGCCTGCCGACTATTCAGGGCGTTGTGGTTCTGGCCGATGCACGCGATGGCCGGCCCTTGGCGATCATGGACTCCATCGAGTTGACGGCCCGGCGCACCGGGGCGGCAACGGCGCTAGCTGCCCGCCATCTCGCCCGTGCCGATGCGCGTGTCGTCGCGATTGTCGGCTGCGGTCGCCAAGCCATGAGTCAGATCGAGGCGCTCAAAGCGGTTCGGCCATTGGCGCGCGTTCAGGCGTTCGATCGAGACGCCGCGCGCGCCCAGCGATTTGCCGCCGACGCATCCGCTCTCGGCTTGGACGCCGCGGTTGCCGGCGATATCCGCCAGGCGCTTGCCGGTGCAGATATGTGTGTGACCTGTACGCCGTCGCACCAGCCGATCTTAACGGCCGGCGACGTGCCGCCCGGAATTTTCATTGCCGCGGTTGGCGCCGACAATCCGGAGAAAAACGAGTTGGCGCCCGACCTAATGGCGTCCGCGCGCGTGGTAGTCGATCTGCTCGATCAATGCGCGGCGATCGGCGATCTGCGCCATGCCATCTTGGCCGGTGCCATGACGCCATCCCAAATCCATGCCGAGTTGGCCGACCTTCTGACCGGTCGCAAATCCGGACGGCGCAGTGGGGACGAGATCACCATCTTTGATTCCACCGGCACGGCCATTCAGGACGTAGCGGCGGCAGCCCTAGTTCACAAGCGCGCGCGGGCGGCCGGCATAGGTTTGGAGATCGCCTTGGCGTCCTGATCGAGGGGCTGTTCCAGCCGGGCCTCACCGCAGCCGCCCGGTCACGAAAGACGGCGATGTCCAAGTGCTGCTCCCGATCCTGACCGGAGGGAGCATCTATGAGGACCAAGATAACCTTTAACCTGTCAACGCTGCTCCGGCGCTGGCTATTCGCTCGGTGGCTTCGCCGGAACCGAACTCGTCTGGCTCTGCTGGAGCAGGAAGGTGAGCACCTCAGCGAAATCGGCCGCCGCATGCAAAGGGATATCAGGCGCGAGCTGAGCGACCGCATCCGCCTTCGATAGCTCGACCGGTTCGGCCGCGCCGCCATGCCGCACTTGGCAAAACGACTGGGTCCGGGCATTGTGTGCGCCGCAACAAATACGCAGTACAGCCGGGATCCGAACCACCATGAAAGTCGCCATTCCCAAGGAGCGGCGCGCCCATGAAGCGCGCGTCGCGGCGTCGCCGGAAACGGTCAAGAAACTGATCGTCCTGGGCCTGAGCGTTATCGTGGAATCCGGTGCTGGCGGAGGCGCCTCGATCCCCGACGATGCCTTCGCCGCTGCCGGTGCTACCATCGTACCAGACGCAGCCGCCGCGTTGAGCGTCGCCGATATCGTGTTGAAGGTGCAGCGACCCCTGCTGGCGGGCGAGGGCGGAGTGGACGAACTGGCTCTGATGAAGCCAGGCGCCGCGCTGATTGCATTGTTGGCGCCCTATGCCGCCAAGGCCGAGGCGGCCGCCTATGCCGGACGCAACATTCAGACCTTTGCCATGGAGTTGGTGCCGCGCATCACGCGCGCCCAGAGCATGGATGTCTTGTCCTCCCAGGCCAATCTGGCGGGATACAAGGCCGTGCTCGACGCTGCCGCCGAATTCGGCCGCGCCCTGCCCATGATGATGACGGCGGCCGGCACGATCGCGCCGGCTCGCGTGCTGGTGCTCGGCGTTGGCGTTGCCGGGTTGCAGGCAATCGCCACTGCCCGTCGGCTCGGCGCCATCGTGTCCGCGACCGATGTGCGACCCGCTACCAAGGAGCAGGTGGAAAGCCTGGGCGCCAGCTTCGTCGCCGTGATCAATGACGAATTCAAGCATGCCCAAACGGCCGGCGGCTACGCCAAGGAAATGAGCGACGACTATAAACGCCAGCAGCAGGCATTAATGGCGGACACCATCAAGAAGCAGGACATCGCCATCTGCACGGCGCTCATCCCGGGGCGACCGGCACCGGTGCTGATCACGGAGGAGATGGTGAAGACCATGAAGCCGGGTTCGGTGATCGTCGATCTCGCGGTCGAACAGGGCGGCAATTGCCCGCTTAGCGAGGCCGGCCGGGTCGTGGTCAAGCATGGAGTCAAGTTGGTCGGGCACCTCAACGTACCCTCGCGCATCGCGGTCGATGCCAGCGCGCTCTACGCGCGCAATCTGCTGGCCTTCCTGACGCCGCTGATCGACAAGGAAACCAAGGCGCTCAAGATCGATCGCAACGATGAGATCGTGAAGGCAACCTTGCTGACGGCGGATGGTCAGGTCGTCCACTCCGCGGTTCAGGGCTAGAGAGGCAATCCGATGGAACCGACGCAACTCATCGATGGTGCGGCGCGATTGGCGACCGACGCCCAGAAGCTCGCGGGCGAGGCCGCCAAACTCGCCAACCAGGCAACCCAACTCGTCATCCAGCAGAACCAAAGCGGCGGTGGCGACCCCTTGATCATGGGGTTGACCGTGTTCGTGCTTGCCTGCTTCGTCGGCTATTACGTGGTTTGGCGGGTGACACCGGCGCTGCACTCGCCGCTCATGGCGGTGACCAACGCGGTGTCGTCGGTGATCATCGTCGGCGCGCTGATCGCCGCCGGGCCCGGCGGGTTCGGCTTCGCCAAGATCATAGGATTTCTGGCCGTCGTATTGGCCTCGGTGAACATCTTCGGGGGTTTCATCGTGACCCAGCGAATGCTGCAGATGTTCAAGAAGAAGAAATAGGCGGGGATCTGTCATGACCGAGAACCTCGCAGCTCTGCTCTATCTCGTCGCCTCCGTCTGCTTCATCATGGCGCTGCGCGGGCTGTCCTCGCCCGAGACGGCGCGCGGCGGCAATCTCTACGGCATAGTCGGCATGGCGATCGCCATTGCCACCACCATGGCCACGCCCGATGTGGTCAGCTATGGCACGATCCTGGCCGGCATCGTGATCGGCGGGGCGGCCGGCACCGTGATCGCCATCCGGATTCAGATGACCGCACTGCCCCAGCTGGTTGCGGCTTTTCATAGCTTGGTGGGCTTGGCTGCGGTGTTTGTGGCCGGTGCCGCGTTCACCACGCCCGAGGCCTATGGGATCGGCACCGTGGGCACGATCAAACCGGCGAGCCTGGTGGAAATGAGCTTGGGTGCTGCCATCGGCGCCGTCACCTTCACCGGCTCGGTGATCGCGTTCGGCAAGCTGCAGGGGCTGATCACGGGCAATCCGCTGGTCTTCCCGCTCCAACACCCGCTCAACGCCGCGCTCGGTCTGGCGCTGGTGGGCTGCATCGCGTGGTTCGCCATGGGCCAATCGCCCCTGGCCTTCTGGCTGATCGTGGCGCTGTCGCTGCTGCTCGGCTTTCTGCTCATCCTGCCGATCGGCGGGGCCGACATGCCGGTCGTGATCTCGATGTTGAACTCTTATTCCGGTTGGGCCGCCTGCGGCATCGGTTTCACGCTCCACAACAATCTGCTGATCGTGACGGGCGCGCTGGTCGGCTCGTCCGGCGCGATCCTGAGCTACATCATGTGCAAGGGCATGAACCGCTCGATCTTCAACGTCATCCTCGGCGGTTTCGGCGGCGAGAGCGCAGGGCCCACCGCCACCGGCTCGGGCGACAAGACCGTGAAATCGGGCTCGGCCGAGGATGCCGCCTTCATCATGAAGAATGCCAGCTCCGTCATCATCGTGCCCGGCTACGGCATGGCGGTGGCCCAGGCCCAGCACGCGCTGCGCGAGATGGGCGATCTACTCAAGAAGGAGGGTGTGACCGTGCGCTACGCCATCCACCCCGTCGCCGGCCGCATGCCCGGCCACATGAACGTGCTGCTGGCCGAGGCCAATGTGCCCTATGACGAGGTGCTCGAACTCGACGAGATCAACCGCGATTTCGGCGCGACCGACGTCGCTTTCGTGATCGGCGCCAACGACGTGACCAACCCGGCGGCCAAGACCGACCCCAAGAGCGCCATCTACGGCATGCCGATCCTGGACGTGGAAAAGGCCAAGACGGTTCTATTCGTCAAGCGCTCCATGGCATCGGGTTATGCCGGCGTGGACAACGAGCTGTTCTTCCGTCCCAACACCATGATGCTGTTCGGCGACGCCAAGAAGATGTGCGAGGCCGTGGTGAAGTCGATAGCGGGTGGGCATTAGGCCCGGTTAGCTCTTGGGCAGGTCAAGTGAACCAACGAGCCGGTGCCCGTCCAAGCGGTCCTTGGTTTGCTTGTTTTCCATCCGCGCCCGTGCCTTCTCCGCCCCTGTCCGCCCAAAGCGTGCGCGGTTCGCGGTGGCCTCGGCCGCTCGCTCGGTCCGGGCCTTGTCCTTGCGCTTGAGCCGGAGGTTGATGAGATCGGCGGTCATGGCGCCATCATAGCGCGGGGCGTTGTGCGGGCATGCAAAAACCGCCCACTGAAGCCAGGGGCGGTCTGCGGTCGCGCCTGGGGTGTCGAGCCGACACCCCTAGGGGTAGTGGGTTAGTAGCCCTCGCGCTCCATGCGCTTGCGCATAAGCTTGCGATAGCGGCGCACCGCTTCGGCCTTTTCCCGCGCGCGGCGCTCGGACGGCTTCTCGTAATTGCGGCGCAGTTTCATTTCCCGGAAGATGCCCTCGCGCTGCATTTTCTTTTTCAGCGCGCGCAGGGCTTGATCGACGTTATTGTCGCGGACGAGGACTTGCACGGTTGTTCCGTTCTCCGTAGCGGGGGGTGGAAGCTAAAATTCCCTTGAGGGGCGGGTAGATAACACGGCCGATCCGGTTTGTGAAGGGGGTGTCCCAGGCTCTTTACCGCCCCCTCCGGCCCCTTCATATTAGGCCCATGGCCGTTATCGATATCGCCCGCATGGGCCACCCCGTCCTGCGCCGTCGTGCCGACGAGATCGCAGACCCGACCGCGCCCGAGATTCACGCTCTTGTGGCCGATATGATCGAAACCATGCGCGCAGCCGGCGGCGTCGGCCTGGCCGCACCCCAGATCAAGGTGTCGCGCCGGGTCGTCATCTTCACCGTGCCCGAGGGGCGCGGCGGCGGCGATCCCGAGGATACCGCCCAGCCGCTGATGGCGCTGATCAACCCGGTGATCGAGCCGCTGACCGAGGAAACCAAGCTGTCCTGGGAGGGCTGCCTGTCGCTGCCCGGGTTGCGCGGTGCCGTCGCCCGGCCCCGGCGCATCCGCTATCGCGGCCTGACCCTGGAGGGCCAGAGCTTCGAGCGCGTCGTGACCGGCTTTCACGCCACGGTGGTGCAGCACGAATGCGACCATCTCGACGGCATCCTCTATCCCCAGCGCATGACCGATATGTCGCTGTTCGGCTACAAAGAGGAATGGGACGATACGTTCCGCGAAATTCAGGCGCGCGCGGAGAACCAGGACTCGGCGGAATCTCAACTCGCGGCAGAGGCCGAGCGCTTCAACCGGATGAAGGCGACGGTGGGCGGATGACGGACGGAACGGACACCTTGCGCGACCGGCTGGTGCGCGCGGCGCTGCCCCATGTGCCGTTCGACGGCTGGAGCCGCGCGTCGCTCGATGCCGGCGCGCGCGACGCGGGCCTGGCGTCGGTCGATGTGCACCGCGCCTTCCCCGGCGGCCCGATCGAGGCGATCGAGCATTACGTGACCATGGCCGATCGGGCCATGCTGGAGGATTTGGAGCGCCACGACCTCCAGGCGCTGCGTGTGCGCGAACGGGTAGCGCTGGCCGTGCGCGTGCGGCTGGAGCGCGTGGCGGGCGAACGCGAGGCGATCCGCCGGGCGCTCGGCCAATTGGCCTTGCCGGCCCACGCGCCGCTGGCGCTGAAAACGCTCTATCGCACCGTCGATGCGATCTGGTGGGCGGCCGGCGACAATTCGACCGACTATAATTTCTATACCAAGCGCGCTTTGCTGGCCGCGGTCTACTCGGCGACCCTGCTCTATTGGCTCGACGACCGATCCGAGGGATCGGCGGCGAGTTGGGCCTTCCTCGACCGGCGCCTAGCCGAGGTCATGAAAATCCCGCAACTCGTGGGCCGCGCGCGCGCGGCGGCGGAAGCGTTGGCCGAGCGGTTGCCCAATCCGCTCAGGTTTTTTCGCCGGGCTTGAGGCGGCGCGCCATCGCTTCCTTAGCTTCTCTCGACCTTCTCCGCCAGCCACGTCTTGATCAGGGACTGATAAGGCACGTCGCGCTTGTTGGCCGCGATCTTGATGCGCTCCAGCAGGGACACGGGTAGGCGGAGCGAGATCGGGATGGTCGAGGGTTTGAGGTTCGGGAAACGCGCGCGCTTCGCCGATGTCCAGTCGACATAGTCGGTCGAATCGCGGGTTTCCCAAAATCTCCGCTCCGCCGCTTCGTTCGGGAAGGCGGGAATGGGTTTAAGTTTCTTGCGCATAAGCCTGTCGCTCCTTGCGGTGCATGTCGCAGGCCGAGATCGCGCGAATCCTGGCACCGTCGCGCCGAACTACAAACGTTACGTGAAGCATGCGGCCATCCCCGGTTGCGCCGAGCGCATGAAATCGGGTCTCGTCCGTGCTGTGTTTCACGTCCGGTACAATCAACAGCGGCTCGCCAAAAAATACCTGCTCGGCCTCGGCTTGGCTGACCCCATGTTTTTCCTGGCTCTTCCGGCTGTTGCCGTCGTCCCACTCGAATCCTTCAATTTTGCCGAAGTCGATCATACCAGGTGTATATTACCATCATATACGTTCCCACGCCAAACTCGGCATGTTCCTAACCTTTCCTCCCATACCCCACGCCCTTCAAGCTCTCTCCAATCTCATCCAAAATCGCCGGGTCGTCGATCGTCGCCGGCATGCGGTATTCCTGGCCGTCCGCGATCTTCTGCATGGTGCCGCGCAGGATCTTGCCCGACCGGGTCTTGGGCAGGCGCTGGACGACCATGGCGGTCTTGAAACTTGCGACCGGGCCGATGCGCTCGCGCACCAGGGCGACGATCTCGCGCGCGATCTGGTCGTGGGGCTTGTTGACGCCTGCTTTGAGCACGACCATGCCGAGCGGCACCTGGCCCTTGAGGTCGTCGGCAACGCCGATGACCGCGCATTCCGCCACGTCGGGGTGGGCGGATAGCACCTCTTCCATGCCACCGGTGGAGAGGCGGTGGCCGGCGACGTTGATGATGTCGTCGGTCCTGGCCATCACATAGATATAGCCGTCCTCGTCGATATAGCCGGCGTCGGCGGTTTTGTAGAAGCCGGGGAATTCGACGAGGTAGGATTTGACGAAGCCCTCGTCGTTGTTCCACAGGGTGGGCAACGATCCCGGCGGCAGCGGCAGCTTGATCGCGAGCGAGCCGATCTCGCCCGGCTTCATCTGCTGGCTGGCGGCATCCAGCACCTGCACGTCCCAGCCCGGCACGGCGCGGGTGGGCGAGCCTGGCTTGACCGGCAGGCGCTCCAGCCCGATGCAGTTCGCCGCGATGGGCCAGCCCGTCTCGGTCTGCCACCAGTGATCGATCACCGGCACCTTCAGATGGTCCTCGGCCCAGTGCAAGGTGTCGGGATCGCAGCGCTCGCCGGCCAGGAACAGGGTGCGGAATTTCGACAGATCGTGCTTGCCGATCAGCTTGCCCTTGGGGTCGTCGCGCTTGATGGCGCGGAACGCGGTCGGCGCGGTGAACATGGTGCTGACGCCGTGCTCGGCGATCAGGCGCCAGAAGGCGCCGGCATCGGGCGTCCCCACGGGCTTGCCCTCGTAGAGGATGGCCGTGGCGCCCTGGAGCAGGGGCCCGTAGACGATGTAGGAATGGCCGACCACCCAGCCCACGTCGGACGCCGTGAACATGACCTCGCCGGGCCTGACGCCGTAGATGTAGGTCATCGACCATTTGAGCGCCACCATGTGGCCGCCAT
Organism: Alphaproteobacteria bacterium; assembly: GCA_009694085.1. Taxonomy (GTDB): domain Bacteria; phylum Pseudomonadota; class Alphaproteobacteria; order SHVW01; family SHVW01; genus SHVW01. Next base: position 9,026 of record SHVW01000122.1, read on the forward strand.
TGTCGCGCACCACGCCCTTGGGAACGCCCGTGGTGCCGGAGGTGTAGAGGATGTAGAGCGGGTCGGTCGCGGCGACGGCGACGCAGTCATGGGGCTTGGCGCGGGCGAGCAGCTCGTCCCAGTCGTGATCGCGGCCGGCGACGCGCTCGGCCCGTACCATCGGGCGTTGCAGGATCACGCAGGCCTCGGGTTTGTGCTGGGCCAACTCGATCGCCTGGTCGAGCAGGGGCTTATAAGGGATGATCTTCTGTATCTCGATGCCGCAGGACGCGGTCATGATCACGCGCGGTTTGGCGTCATTGATGCGGGTTGCCAACTCGTTGGGCGCGAAGCCGCCGAACACCACGGAATGGACGGCGCCCAGCCGTGCGCAGGCGAGCATGGCAATCGCCGCCTGGGGCACCATGGGCATGTAAAGCAGCACCCGGTCGCCCTTGCCCACGCCGAGGCCGGCGAGCAGGCCGGCGGTCCGGGCGGTCACGTCGCGAAGCTGGGCGTAGGTGAATTTCTCGACCGTGCCGGTGACGGGGCTGTCGTAGATCAACGCCAATCGGTCGCCCCGGCCGGCCTCGACATGGCGGTCGAGTGCGTTGTAGCAGGTGTTGACCGCGCCGCCCGCGAACCAGCGATAAAAGGGCGGGCGGCTGTCGTCCAGCACACGATCCCAGGTTTTGAACCAGTGAAGTTCGCGCGCGGCCTCGGCCCAATAGCCCTCGGGGTCGGCGAGCGCCCGCCTGGTTGCCTCGTCAGTGCGACTGGTCATGACAGGCCCTTCTTTGATATGACAGAGCGTTTCCCCGGACAATCCTGGGACAACGCCCGGCGTTTGCCAAGGCCGCGTGCCGGCGTTGCGACAATTAGGACCGATAGCGCCATGGCATCGCCTTACGATATCGATCTCGACCGCAACCCCGCCAACCATGCCGCGCTGACCCCGCTCGGCTTCATCGAGCGCACCGCCGCCGTTTATCCGCAAAGGACGGCGATCGTTCACGGCGCGCTCAAGCGGAGCTGGGCGGAGGAATACGCGCGGTGCCGGCGGCTGGCCTCGGCGCTGGCAAAACGCGGCATCGGCCGGGGCGACACGGTCGCCGTGATGGCGCCCAACATTCCCGAGCTGTTCGAGGCCCATTTCGGCGTGCCCATGACGGGCGCGGTGCTGAACGCGCTGAACACGCGGCTCGACGCGGCCACCATCGCCTTCATCCTGGGGCATGGCGAGACCAAGCTGCTGATCGCCGACCGCGAGTTTTCGCCGGTGATCAAGGCGGCGCTGGCCCAACTGACCACCCGGCCTATCGTGATCGATATCGACGACCCCCAGGCAATCGGCGGCGAGCTTCTGGGCGAGCAGGACTATGAAAGCTTCATCGCCGGCGGCGATCCTGACTTCGCCTGGGGCCCGCCGGCCGACGAGTGGCAGGCAATCGCGCTCAACTACACCTCGGGCACCACGGGCAATCCCAAGGGCGTGGTCTATCACCATCGCGGCGCCTATCTGAACGCGCTGGGCAACATCTTGGTCTGGGGCATGCCGCAGCATCCCACCTATCTCTGGACCCTGCCGATGTTTCACTGCAACGGCTGGTGCTTTCCCTGGACGGTGACGGCGCTGGCGGGAACCCATGTCTGCCTGCGCCGGGTCGATGCGAAAGGCATCTTCGACGCGCTGGCCGACCACGGCGTCACCCATCTCTGCGGCGCGCCCATCGTCATGGGCATGTTGCTCAATGCCAAGCCGGAAGAGCGCCGGAGCTTTACGCAGTCCGTCGCCATGATGACGGCTGCGGCTCCGCCACCCGCCACTGTGATCGAGGGTATGGAGCGCCTGGGCTTCAAGATTACCCATGTCTATGGCCTGACGGAGGTCTACGGGCCTGCCGTGGTATGCGCCTGGCACGAGGAATGGAACGGCCTGCCCATGGCCGAGCAGGCCGCGATCAAGGCGCGCCAAGGCGTGCGCTATCCTGTGCTTGAGGGTTTGATGGTCGCCGATCCCATCTCGCTCGAACCTGTACCGGCGGACGCCCGGACCATGGGCGAGGTGTTCATGCGCGGCAATATCGTCATGAAAGGCTATCTCAAGAACCCACGCGCGACCGGCGAGGCCTTTGCCGGCGGTTGGTTCCACACCGGCGATCTCGGCGTGCTTCATCCCGACGGCTATATCGAACTCAAGGACCGCTCCAAGGATATTATCATTTCCGGGGGCGAGAACATCTCGACCATCGAGATCGAGGGCGTGATCTACCGCCATCCCGCCGTGCTCGACGTCGCCGTGGTCGGCCGGCCCGACGCGAAGTGGGGTGAGAGCCCTTGCGCCTTTGTGACCTTGCGCGAGGGCCAATCGGCGAGCGCCGCCAACATCATTGACTATTGCCGCGCCAACATGGCCCATTTCAAGGTGCCCAAGACCGTGGTGTTCGGTCCGCTGCCAAAAACTTCGACGGGGAAAATTCAAAAATTTGTGCTAAGGCGAAAGGCAGCGGAATTAACATAGAGCGCCGCGCCGATGATCTATCGCTTCAATTTCCGCGACGTCTGGGCCAATTTCGATCTGCTGCTCGAAGGCGCGCTGCTGACCCTGCAACTGTCGGCGGCGACCATGGTGCTTGGCTTGGCCATCGGGATTGCTGGCGCGATGTCGCGCGGCAGCGCGGTCGGGCCCGTGCGCTGGGCGGCGCGCGGCTATGTCGAAGCAATCCGCAATACGCCGTTGTTGATCCAGATTTTCATCATCTATTTCGGCCTGCCCGGGATCGGCTTGAAATTCGACGTCGGCACCGCCGCA
>SHVW01000123.1 GCA_009694085.1 Alphaproteobacteria bacterium
ATTGAACCAGATCGACCAGCCGCCAGCGCACGACGCCATGGACCGCCGGGATCGGGCCGGCCTCGATCATCCGGGCCAGGGCCTGTCGATGCTTGGCCCCAAGCAGAGGCGGCTGGCCAGGCGCCTTCCGGTCAATCAAGCCAGCCGGCGAAGAGCGGGAGCGTTGAAGTCACCGCACAGCGAAATCGGATGGGACATGGCGAACCTCCTCGGTTCACCCTTTGAATCACGCCAACCACGTTTTGGGAATCCCCTGCGTGCCGATCAACAAGTCGCCTTCACTACCCTTTGGTATTAGTGGCTCCAACGCTCGCCAACTACGTCGAAAGAGTCATTGCGCTCGGTCGCGACGCCCACGCCCGAGCAGCCATACGAAAGCGTGTCCTTAACGCATACGAAACCGCACCGCTGTTCGATGTCCCCGGCTTCGTGCGCGATCTGGAGCGTACCTATGAGGCGATGTGGGCGCGGCACAAAGCGGGCCTACCGCCCGCACCGATCGAACTGTAAGAACGCTACACGCGCGCCGTTCATCCCGCCGGCCGCACCGGCTCGACGCCCTTGACCGGCGGTTTCGCCGACGCCGGCGCCTCGCCCGACATATGGCGCAGCCCGGCCAGCAGATAGTCGTAACCGGTCACCAGCGTCAGCCCGGCGGCGACCCACAAGCCGATCTCGCCGATCGTCAGGGTCGGCAAGAAGGATGGGCCGGCCTCACCAACCACGAGGAAGCCGATCGCCACCATCTGGATCGCGGTCTTCCATTTGGCGAGCCGGCTGACCGGCACGCGCAGCTTCACGCCGGCCAGAAACTCGCGCAGGCCCGAGACCAGGATCTCGCGGCACAGGATAACCAGAGCGGGTAGGATGCCAAGCCCGCTCACATGCTCCATGGCCACCAACATGAACAGCGTCGAGGCAACCAGCAGCTTGTCGGCAATCGGGTCGAGGAAGCGGCCGAAATCGGAATCCTGCCGCCAGATGCGCGCGAGATAGCCATCGAAATAGTCGGTGATGCAAGCGGCCGTAAACAGCGCGCAGGCGAGCCAGCGTGCCGGCGCACCATCGACATAGAACAAGGCGACGAGCACCGGGATCACCGCGATCCGGGACAGCGTCAACAAATTGGGCAGGCTCGTGATCATGCCAGCGTGGGCCGCTCGCGGCGTCGTAATGCCGGCATTCTACCCGCCGTCATGGAAGTGATCATAGACCTTTTTTGCTACCGCCCTGTTAATGCCGGGCACGCGCTCCAGATCGGCCAGCCCGGCCTGACCGACGGCCCGGGCGGTGCCGAAATGGAGAAGCAGCGCCTTCTTGCGCGCCGCCCCGATCCCGGCGACCTCGTCGAGCGCCGAGCGCGCCATCGCCTTGGTCCGGCGCGCCCGGTGCGTTTCGATGGCGAAACGATGGGCTTCGTCGCGCAGACGCTGCAAATAGAACAGCACGGAATCGTTGGGCTCGAGCGAGAACGGCTCCCGGCCCGCCATGAAGAACCGCTCGCGCCCGGCATTGCGATCCGGCCCCTTGGCGATCGACACGATCGCGACGTCCTCGATGCCAAGTTCGGTCATGACCTCCAGGGCCACATTGAGCTGGCCCTGGCCGCCATCGATCAACACCAGATCGGGCCACATTTCGCGCGCGCGGTCGGGATCCTCCTTAAGCGCACGCTCGAAGCGCCGGGTCAGGACCTGGCGCATCATGGCGTAGTCGTCGCCTGGCACGATTGCGGCCTCGGTTGTCTCTTGCGCGTCGGCCGAGCCGAATTTGATGTTGAATTTGCGATAGGCCGATTTCATCCAACCCTCGGCGCCGGCCACCACCATGGCGCCGACGGCGTTGGTACCGCTGACATGGCTGTTGTCGTAGATTTCGATGCGGGCGGGAGGCCCTTCAAGCCCGAAGGCAACGGTCACGCCGTCGAGCAGGCGGCGTTGGGAGGCGCTTTCCGCCAGCCGCCGGCCAAGCGCCAGCTTGGCGTTTGCCAGCGCAAGGGCGACCGGCTTCCGCCGCGCGCCGCGCTGGGGGCGCAGCAGTTCGACGGCATGGCCGGCACGCACGGCAAGCGCTTCGGCGAGGAGCCCTTTTTCCGTCGGGTCGTGACTAACCAGAACGAGGGGCGGCGGCGGCTTGTTGTCGTAGAACTGGCCGAGAAAGGAAGCGAGCACATCGGCGGCGGCCAGACCGCGCTCGTGGCTGGGGAAATAGGCCCGGTTGCCGTAATTGTGGCCGCTGCGGAAGAAGAAAACCTGGACGCAGCTCTGCCCGGCCTCTTGGGCAAGCGCGATCACATCGGCATCGGCCAGGCCTTCCACATTGATATCTTGATGGGATTGGGTATGGGCGAGCGCGCGCAGCCGGTCGCGATAGCGCGCCGCCGTTTCGAAATCGAGGCCGGCGCTGGCGCGCTCCATGGCATCGGCGAATTCCTGCTGGACCTCGCGACTGCGCCCGGTCAGAAAATCGCGCGCTTGGCGCACCTGGGCGGCATAGGCGTCGGGTTCCACCCGGCCGACGCACGGCGCGGTGCAGCGCTTGATCTGGTATTGCAGGCAGGGCCGCGTGCGCTGGGCAAAAACCGTGTCGGCGCAGGGCCGGAGCAAGAAAGCGCGCTGCAACGCATTGATTGTCTGGTTGACCGCCCCGGCTGACGCGAACGGTCCGAAATAATCACCCCGCCGATTGCGCGCGCCGCGATGCTTGGCGATGCGCGGGAAATCGTGATCGGCAGCGATCAAGATATAGGGGAAGGATTTGTCGTCGCGCAGCAGCACATTGTAGCGCGGCATCAAGCGCTTGATCAGATTGCCCTCGAGCAGCAGCGCCTCGACCTCGGTATGGGTCGTCACCACCTCCAGGGATGCGGTCTCCGCGACCATGCGCTTGATGCGGATCGACAGCTTGGCCGGGTGGGCGTAGCTGGCAACCCGTTTCTTCAGGTTGCGCGCCTTGCCGACGTAGAGAACGTCGCCGCCGGTACTGAGCATGCGATAAACGCCGGGGCTGCCGGGCAAGGTCTTGACCGCCGCAGCGATCACGGCCGTGCCATGGACAAGGCTGGCCGGGCGGCGCGACGCGCGCGGCGTAGCGGCAGGGTCCGCCGTCTCGCCGGGCTTAAAAACGTCCTCGGTCATGGTGCCATTCTCGCAAGCGCCAGCGGGCGGTCAACCCCGGTGCGCACGCCCCGAAACCGCCTATTTCCGCTGGCATTCGGGGATATCCACGACTCCTGTGGAAATCCCTGTTGATAACATCGATCCAGCCGATTCTTCGCCAGCCAGCCCCTATGATTCAGCGCTTTGTATAAAAAACAGGCATTTCTATTATCTATTTGAAATATATAAATAAAAATAAAAATCTTGTCGCAACCACTAATAGACCGAAAAAAACCTAGGCATTCCGCCGCTTTTAAAAGTAGATGCCGGCACTGTGCAAAACTTAACGGGTTTTGGCTTGACTCCGACCGCTGCGGCGCGTTTGGCTCAAATCCTGGAGTTCTGCCGCTCGATCTCGACGCCGACGCTGGCGAGATCGCCAAAAACGTCGAGTTTTTCGACCCGCACCCGGGCACGCCGCACGCGCCGGTCGGTCAGGCAAAGCTGGGCGATCCGCTCGGCCAGGGTCTCGACCAGATTGACGTGATCGGCGGTGACCAGCTTGCGCAGGCGCACCACGATATCCTCGTAATCGACCACTTCGGTGATCCGGTCCTCGCGCGGGCCGGCACCTTCCTCGACGTCGAGATCGAGGTTGATGCGCACGCGCTGGCGGCGCCCCTTCTCATGGGCATGCACGCCGATCTCGCTGGCGACCACGAGGTCGCGCACAAACAGCCGCCGCAGACCGGTGGCATCTTGGTGTCGGGCAGAGGGAAAGGCGGCGACCGAACTCATGTCGGGGGCTTCATGGTGCGGGGAGGCACAAGCTTAGCCCAGACTGACATCAGCCACAAGGGCAACGGCGACGCCGGCTGTTCCGTGGGCGTCATACGCGCCCGTATCACTCCGGTGTCGCTTGACCACGCGCCGGCGGTGCCCAACACAGGTGCTGGCCGCCATCGAGCGCGATCATCTGCCCGGTCATGGCGGGTGCATCGACCATGAAGCGCACGGCCGCGGCGATTTCCGCCGGCAGCGCGCCGCGGCCGAGCGGCATGCTTTCCCATTGCCAGCGGAACTGCTCGAAACTCTGCCGCGGGCTGGGCAGTACAGGACCGGGGCCGATGGCATTGACGCGGATCCGAGGCGCCAGTGCCAGCGCCATGGTCTGGGTCAGAGTCCACAGCCCGGCCTTGCTCAAGGTGTAGGAGACGAAATCATGGGTCAGGTTCCAAACGCGCTGGTCCAGGATATTGACCACGACGCCGGCCTGACCGATCGGCAGCGCCGCCGCCATGGCCTGGATCAACACGAAGGGTGCGCGCAGATTGATCTCCATATGCCGGTCCCAGGATTCCCGGGTCGCAGTATCCGCCCCGTCGCGCTCGAAGATCGAGGCGTTATTGACCAACAACCCGACCGGCCCCAACGCCGCCATCGTGCGCGCGACCAGCGTAGCGACCTCCGCCTCCTTGACCAGATCGGCGGCGAGCGCGACCACCCGGCCGCCGGCCGCGCCGATTTCCGCCAGGACCGCGTCGGCCGCCGATTTGGATGTGCCGTAGTGGACGGCGACCGCCCAGCCCGCGCGCGCCAGATCGAGCGCGATCGCCTTGCCGATGCGCTGGCCGGCGCCGGTGACCAAAGCTGTTCGTGGAATGGGTTTGGGTTCGATCATGGCGTCACCTTGGCGCGACCATGGGCTCTTGCGCAAGCGCAACCTCACCCCGCCGAGGGCGCATGGGTCATGCGCATTCTTGGCGATTGCCGCCGCAACCCGACATCGTCCAAGGAATTTCCCCGACATGACCGACATGATGGCCCCGGTGCTGGCCCGTATTGCCACCGATGCAACGCTCTGGTCCGATTTCGCGACGATCTGCGGGCTGGGCGGCCGGGTCGCAGGCGCCGCAACCGAGCGTGCTGCCGTCGCCTGGCTCGGCGCCCAACTCGCCGCCATGCCCGGCGCGAACAGGCGCGACCACGAATTCGGCTATGGCGGCTGTCAGGCCGGATCCTGCCGGCTTGAACGGACCGGACCCGGCCCGGTAATGACGTTGCCCGCCAACCCGTTGTTGCGCAGCATAGCCACGCCGCCGCAGGGTCTAGAGGCCGAGGTGTTAGATCTCGGCCGGGGCACGTTGGAGACCTTCGACGCCCTTGCCTGGGACATACGCGGCCGCTTCGCCCTGGCGCGTCATGAATACATGTTCGCCGACGGCCATCTCCATCGCCGCCGCAAATACAATTGGGCGCTAGAGCGCGGCGCCGCCGGCTTCCTGATCGCGAGCTGCTATCCCTGCATCGGCCCCGTCGCCGGTTCGACCGGGCGCGATGACGGTCCCGGCATTCCCGGCGTGGGCATCACGGTAGCCCGGCCGGCATCGAATGGCGGCGCGATAGGCGGCAATAGAATCAGTCGAACGGCTGAGATCGCGCAGCGTATTGCCGAGATTGTGGTACGCCTCCGCAAATCCACTATCGGCATCGACGGCGGCGCGGAACGCCGCTTCTGCAGTGGCGGCATCGCCGCGAATGCGATGGATCAATCCGAGATTGTTATGGCTGCCGGCGTGGCTGGGCGCCGCGCTCAGAATGCGGCGATAAAGTGTTTGTGCATCGTCGAGTTTGCCGCCGCGATGGGCCAGAATGGCTTGCTGCCACAACGCTTCGACGCCGCCGCGCGGACCGAACCGTCCCGGCGCTGCCCCCTGCCGTTGCCGACTTTCTTTCTTCATGGCCATAGCTTGCTACACCCGGCAGGTCAGTTCGGAGGCAAAAAGACGAAGCTATGACACCAGGCACGAGCTTGACTTGCACTCATACCGGCGTCATGTCCTAAGATCACTGCGCAGTCTGGAGTTGTTCGATCGATGAAGCTGTTCGGATTGGCCGGATGGAGCGGCAGCGGCAAGACCACGCTGATGGTACGCCTGCTGCCCTTGCTGATCCGGCGCGGCTTCCGCGTGTCAACCATGAAGCACGCCCATCATGGATTCGACGTGGACAAACCAGGCAAGGACAGCCATTCCCATCGCGAGGCCGGCGCGACCGAGGTTTTGGTGTCGTCGGGCACCCGCTGGGCCCTGATGCATGAAAACCGCGGCGCGCCGGAGCCACGGTTGGAAGATCTGATCGCGCGCATGACACCGGTCGATCTGCTTATCGTCGAGGGCTTCAAGAGCCACGCTCATGACAAGCTAGAGATCTACCGCGAAGCCAACGGCAAGCCGCTGATGGCCCTGGCCGATCCCCATATCGTCGCGGTGGCGAGCGACGGGCCGGTCCCCGGGCTCGATCGACCGCGCCTCGACCTCGACGATGTCGAGGCGATCGCTCAGTTCATCGTCCGTCATTGCCGATTGGAGCGGGCGGCCTGATGGCCCAGCTCAGCGACGACTGTTTCGCTTTCGGTGGTCGCTTGATGCCGGCAGCCGATGCGGTGGCTCAGCTCAAGCGTGTCGTCGTACCGGTGACGGAGAGCGAGCGCGTGGTACTGCGTTATGGGCGCGAGCGCTTCCTAGCTGAGGACTTGGTGGCACCCATGAGCGTGCCGCGTCACGACAATGCGGCAGTCGATGGCTATGCCGTGTTTTTCGACGACCTCGAAATCGGGGTCGACACCCGCCTGCCCGTGACTGGCCGGGTCGCCGCCGGCCATCCCCTCGAACGCGCCGCTCGGCGCGGCGAGGCGATCCGCATCTTCACCGGCGCGCCCATGCCGGCGGGGCCCGACACCGTCATGATGCAGGAGGATTGCACGGCCGATCCGGGCGAGGGCGCATCGGGCGCAAGGGGGCTGGGCCATGTGGTCATCCGCCCCGGCATCAAGCGCGGCGCCAACCGGCGCCTGGCCGGCGAAGACGTCATCGCCGGTGCCGCGGTGCTGTCGCGCGGACAGCGCCTGAGGCCTCAGGATATCGGGCTCGCCGCCGCCCTCGGCCTGACCGAATTGTCTGTGTTCCGGCCGCTTCGCATCGCCGTGTTCTCCACCGGCGATGAGGTGCGCGAGCCCGGCGCGGAGCTGCCCCAGGGCTGTATCTATGACAGCAACCGCGTCACCATCGCCGCCTTGCTCGACGGCCTGGGCGCCACCGTCACCGATCTCGGCATTCTGCCCGACCGGCTCGACGCCATCGCAGCGACGCTGGCGCAGGCGGCCGGGAATCACGATGCCATTGTGACCTCGGGCGGCGTGTCCGGCGGCGAGGAAGATCATGTCAAGGCGGCGGTCGAAAGCCTGGGCAAGCTTCATTTCTGGCGTCTGGCGATCAAGCCCGGCCGCCCCGTGGCCCTGGGCCAGATCGGCCGGGTGCCGTTCGTCGGTCTGCCCGGCAATCCGGTCGCCGTCATGGTAACTTTCCTTGCCATTGCCCGTCCACTCCTGCTGCGGCTCGCCGGTGCCGCCGAGATCGAAGCGCGACACTTCCAGGTGCGCGCCGATTTCGACTACAAAAAGAAAGCCGACCGGCGCGAATTCGTGCGCGCGCGTCTGACCGCGGGAGACGATGGCGTGCCCGTCGCCCATAAATTTGCGCGCGAGGGCGCCGGCATCCTCAGCTCCATGGTACAGTCGGATGGGCTGGTCGAATTGCCCGAGGAATTGACCCGGTTGGAGCGGGGCAGCCTGGTTCAGTTCCTGCCGTTCAGCGAGGTGGGCTTGTGAAAATTCTCTACTTCGCCTGGTTGCGCCAAAGGGTCGGTTGCGCCGAGGAAAGCGTGGAGCCGCCGGCGAGTGTGACCGATGTGGCGAGCTTGGTGGAATGGCTGCGCGGCCGCGGGCCGGGCTATGCCGCGGCATTGGCCGATCCCTCCATCGTGCGCATCGCGATCAACCAAGCCTTCGCGCGCGCCGACGCACCGGTGCGGCCGGGCGACGAAATCGCCCTGTTCCCGCCGGTGACCGGAGGGTGAATCCATGATCCGCGTGCAGCGCGAGGATTTCGACGTCGCCGCCGAACTCGATCGCTTGACCCGGGGCAACCGCGCGATCGGCGGCGTCGCTTCTTTCGTCGGTCTGGTGCGCGATCTTCACGCGCCCGGCGATGCCGGTATCAAGGCGATGACGCTAGAGCATTATCCCGGCATGACGGAAAAGATGCTGACGGAGATCGAAGCGGAGGCTCAAGCCCGCTGGCCGCTCGATGCCAGCGTCATCATTCATCGCTATGGGCGCATGGAGCCGGGCGAGCGCATCGTGCTGGTCGCCTGCGCCTCGCGCCATCGCGACGCGGCCTTCGACGCCTGCCGCTTCCTGATGGATTGGCTCAAGACCAAGGCACCGTTCTGGAAGCTGGAAGAAACTGCCGCCGGCGAGCGCTGGGTCGCGGCGCGCGCCGGCGACGATGCGGCGGCGGAGAGATGGGCTCACCCGAAGAAGGCGGCGGAGTAGGGAGGGGCCCATGCCCGCGCTCTATATCTTGGTCGAGGAAGGCCAGCGCGAGTTTCTCGCCAAACTGCTGGTCGCCCGCATCGCGGTCGAGCGCGGGTATGACGCCATCGTCGGGCAACAATGGCTGATCAATTATAATCTTGCCAAACTGCCGCCGGGTATCGTGCTCGCCAAGGGCATGAACAAGGCCCAGGCGTCGCTATTCGGCCGCGCGCGCGCCTGCGGCCATCTCGTGGCCGCCAATGAAGAAGAAGCGTTTGCGCTGTGCGACCGGCGCGAGATTCTGCGCCTGTGCGATCCCACAAGCGCCGCATCGTGCAACCTCGTTTTGGCGCAAAGCGAACTTCATCGCGATGTCCTTAGCGAACGGTTCGATGACCCGGCATCGCGCATTGCCGTTGTCGGCAACCCGCGCGCCGATCTATTGCGGCCGGAGTTCAACGGCCTCTACGAGGCCGAACGCCGTGCCATTGCCGCCGAGCACGGCCGCTTCATCCTGCTCAATACCAATTTCGGCTCGGTCAACAGCCATTTCGGCGATTGCCTCGAATATTTCGGCGTGTGCGTACAGACCGGCGTCGTCGATCCCACCGATCCCACCGATATGGCGACGTTTGCGGAATGGTGCGATTGGGAAACGCGAAACTTCGCGGAAGTCGTTCGATTTCTCGACGACCTCAAGGCATCCGGCCGGCGGCACAAGGTGATCGTGCGCCCCCATCCCTCGGAGAAACTGGATGTCTGGAACGAGGTCGCGGCGCGGCGGCCCGGCCTGGCCGTGATCCGATCGGGCAATCATGTGCCCTGGATGCTGGCCAGCGATCTGTTGATTCACACGGGCTGCACCACGGGCATGGAGGCCTTCATCGCCGGCCGGCCGGCGGTATCCTTGTGCCCGGGCACGACGCGCTGGCACGACATCTATGTTTCCAATCGGATCAACCCCAGGGTAGCGAGCGGCGCGGAAGCCGTTGAGTTCGTACGCCGCGTTGTCGACGCGGGCGATGTCGATCCGCTGCGCCGCAACGAACTGGACGCCAGGGCAGAGCGCTTCATCGCGGCAACCGATGGGCCCCTGGCGGCCGAGCGCATGGTCGACGCGCTCGATCGCTTGCGCATGCCGCAGATGCCCGACCGGCCCTGGATGCCGCTCCCCGGTTTCGTTGGCGCCGTCACGCGCACGGACATGCAAGTATCCAAGTTCACGGCGACCGTCGCCGATGTCACCAATGATTTGGCCCGGCTTGCCGCTTGCGCTGGCCGGTTTGCGGATATTGCGGTCGTTCCCGTGGGGGAATCGTTGTTCCATCTGTCGCGCCAGGCGCCAACCGCGAAGTATGCGGCACCATGATCGACTCGACCGCTGGGCCCGAGCGGGAAGGTCCCGCCGACCGCGGGCAACTGCGCCAGCACGTCGACCGGCTGTTAGGAGCGGGCCGAGTTGAAGAGGCCGCGACAGCGCTGCGTCGGCTGGTCACGCGATATCCCGACGATGGCGCGGCTCATCTGGCGCTCGGAACCGTCTTGGCCAGTCATGGCCGGGCCGGCCTTGCCGTAACCCATCTCAACCGCGCCGTTCAATTGGTGCCCCACGATGCCGCCGCGGCATTGGCATGCGGCAAGGCGCGTCTCAGCGCAGGCGATCCCATCGGCGCCGCCGCTATGTTCCGCCGTGCCGCCGTTCTATCGCCTGCTCTGGCCGACGGGCATTTCCAGCTCGGCGTCGCCACCCACAAACACGGTCGCCACGACTTGGCGCTCGCGGCTCAGGCGCTGGCCTGCCAACTCCAGCCGGCCCATGCCGGCGCCCAGTTCTGCCGCGCGCGCGCGCTCTTCCTGCTCGGCCGCGACAACGAGGCGGATGCGGCATTCGCGCGCTCGGTTGCGCTCGACGCCGGGTTGCGCCGGGAATGGAGCATCCTGCGGCGGACTCTGCGTCCGGTGGATGTGAGCCGGATAGCCAGGCCGCGATGATCGGCGCGTAAACCGCGCCAATGCCGTCGCCCGCTGTCGCTTGGGTTTCATAATTACAATTTTATACTCATTTGATTTACAATATGTCGGTGTCCTGTAAGCTAGCCTACCCATTCGATCTCCCGCGAGCCCGTGGACTCCTCCGCGATTGTCGGCCTATAGTTATCCACAGGTTAGGATCATGTGAACGGTCGCACGCCTCAAACCGGCGGCCGGTGATCAAGCTGCGGGGGTCGGACATGACGGTTGCTCACTGGTATTCGCATCTCATGATAACTGAACCCGACGCTTACCTAGTCGAGAAGCACTACAGCAACGACGCGATCCATACGCGCGATGCTGAGTTTGCGCGCATTTTGAGTCGCCTGATGCGTCCTTTGATCTTGCTGGACTCAGTAAGATGGCACCAAACTGTCTAGTACATGTGTTTGATACCAGCTCGTTCAATCCAGCGGGGTACCGTCTCACACGCTATGATCGCAGAGCTACACTCGACGGCGGGCGCGACTACACGAACATGCTTCTCGGCGACTATCCGGTGAAGGTTTATCGCGAGAACTCGGAGCAACAATTATGCACCGCTTGGTCTATGCGCACCCGCCGCTATTCCGAGGTCAAATGGTCACGCGACGGTGGTGAGACGCGTCGGTTCAACCGCCTGATCGTGCCGCTGCGCCCCACGCCATGCCGCGGCAATGTTGCTGAGATCTTGGTTGCAGCGCATCCTCAACCAGTCGATGTCGCCACTTAACTGAGCAGCCATTTCGGCCCCGCTGACCGTAACGAAGTAAACATCCACAGGTTTCCCAGCAAAGGGGATTCGAGCGTTGGTAAAGGCTAGCTCACAGTAGGTGTATCCGAACACATCGATGGGCAAGTTCTTTGAGACACCCGCGCGAGAAGTCTGGCTGACCGTCCAGGCGATGTTGTCCATCAAAGAGATTGAGCGCATCAGCCGCGTTGCCGCATAGGCGAGCCCACGTTTGCGATGCTGAGGATAGGCGTAGAGGCCGCCGCGGCTATGAATTTTTCCTGAAATCTGCGGCCGAGGATTCAATTCTAGCTTCATGACTGGCCATGGCCCGGGCCGATTATACCAAGCCGTGCCATTCATCATCATGGAGACATAATCGTCAGTCTCGATCAATTTATTTGCAATAGACCTGTTGCAAAAGTAGCTTTGGCGTAGGGCGGCGGCAAGGTGGGCGAAGCTCCGCCGCTTCAAAAGCCTGTGACGAGATTGACGATGCTGGCGACGATGGCGAACTTGGCGGCGTAGGCGGCTCTCGGATAGCGGTATCTGT
>SHVW01000124.1 GCA_009694085.1 Alphaproteobacteria bacterium
TCGCTCACGCCCTGCGTACTCACTGGCACGTCGAAAACCGCCTCCATTGGGTGCTCGACGTGGTCTTCCACGACGTCCTCGCCCGCCTGCGAACCCAATACGGTCCCCACAACATGGCCGTCGTCAAACACATGGCCATCAACCTGGTCCGAAACCCAATGGACAAACACAGCCTCAAGGTCCAGCGAAAACTCGCCAATCTCGAGCCAGACTACCTCGAAACCCTCATCCGCCAGAAACCCCCGTTAACCTGAAGCGATTCACCTGCCGACCGCCCCTGCGACGCCCTCTACCGCCTGGTCGAATTGCAATTGCGCCAGGCGCGCGTAAAGCCCGCCGGCCCGCATCAACTCGCCATGGCGACCTTGGGCGACGATGCGGCCCTGATCGATCACCACGATGCGGTCCGCTTTCTGGACCGTCGCCAGACGATGAGCGATCACCAGCGTGGTGCGGCCGACCATCAGGCGGTCGAGCGCCTGTTGGACCAGTTGCTCGCTTTCGGAGTCGAGCGCGCTGGTTGCCTCATCGAGCAAGAGGACCGCAGGATTGCGCAGGATGGCACGGGCGATTGCCATGCGCTGGCGCTGACCGCCCGACAACCGCACGCCCTTTTCGCCGAGGAAGGTGGCGAAACCCTGGGGAAGTCGGTCAAGGAACTCCGTGGCCGCCGCCGCTTCGGCTGCGGCGCGCACCTCGCCATCGCTCGCTTCGGGGCGGCCGTAGCGGATATTCTCCCAGGCATCGGCCGAGAAGATCACGGGCTCCTGGGGCACAAGCCCGATGCGCGCCCGAACCGTCGCGGGATCGGCGCGGCTCAGATCGACCCCGTCGAGCGCGACCGACCCGGATTGGGGATCGTAGAAGCGCAAAAGTAACTGGAAGACCGTGGTCTTGCCCGCGCCGGATGGGCCAACCAGGGCCACGCGCTCGCCCGGCTCGACGGACAAATCGAAGGCGTCGAGCGCAGAGCGGTCGGGCCGGGCGGGGTAACGGAATGTGATGCGCTCGAACCGGATGGCGCCGCGGGCGGGTTTAGGAAGAGAAACCGGATCAACCGGTGCCGCAATCTTGGCCTCAGTCGCCAGCAGATCCATGAGCCGTTCGGCCGCGCCGGCTGCGCGTTGAAGATCGCCCATGACCTCGCTGATCGCGCCGACCGAGCCGGCGACGACGATGGCGTAAAACACGAATGCGGAGAGCTCGCCCGCACTGATGCGACCCGCGATCACGTCGTGACCGCCAATCCATAGCACAGCGCTGATCGCGCCGAACACGAACATGATGACCAGCGCCGTCAGCCAGGCGCGCGCGCGCACCCGGTCGAGCGAGGTCGTCAGGGCCTCAGTCACCCGCTGGGCAAAGCGCTGACGATCGATCGCCTCGTGACCGAAGGCTTGGACGGTACGAATAGCATTCAGCGATTCCTCGACATAAGCGCCGACGTCGGCCACCCGGTCCTGGGCCGCGCGCGACAACCGTCGCACGCGGCGGCCATAGACCAGGATCGGCACCAGCACCAGCGGAACCACGAGAAACACCAAGCCGGTCAGCTTGGCGCTGGTTACGGCCAGCATCGCCGCGCCGCCGGTAAACATCAGCAGATTGCGCAACGCGATCGGGGCGGCCGTGCCGACGGTGACTTGGATCAGCGTCGTATCCGTGGTCAATCGGGTTAGAATTTCGCCGGTACGCGTGACCTCGAAAAATCCAAGATCGAGCCGGATCACATGGTCGAACACGGCCCGGCGCAAATCGGCGACCACGCGCTCGCCGATCCAGCTCACAAGGTAGAACCGCGCGTAACTGGCCGCCGCCATTACCGCAACCGCGCCCAGCAGGACCAGGACGGCACGGTCGAGCAGATCGGGATTGCCACCGGCACCGAACCCTTGATCCACCAGAAGACGAAGTCCGACGCCCATCAGCAGAACCGTACCGGCCGCCACCGTCAACGCCAACAGTGCCGCCAGGATCGCGCCGCCATAGGGGCGCAGATAGGGCATCAGCGCCCGCAACGGCTTAATCGAGCGCGCGGACTGCCGCTCACTGGATGCGCGGTCAGCGGATGGGCCGGCTTCGGCGTAGGAAGGTTCGCGCATCATCGTGAGATCACAATTCGATCGTGACGCCGGTCGCAGCCGACAATTCCTGGGACAGAAGCCCCTCCAGGATCGCGGGTGCGCGGGTGGAAGCCCAGGCTTGTCCGGCTTCATCCCAGGCAAAATGCCAAGCGCCGCTCTTGGGCGAGGACAGCCAGATCTGGCGGTTCGGGCCATGCTTGTTGATGACGTATTGACCGCCATCGTCGAGATCGACGGTCAGAATGCCGCCCTGAAACTCGACCTCGACATGGTCGGCCAGACCGTCTTCGATGGCATCCGCCAGCCGGCTCAGAGTGGCTGTTGCCAGTTTCTCAAATGCGGTCTCGTCAAGCGCCATGGGAGCCCTAAAAAAGCCTTGTTTTCACGCGCCTTAGCGGTACACGAGCCGGGCGCCCGAAGCAACCGGAGACCCGGCCGAGCCCGATGCTTCCGCCCCAGGCTTGCCACTGCCCCCCCATTCAGGTATATGACCGGCCGCCCCAGCGGAGTACCCCCATGAAAGACGGCATCCACCCCGAGTACCACGAGATTAACGTCATCATGACGGACGGCAGCGCGTTCAAGACGCGTTCGACCTGGGGCAAGGCGGGGGATACGCTGCGCCTGGAGATCGACCCGAAATCCCACCCGGCCTGGACCGGCGTTCACCGCCTGGTCGACAGCGGCGGCCAGCTGGCCAAATTCGCCAGGCGTTTCCAGAACACCGGCGTCAAAAAGTAACATCGCCGGTACCGGCATCGAGCTCGCCCGTGACGTGCCCGAGGCGCTCAAGCCGCGCAAGATCGCGATCGGCGAGCTGAGCGCCAAGGCGGTTGGCGTCGAGAAGCAGGCGGCCTAACTGCTGCCTGATAGCCAGTCGCAAAAATGCGGTCTGCGCTTGCACGGGGCGCGGCAATCCCTCTCCCCCGGGGGTGCCGCGCCCCGTCGTCTTTTCGAACCTAGCCCGCTGGCTTCAGCCGCTCAAGCGCCGCGCGAATCGGCCCCGGAATGGACACGGGCTTGTTGGTCGCCCGATCGACCCAGACATGGACAAAATAGCCGGACGCCGCCGCGTCGTCCTCGCCCTGCCGGAAGATCGCAATCTCCAGCCGAACGCTTGAGTTACCGAGCTTGCCCACGCGCAACCCGGCATCGATGGTTTCGGGGAAGCTGATCGGCTTGCGATAACGGCACTGGGTTTCCACGACATAGCCCACAACGGGGCTTGCATGGATATCGAGCCCGCCTTCGCGGATGAGATAGGCGTTCACCACCGTGTCGAAGTAGGAATAATAGGTCACATTGTTGACGTGGCCGTAATTGTCGTTGTCCATCCATCGCGTTGGAATGGACAGGAAATGACGATAGCGTGCGCGCGTCTCGATAACGTCTTCGGCCATGGCTGCCTGATCCGGATTTGCGGTCAAATGAAGTGGGTGAGCGCGTCCAGCGTTTCGCCCGGCTGCTCGATCATCATGAGATGGCCGGCTTGCTTGAGCACGACCGTGCGCCCATCCCGAATGCGTTTGGCAAGTTCAACCGCTGCCTTGCCAGGAGTCATGCGGTCGCCCTCGCCCACCAAGAGCAACACCGGGCAGGCGATCTCGCCAGCCGCCTCCAGACCGCGGCCATAGGCATTGCAGGCGGACAGGTCCGATGCCAATACATCGGCAGCACCTCGCTCCAACAAGCGCATGCTGCCGGCGGCGAGCCATAGCCCAGGCGCAACATAGCCGCCCATCTGAGCTCTCTTTCCCAAACCCCAGCCGACCATCATGTCGAGCGCGCCGTGATCGCCGGCCGCGGCCGCCTTGAGCAGATCGGGATGCACGGGCATGCGGGCGGCAACGCCCAACAAGGCCAAACGGTCGATCGCCGGAGCGTACCGCCCCGACTGGGCAGCGGCTTCGAGCGCGGCAATCGCGCCCATGCTGTGACCAACCAAAGCGACGCGCGATGCGCCGGCGGCGGCAATCAGATCGAGCAGCCAAGCGCCGATTTTCTCAATCGAGCCGAGCGACGGTCCGGCCGAGCGGCCATGGCCGGGCAAATCGACGGCCAGGACGGCGCGGCCGTGATTGGCGAAATAGCGCGTCTGAAGTGCCCAGACCGTATGGTCCATGCCTGCGCCATGGACGAAGGCGACCGCCGGCAATGCCGGATCGAAGGGCTTGCCGCCGGTTGCGGCAAACGCCTTGCGGCCTTGAACCAACAATTCCATCGACTAACCTCGCTGGGCGGCCTTGAGCGCTTGATCGAGATCGCCGATCAAGTCGCCGGCATCCTCCAGCCCCACGGACAGGCGAATCAATTCCTCGCCGATGCCAGCCGCCTTGAGGGCGGCTTCGTCCATCTGCTGGTGCGTCGTGCTGGCGGGATGAATGACGAGGGATTTGGCGTCGCCCACATTGGCGAGATGAGAGAACAACGCGAGCCGCTCGATGAAACGCTTTCCCGCTGCACGCGCACCGGCCGGGCCGGGCTTGACGCCGAACGTGACCATGGAGCCGGCCCCGCGCGGCAATAGGCGGGCGGCCAGAGCGCGATCGGGGTGGCTCGGGAGTTCCGGATACGCCACCCAGGCGACGGCGGCATGGCCGTCTAGAAACGCGACGATCTTGCGCGCGTTCTCGACATGGCGCGCCATGCGAACGGGCAAGGTTTCGACGCCTTGCAGGATATAGAAGGCGTTTTGCGGGCTCATGGCGGCGCCGAAATCGCGCAACCCTTCGGCCCGCGCGCGCATGATGAATGCCTGGGGCCCGAACTCTTCGGCGAAATCCAGGCCGTGATAACCGGCATAGGGCTCGGTCAGGGTTGGAAACTTGCCCGATTTCTCCCAATCGAACCGACCGCCATCGACGATCGCGCCGCCGATGGCGAGGCCGTGGCCGCCCAACCACTTCGTCGCCGAATGCATGACGATATCAGTACCCCAGGCGATGGGCTGGCACAGATAGGGCGTGGCAAAGGTCGAATCGATCATCAGCGGCAGGCCCGCGCCATGGGCGATTTCGGCCACGGCGGGGATGTCGAGAACTTCCAGCCCTGGATTGCCCAGAGTCTCGGCAAAAATCACCCGTGTCTCCGGCCGGATCGCCGCCTTGAAGGCGGCATGATCGCGCGGATCGACGAAGCTTGCGGTAATACCGAAGCGCGGCAGGGTGTGAGTGAAGAGATTGTGGCTGCCGCCATAGATGCGGCTGGACGACACGATATGGCTGCCCTGGCCCATCAGCGTGACGATCGCCAGATGCAGGGCCGCCTGGCCGCTGGCGGTACAGATCGCCCCTACCCCGCCTTCCAACGCGGCGAGACGCTCTTCCAAAACCGCGACCGTCGGATTGGAAATCCGGGAATAGATGTGTCCGGCCCGCTCAAGGTTGAACAGGGCGGCGGCATGGTCGACGTCGCGGAAAACATAGGATGTGGTCTGATAGATCGGCACCGCGCGCGCGCCGGTCGCGGGATCTGGCTGCTGACCGGCATGGAGGGTGAGCGTGTCGAATTTATGGGCGCCCGTATCGGCCATTTGCTGCCCCCAAAATTATAGATTCGGGCAATCGCAGGTGGGCTAGGTCGCCCGCAAATTATAAAAGGGTCGCCCTTCTGGGCGACCCTTTCGCGGCTTAGCCATTCCCTGTTCAACTTGCCTACGAGGCGGAAGGTAGCCGGGCCGCAAATAGCCCGTCAAGCCCTGGAATAGGTCGCCGTTCCTGACCCTTTGCAGGCTTGACAGGAAAGAAAATGGCCGCCCCGGTGGGGCGGCCTAGTTGAACAGGGAGGTCATGACGATGAAAGGACCGATCGGGGAGGCCGGCTCGGCCGAAATCCATGCGTCGAGGATCACTCTAACCGACAAAGGTTAAGGAAAAGTTATCGTGCGCGTCATGGGAATCGACGGCTGCCGCGCCGGCTGGATGGTGGTGCGCGGCACGGCCGAACCGGGACACGTCGAGGTGGAGATCGCACTGGACTGGCGTGCAGCGGTCGCCGCTCCATTCGCCAAAGCCGCCGTCGACATGCCTATCGGCCTGCCCGATTCCGGTGCGCGCCATTGCGACCAAGCCGCGCGTGACCTGCTGGGCTGGCCGCGTATGTTGAGCGTGTTCTTGCATCTGCGTCGGCCACTCCTCGACTTCCCCGACTACGCCAATGCCAATCGCTGGGCACGCACAGACGGCAAAGGTATCAGCAAGCAAGCCTGGCACCTGCTGCCCCTGATCGCCGAAATCGACCGCTGGATTACACCGGCTCGACAAGCACGTCTCTGCGAAGCCCACCCCGAGTTGATCTTTCGTGCGCTCAACAATGGGCAAGCCCTCGTCCAAAGTAAGAAGACCCGTGCCGGTTTAGATAAACGCCGCAGCCTCTTGAAACGCGCCGGATTCATAGACGTCGATGCTTGGCTGGAGCGCTTGCAGCCCGAGTTTCGCCGCCGCCGGGCGGTGCCGGACGATCTGCTCGACGCCTATGCCTGTTGCTGGACCGCCCGCCGCCTAGCGGCCGGGCAAGCCGTCCACGTGACCGGGCGTCCCGGTGCTGTAGCGGGACGCGACCGGCGTGGTCTGCGCATGGAAATCTGCTATTGAAGCGCCATGGAACCCTGGCTCGCCTGGACCATCTTGATCGTTTTCGGCGTGGCCCCGCTTGTCCACGTCGTCGCCTCGCCCCGAGGCGGGCCGTTCCTGCCGCCGGCGGGCACGCGCTGTCCGCTCGGCCCGCGCATCGGGTGGATTGTGATTGTGCTGGTGCTCGGCCCAATCGGCTGGCTTATGTATATGCGTCGGCGCCGACCCCGGAATCAACCGCCCGATGCGGGTTGACCTTTTCGACTTCGACCTGCCGCGTACCCTGATCGCGGCACGGCCTGCCTTGCCGCGCGACGCGGCGCGGTTGCTCGAGGTTGACGAGGAGCTGACCGATCGTGCAGTGACCGACCTGCCCACGTGCCTGCACCCCGGCGACCTTCTCGTGGTCAACGATACCCGCGTCATCCCGGCCAGTCTGTCCGGACGGCGGGGTGCCGCAGCAATAGAAGCAACGCTGCACAAGAAAATATCCGGCGACACCTGGCGCGCCTTCGCCCGGCCAGCCAAGCGCTTGAAGCAAGGCAACACGATCGACTTCTCCGGCGATCTCGTGGCTGAAGTGGTGGAAAAGGGCGAGGCTGGCGAGGTCACGTTGCGTTTCAATGTCGGCGATGACGCTCTATTGAAAGCCCTGAAGCGCCAGGGCCGCATGCCCCTACCACCCTATATTCCCCGACCCGATGGCCCAGACGCACGCGACCGCGAGGACTATCAAACCGTCTTCGCCACCCACCCCGGTGCGGTTGCCGCTCCCACGGCGGGATTGCATTTCACGCCTGCGCTGCTCGACGCGCTGGCGGCGCGCGGTATCGCACATGCCAGGGTAACGCTCCATGTCGGCGCTGGCACGTTCCTGCCGGTTAAGGTGGAAGACACGGTGGATCATCGCATGCATGCCGAATGGGGGCAGATTGCGCCTGAGGCGGTCGATGCCGTGAATACCACACGAGCCTCCGGCGGGCGGGTCGTCGCGGTCGGAACAACAGCGCTGCGGTTGCTGGAATCGGCGTCTGGCACCGATGGGCGTGTGGCGCCCTTCGTCGGCGAGACCACCATTTTCATCACGCCAGGCTATCGCTTCCGCGCGGTCGATCTGCTGCTAACCAATTTTCACCTGCCCCGATCTACCCTGTTCATGCTGGTCGCCGCATTTTCAGGTTTGCGGCGCATGCGTGCTGCCTATGACCATGCCATCCGCACGGGCTATCGATTTTATTCCTATGGCGACGCTTGCCTGCTGCATCGCCACGACGAGGAAATACCATGACTGCCGGCCTGGACTACACGGTGATCGCGCGCGATGGCGCCGCTCGATTGGGCCGAATCGAAACCGCCCATGGCACCATTCGCACACCTGCTTTTATGCCGGTCGGCACGGCCGCCACGGTTAAGGCGATGACGCCCGAGGCGGTGCGGACGACCGGCGCGGATATCATCCTGGGCAACACCTATCATCTCATGCTGCGGCCCGGCGCCGAGCGCGTCGCCCGGCTGGGCGGCCTGCACAAATTCATGAATTGGCCCGGACCGATTTTGACCGATTCCGGCGGTTATCAGGTCATGTCGCTGGCCAAGCTGCGTCGCATCGAAGAGAGCGGCGTCACTTTCCAATCCCACCTCGACGGGTCGTCGATCGCGCTGACGCCGGAACGCTCGATCGAGATTCAGCACCTGCTCGACGCCGACATCACCATGACCTTTGACGAATGCACGCCCTTTCCCGCAACCGCCGAGGTCGCGGCTCAGTCCATGCGCCTATCCATGCGTTGGGCCCGGCGATCGCGCGAGGCGTTTGTCGCGCGCCCGGGGTACGGTCTTTTCGGCATTGTCCAGGGCGGTATCTATAGCGATCTACGAACGGAATCGGCGGCGGCGCTACGGGATATCGGCTTCGACGGTTACGCCGTCGGCGGGCTCGCCGTCGGAGAAGGCCAAACGCTCATGTTTCAGACGCTCGACGTAACCGTGCCCCATCTGCCAGCCGATCGACCGCGCTACCTGATGGGTGTAGGCAAGCCAGCCGACATCGTCGGCGCGGTCCAGCGCGGCATCGACATGTTCGATTGCGTGCTGCCCACCCGGTCCGGCCGCACCGGCCAGGCCTTCACGCGCCGCGGCACCGTCAACATCCGCAATGCCCGTCATGCCGAAGATGGACGCCCGCTCGATCCGGATTGCCGCTGCCCGGCTTGCACTCGGTACGGCCGCGCCTATCTCCATCACCTGTCCAAGGCCGACGAAATCCTCGGACATATGCTGCTGACTCAGCACAACGTGACCTATTTTCAGGATCTAATGGCCGCGTTGCGTCAAGCAATCGAAGCCGGCGAACTTGCCGCGTTCGTGGACGCGTTCGCGCGCGCCCAAACGGCAGGCGACATACCACCGATCGATTGATCGCAGCCTGGCTACGCCGACACCGCGCTCCTACGACAAATGGCAAACCATCGCCGCGATGATCAGGCGAGCCTGGGACTCGGCGCCCATCCGCTAGTCATCGGGACGGGCAATCGTCGCCATGGCCGATGGACCCTGGCCGCACGAGGGTATCTGCGCAATAGGGTCTGCAAACTCACCTTCCATGGTCACCTGACGATCCATAATCATATGTTATTAATAATGATACGCATTTGCAATTAATTTTTCTTCAGCGCTCGCCGAACTGCGTCTACCAGGCCATCGGTCGCATGAGTCCAATGGCTTTCCGCTGCGTCGTATGGGCGGGGCGTGTTAGACTCGTGCTTGTCGAGTCTTAGATCTGGGCTCAAAACCCAGCGCGGGGACGAGCACAACCAAAACTGCGGAGTGTTGCGCGCCGATGTCGTCGCCGGTCATGTCGCGCCCGGGAAAGGGCCCGAGCCAGGAATACCTGCTGCTCGACCACCTCAATCGGCTGGGACAGAGCCGGGAGGAGCGGATCGGCCTGCACGTCCATCTGTCGCGCCTGAAGCCCTATAACCGCAAAGAGCACCACACGCGCGTGGCG
The DNA here is from genome assembly GCA_009694085.1 of Alphaproteobacteria bacterium. Taxonomy (GTDB): domain Bacteria; phylum Pseudomonadota; class Alphaproteobacteria; order SHVW01; family SHVW01; genus SHVW01. The sequence goes on from SHVW01000124.1 coordinate 9,663, forward strand.
GCGGCCACTTTCGACTCGCTGATCCAGGCTTATGAAGGCCAGACCTTCGTCCTCAGCAATTCCGACATCTTCCTGACCTGCAAAGGCGCGCCGCCGGCGGAGGTCGATACGACCATCGCCAAGGTCCGCTTCCTGTTCAGCGACGATCCCCTGGGCCAGGGGCGCTTTGTCGAGAAAATGATGACTAAGGACCGGATCGTTTAGCCCCTTGTCATCGAGATCGCCATGAACACCAAGATTACGAGAAAGAAACAGGCCCGTTCGCCCCGGCCTGCCCTGACACAACTCGGCCGTCCCAGCACTTTGCCGGCTTCGCCCGCGGCTGCGAAACTGGAAAGCGTGCCCAATCCCCATCCCGGCACGACCTATCTCGTGCGCTTCGTGGCGCCGGAGTTCACCACGCTCTGTCCGATCACGGGACAGCCAGATTTCGCTCACCTCGTCATCGACTATGTACCGCGCCGGCTGATCGTGGAGAGCAAGTCGCTCAAACTTTTTCTCGCTTCGTTCCGCAATCACGGCGGGTTTCATGAGGCCTGCACGCTCGACATCGCCAAACGGCTGATTGCTGCTCTGAAGCCGGCCTGGCTGAGGATTGGCGGGTACTGGTATCCGCGCGGCGGCATGCCGATCGACGTGTTCTTCCAGACCGGCCGACCGCCGGCCCGATTGTGGCTACCCGACCAGGGCGTACCCAGCTATCGCGGCCGCGGCTGACACCGCTATGGCCACCGGGGGCGAGGCGATCCGGGCGCAAGCATTGGCACTCGGGTTCGACGCCGTCGGTTTCGCGCCCGCCACGCTTGCTACACAAGCAAGAGACCGCCTCCGGACCTTCCTCGTCGAAGGACGGCATGGCGACATGGGCTGGCTTGCCGACACGGCGGATCGGCGCGGCGATCCGCATGCGCTCTGGCCTGAAGCCAAGTCGATCGTCGTGCTGGGACAGAACTACGGCACCGATGAGGACGCATTCGCCAATCTCACCCGACGCGAGCGCGCCACGATCTCGCTCTATGCGCGTCGACGCGACTATCACGACGTCGTCAAGAAACGCCTGAAGGCATTGGCGCGTTGGATTGTCGACCGGCACGGTACCGCAGTTAAGGTGTTCGTCGACACCGCGCCAATTCTAGAGAAAACCGTGGCGGCGCAAAGCCGCCTGGGCTGGCAGGGCAAGCATACCAATCTGGTCTCACGGGAATTCGGCTCCTGGCTGTTCCTTGGTGAAATTTTTACCACCCTCGATCTGCCAGTTGACCCGCCTGAAGCCGACCATTGCGGTACCTGCCGGCGCTGCCTGGATGTCTGCCCGACTGCCGCTTTCCCCGCGCCCTATCAACTCGACGCTCAGCGCTGCATTTCCTATCTCACGATTGAGCATAAGGGCCACATCGCGCGCGAGTTCCGCCGCCCCCTGGGCAACCGAATCTATGGCTGCGACGATTGCCTGGCCGTATGCCCGTGGAACCGTTTCGCGCGCGCCAGCGCCGATGCCGCGCTGGCCCTGCGCGCCGAACTGTCGGCGCCGGCATTGGCCGATTTGGCACGTCTCGACGATACGGCCTTCCGCGCGCTGTTCGCGGGTACACCGGTCAAACGATTGGGCCGCGACCGCTTCGTGCGCAACGTGCTGATCGCGATCGGCAATAGCAGGGCGTCGAACTTAGCAGCGCAGGCTGAGGCGTTGCTCGCCGATCTCTCCCCGCTCGTGCGCGCCATGGCGGTGTGGGCACTCGGCGAACTATTGTCGGAATCTGAATTTGCCGCACTCAAAGCGCGCCAATTACCGGGCGAGATCGATCCCGATGTTCGCGCTGAATGGCTCGGCTCATGATTCGCACCAGCGCCGCCACATGCGGCGATAGGCTGCTTCCAGATCCCGCGCTCCACTCGCGCCGTCGCACAGCATCGATGCCGCCATGCGCTGGCGTAGGCTGCCGTGGAGCACGCGGCGGAGATTGCGATCGTCGGCGAGAGCTTTAGCCCGCGCGACATATTCATCGGCAGAAAACGCGATGCCCTCGTCCAACCCGACCGCGCGGAGCAGGGCCAACCCATAGCGTCCGAGCAGACGCCGGCCGACCAGGGTGATGACAGGCACG